>JBBQHG010000009.1:0-27632 GCA_038323755.1 Sphingomonadales bacterium
TGCCCGATCTTGTCGAGCTTGCGCCCACGTTTGAAGCCTTCACGGTCCGCCTCGACCAGGATGATCGACATGCCCTTATAGGCGGGCTTGGCATCGGGATCGGTCTTGGCGACGACGAGGATCAGATCGGCATTCTGGCCGTTCGTGATATAGGTCTTGCTGCCGTTGACGACATAATGGTTGCCGTCCTTCTTGGCGCTGGTGCGGATCGCCTGCAAGTCGCTGCCGGTGCCGGGCTCTGTCATCGCAATGGCGGTGATCGTTTCGCCCGAGACGAGCTTGGGCAGCCAGTGCTTCTTCTGCTCTTCGGAGCCGTACTGGACGATATAGTCACAGACGATGTCCGACTGGAGCGAGAAACCGGCGGGGACGCCCAGGTAGCTCATCTCTTCATCGACGATCGCGTTATAGCCGAAATCGAGGCCGAGGCCGCCAAATTCCTCGGGGACGGTCGGGCAGAGCATGCCGATTTCGCCGGCCTTGCGCCAGAATTCCTTGGGGACCAGCCGGTTTTCTTCCCACTCATTGACCTTGGGCACGCCTTCCTTTTGTAGGAAGCTGCGCACCGTCTGGCGGAAGGCCTCGTGATCCTCGTTATAGGCGAAGCGGCCGGGGAGCGTGTCGAGCATGTCAGTCCTCTCTTGAAACCTTTTGCCCAAGGTGCGGTGATGGCGCGGCGCGGTCAATCCCCCACCAACATGCTCGACACCGGGAATGGGCACGGTAAGGTCGGCCAAAATAATAATCCGCAGGAGATCGCATGAAACTGGCCAGCCTCAAGCACGGGCGCGATGGCGCGCTGATCGTCGTGTCGCCCGATCTCGCCTGGTATGCCGATGCAACGCACATCGCGCCAACGCTGCAGGCAGCGCTCGACAATTGGGAAAGGGTGCTGCCCGATCTGAAAAACCTGTCGACCGATCTGGAGCATGAAGCAATCCCGATGCGGCGGTTTCACGAACATGGCGCGGCGGCGCCCCTGCCGCGGGCGTACCAATGGGCGGATGGCTCTGCTTATGTGAACCATGTCGCGCTGGTGCGGCAGGCGCGCGGGGCGGAAATGCCCGATAGCTTCTGGCATGATCCGCTGATGTATCAGGGCGGGTCGGACGGTTTTCTCGGGCCGCGTGACGCTATCGCGTTGAAGGATGAGACCTGGGGCTGCGACTTTGAGGCCGAAGTCGTAGTCGTGACGGGCGATGTGCCGATGGGTGCGAGCCGTGAGGAGGGACTCGCCGCGGTCCGGCTGATCGGGCTGACCAATGATGTGAGCTTGCGCAACCTGATTCCGGGTGAGCTTGGCAAGGGCTTTGGCTTTTTTCAGTCGAAACCCGCGAGCGCCTTTTCGCCCGTGTTTGTCACGCCCGATGCGCTCGGCGACTGGTGGCAGGACGGCAAGCTGCACCGCAAGCTGATGATCGATCTGAACGGCAAGCCTTTCGGCCGGGTCGAGGCGGGCGTGGACATGACGTTCGATTTCGGCACGCTGATCGCGCATGCCGCCAAGACGCGCGCGCTGGGCGCGGGGACAATCATCGGATCGGGCACGGTCAGCAACCGCGATGCCGATGGCGGCCCGGGCAAGCCGATTGCCGATGGCGGCGTTGGCTATGCGTGCGTGGCGGAAGTGCGCACGGTGGAGACGATCCGTGGCGGGGCGGCGGTGACGCCGTTTCTGAAAGCTGGCGATACGGTGCGGATATGGGCCGAAGACGACCGGCATCATCCGATTTTTGGCGTCATCGAACAGACGGTGGAGGCGGCCTAAGCTTCGATCAGCGACCGGCGCGCGGATTTTTCCAGATCGTCCGCGCGACCAGGGCTGCCGCAACGTACACGCCATAGAGCGCCATCGACGGGAGCAACAGAAGCGCAGAAGCCGAGAGCAGGAAGACGCCGATCGCCAGATCGACCGGATTGGTGGATTTTGCACTTCGGGCTTTAGCGCGAACAACCGGCTCCATGTACATCGATGCGTCTCCTGGGTCTGGCAGCATAATGCATGACCAACGTTAACGATCCCTGATCGCCCGGGGAGTCGCAGAAGGTCGATGACTTTGTTTCGATCCCAATTCTCGCTAGACTAGGTTTCAATGATATCACTTATCGCAAGGGACCTTGGATGATCGAGGCAAAGCGCACGCCGGAGGATCGTTTCGCCGCCATCCCCGACTTCGATTTTCCCGTCGCCTATGTCGATGATCTGCCGGGATATGAGGGACTGCGCAGCGCTTATATAGATGCCGGCCCCAAGGATGCCGACCGCGTGTTTCTCTGCCAGCACGGTGAGCCGAGCTGGAGCTTTCTCTATCGCCGGATGATCCCGGTGTTCTTGGAAACGGGCGCGCGCGTTGTGTGTCCGGATTTCTTGGGGTTCGGTCGATCGGACAAGCCGGTGCGGCAGGAGGATTACAGCTTCGATTTTCACCGCGATTGGCTGATCGCGCTGATCGAGCGGCTTGACTTGAAGCATGTCACGCTCGTGGTGCAGGATTGGGGCGGGCTGATCGGCCTCACGCTG
Organism: Sphingomonadales bacterium; assembly: GCA_038323755.1. GTDB lineage: Bacteria > Pseudomonadota > Alphaproteobacteria > Sphingomonadales > Sphingomonadaceae > Sphingomonas. Next base: position 2,522 of record JBBQHG010000009.1, read on the forward strand.
CCCGTTGCACCTGGCATGGCCGACCGCATCGAGCGGCTGATCGTCATGAACACGGGCATCGGTACGGGCGCTTCGCCGGGTCCGGGCTTCATGGCGTGGAAGGCTTACGCCATGTCTACACCGGATCTGCCGATCGGTGCGCTGATCGCGCGCGGTACGCCCCACCTGACGCCTGCCGAGATCGCGGCTTATGACGCGCCTTATCCCGATGCCAGTTACAAGGCGGGCGCCCAAATCTTTCCCGCGCTGGTGCCTGTTGACCCCGATATGCCGGGGGCGGCAATTGGCCGGGCGGCGATCGACTTCTGGTCACAGCGCTGGACCGGGCCGAGCTTCATGGCAGTGGGTGCTGCAGACCCGGTGCTTGGCCCGGTGCAAATGCAAGCGCTGCGCCGGAATATTCGTGGGTGCCCCGAGCCGATGATGATCGAGGGCGGGGGGCATTTCGTCCAGGAATGGGGTGAACCGATCGCGCGCGCAGCGATTGCCGCGTTTGGCGGACGCTGACCCCTCGCCATCGTGCTTGAAATTTTATAACAAGGTTGCAACAGGCGAGTCCCCGGCCACCATCGCCGCGAAATTGGAGAGATCATGGCAGGCGATTCCCCGCGCGCCAATTTGCAACCGCTGTCGCTGCACGTGCCGGAGCCGAAGTTTCGGCCGGGCGACGCAGTCGATTTTGTGCATGTCGATGTGCCGCCTGCGGGCAGCGCCGCGCGCCCCGACACCGCCGCGCGGCCGGATAGCTTTGCCGATCTGGCCTATACGCTCATTCGCGTGCTCGATGAGGAGGGCAAGGCGGTTGGCCCCTGGGACCCCAAGCTATCGCCAGATATGCTGCGCCGGATGTTGCGCAGCATGGCGCTGGTGCGCGCATTCGATGAGCGCATGTTTCGCGCCCAGCGCCAGGGCAAGACCAGTTTCTACATGAAGTGCACTGGTGAGGAGGCGATCGCCGTCGCCGCCGCCTATGCGCTTGATTATGAGGATATGTGCTTCCCCTCCTATCGCCAGCAGGGGCTGCTGATTGCGCGCGGCTGGTCGCTGGTTGACATGATGAACCAGATCTATTCGAACAAGGGCGACAGGCTGCAGGGCAAGCAGCTGCCCATCATGTATTCGGTGAAGGAAGCCGGGTTCTTCTCGATCTCGGGGAACCTCACCACGCAATATCCGCAGGCTGTGGGCTGGGCGATGGCCAGTGCGGCCAAGGGCGATACCCGCATCGCTGCGACCTGGTGCGGTGAAGGCTCGACAGCGGAGGGCGATTTCCATTCGGCCTGCACCTTTGCCAGCGTATACCGCGCGCCTGTCATCTTCAACATCGTCAACAACCAATGGGCGATCAGCAGTTTTTCGGGCTTTGCCGGGGCGGAATCGACGACCTTTGCGGCAAGGGCGATTGGTTATGGCATTGCTGGGCTGCGGGTCGACGGCAATGACGCGTTGGCGGTTTATGCCGCTACGCTGTGGGCAGCGGAGCGGGCACGGACCAACCAGGGGCCAACGCTGATCGAGCATTTTACTTACCGCGCCGAGGGGCATTCGACGTCAGACGATCCCGGTCAATATCGCTCGGCGGGCGAGCCGACCGCTTGGCCGCTAGGCGATCCGGTCAAGCGGCTGAAGGACCATCTCATCGCGATCGGCGAATGGGACGAGCAACGCCACGCCGCACAGGACCTTGAACTCGCCGAAATGGTGAAGGCAGCGCAAAAGGAAGCGGAGAAGAACGGCATTCTCGGCCATGGTTTGCACCAGCCGCTCGACACGCTGTTCGACGGGGTGTTCGAGGAAATGCCCTGGCATTTGCGGGAGCAGCAGGCGCAAATGGTTGCCGAGGAAACCGCGAGTGGCCGGCCATGGGCAGCGAAATGAGCAGCACGACCGATAGCGATGCGGGCGAGACTACCCGTATGAACATGATTCAGGCGATCAACTCCGCCATGGACGTGATGATGGACCGCGACCCCGACATTGTCGTGATGGGGGAGGATGTCGGCTATTTTGGCGGCGTTTTCCGGGCGACGGCGGGGCTTCAGGCGAAATATGGCACGCGGCGGGTGTTCGACACACCGATCACCGAATGCGGGATTATCGGCGTGGCAGTGGGGATGGGGGCGTATGGTTTGCGCCCAGTGCCCGAAATCCAGTTTGCCGATTATATCTACCCGGCGCTTGACCAATTGGTGAGCGAGGCGGCGCGGTTGCGCTATCGCTCGGCCGGCGAGTTTACTGCGCCAATCACGGTGCGCTCGCCCTTTGGTGGCGGCATCTTTGGCGGTCAGACACACAGCCAGAGCCCTGAAGGAATTTTCACCCACATTTCTGGCGTGAAGACGGTGATCCCCTCAACCCCCTATGACGCCAAGGGCCTGCTGATTGCGGCGATCGAGGATAATGATCCGACGATCTTCTTCGAACCCAAGCGCATCTATAATGGCCCGTTCGACGGCCATTGGGACAAGCCGACGCAGAACTGGTCGCAGCATCCGGCGGGTGAGGTGCCAACGGGCTATTACAAGATCGAGCTTGGCAAGGCGAAGATCGTCCGCGCGGGCGAGGCGCTGACGGTGCTCGCCTATGGCACGATGGTGCATGTCGCACTCGCGGTGATGACAGAGGCGGGCGTCGATGCCGAGGTGATCGACCTGCGCACCTTGGTGCCGCTCGATATCGGGACGATCGAGGCATCGGTGAAGAAAACCGGGCGCTGCATGATCGTGCATGAGGCGACGCGCACGAGCGGCTTCGGCGCGGAACTCTCGGCGCTGGTGCAGGAGCGGTGCTTCTATCATCTGGAAGCACCGATCGAGCGCGTCACCGGTTTCGACACGCCGTATCCACACAGCCTGGAATGGGCCTATTTTCCGGGCCCAGTCCGCATTGGCGAGGCGCTCAAGAAGATCATGAAGGACGCATAATGGCGCGGTTCACGTTCAAATTGCCCGATATTGGCGAAGGCATCTCGGAAGCCGAGATCGTCGCTTGGCACGTTGCCGTCGGCGACCGGGTCGAAGAAGATCAGCAGATCGCCGACATGATGACGGACAAGGCGACCGTCGAGATGGAATCGCCGGTGTCTGGCACCGTGATCGAATTGGCGGGCGAGGTGGGCGATCAGGTCGCGATCGGTGCGGCGCTGGTGGTTATCGAGACCGAGGGCGATGTATCGGCGGAAGAGGCACCCGCGCTTGCGCCGGTGACGACGGAGTTGAAGGCTGCCCCTGCCACGCCGGCGCAGGCTGAAGTGGCCGAACAATTTGTCGCGGAAAATCCTCGTGCGGCACCGGTGGAGCCGGCGCCGGTCGCCCCTGCGCCCACTGTTGCACCAACGCCCCCGCATCACATAGCGCCAGTCCTTGCATCACCGGCGGTCCGCGCGCGCGCGGCTGACCTCGGCATCGACTTGGCCGATGTGAAGACTGATGGCGACCGCGTTCGTCATGCCGATCTCGATGCTTATCTGCGCTATGGATCTGGCGAAGGCTATCACGCACCGCATGCCAGCCGAGCGCGCGCCGACGAGCCGATCAAGGTCATCGGTATGCGCCGCAAGATCGCGGAGAATATGCAGGCGGCCAAGCGCCACATCCCGCATTTCACCTATGTCGACGAAATCGACGTGACCGCGCTGGAGGCGATGCGCGCGGACCTGAACGACCATCGCGGTACACGCCCCAAGCTCACCATGCTGCCGCTGCTGATCGCCGCGATCTGCAAGGCGATTCCCGATTTCCCGATGATCAACGCGCGCTATGACGATGAAGGCGGCGTGGTCACCCGGCACGGTGCGGTCCATCTCGGCATGGCGACGCAGACCCCTGCCGGGCTGATGGTCCCGGTGATCCGCGACGCGCAAGACAGGAATGTCTGGCAGCTGGCGAGCGAGGTCGGTCGTCTCGCCGAAGCCGCGCGCACTGGCAAGGCAAAGGTCGAGGAATTGTCGGGCTCCACGTTGACGATCACCTCGCTTGGCCCCCTTGGCGGCATCGCGACGACGCCGGTCATCAACCGCCCCGAAGTGGCGATCATCGGCCCCAACAAGATCGTCGAGCGGCCCGTATTCGTGGGCGACGAGATCGTCCGCGCCAAGCTGATGAACCTGTCGATCAGCTGCGATCACCGCGTGGTCGATGGCTGGGATGCGGCGAGCTTTGTCCAGCTGCTCAAGAATTATCTCGAAACGCCAGTGCTGCTGTTCGCTGACTGACCCGTCCTTTCCCCGATGAGGCTGAACCATGCGTTTCGATCTACTCCAGTCGATCAGCCTCGCAGGCGATGCCACAACGCCGAATGACGACCGGGTCGGGTGCGGGGATACGCTCGCCTGGGTGATCGATGGTGCGACCGATCTGGGCGAGCCCGGGCTGCTGGGCTCGCGCGGTGGCGCGGCGTGGCTGGCGATGGAGGCCAATGCCGCGTTGGCGAGCACTGGTGAAGCCAATGTCGAGACGATCTGCCGCAACATGTTTGCCCATGTCGCCCGTCGCTATGAAGCCGCGCGCACGCGTGACCCCATTGCGCGGTGGGAGCTGCCAAAGGGCACTTTTCTGGTGGCGCGGGCAGGCGAGCGGGAAATTGAATGCGGTTGGCTCGGGGATTGCGCCGGACTGTTGAAGCGCGGCGCGCACGTCGATCGCTTCGGCGCGCAACCCAGCAAGAATGTGGAAGGTGCCTGGGCTGCCCAGTTTGTCGGCAACGGCCTGGGCGAGAAACAGCGCCCACAACCTCTTCTTGAATCGCTCCGCCAGTCGCGCATGCGACCGGACCGGTACCTGCTCGGCGTCGATCCTCTGGCGGCAGACCATATTGCCACCGCCACGGTTCGCTGCACGCCAGGTGATGAGCTTTTGCTGATGACGGACGGTTTCGCTGCATTGTTCGATGTCTATGCAGCGATGACGCCCGAAGCGTTGTTCGCGGCTGTCGTGGAAGAGGGGCTGGCTGGTCTTGGCCGGCGGCTACGCGCGATTGAGGCGGGGGACGCCGGTTGTGCTCAATATCCCCGTTTCAAGCAATCAGACGATGCGACCGCCCTTTGGCTTCGGGTCGCTCAGTGACCGGGAAGCGTGCGCAGTGTGGACGGCCGTTGGATCTTGCTGCGTCCTGATCGAGACAGCCTGCTATAGTCGGCAGATGGAAATCAATGGAGACGGATGATGCGGCGTGATGTGCAGTTTATAAATTCAGCCAACATCGCCCTTTCCGGCCGCATTGAGATGCCCGCCGGGCGCATCCGCGCGGTGGCGCTGTTTGCGCATTGCTTCACCTGCACCGCCAACAGCCATGGCGCGCGACGGATCAGCGTGGCGCTCGCCGAACATGGCATTGCCACGCTCGCGTTTGATTTTACGGGCTTGGGCAAGAGCGGTGGCGATTTTGCCGACAGCCATTTTATGGCCAATGTGGGCGATCTGGTCGCGGCGGCGGGGTATCTTCGCGATTCGATCGGCGCGCCGTCAATCCTTGTCGGCCATTCGCTGGGCGGCGCAGCGGTAATTGCGGCGGCAGTCGATATTCCGGAGTGCACTGCCGTGGTGACGATCGGCGCGCCGTTCGATCCGGCGCATGTGCTGCATCAGTTGGGTGATCAGGTGCAACGCGTGCGGGCCGAGGGGCGGGCGGAGGTGTCGATCGGCGGCCGGCCATTCAACGTCAGCGATGCGTTTCTCGATGCGGTCGAGGGGCATGATCAAGCCGGACGGCTGGCCAAGCTGAAACGCGCGCTGCTGGTGCTGCATGCCCCGACCGACACGACTGTCGGCATCGAAAATGCGGGCGAGATATTTGCCGCGGCCAAACACCCCAAGAGCTTCGTCTCGCTCGCCGGTGCCGATCATCTGCTGACGCAGCCTGCGCCTGCCGCTTATGCGGCTGCAATGATCTCTGCCTGGGTCGAGCCCTATCTACCACCCGCCAAGGCGCGGGATGCGCCCGATGAGGGCGAGGTGCGGGTGACCTCCACCGATGCCAAATTCGTGTCGATTGTCGACTCATCGGGTCATAGCTTTATCGCTGATGAGCCGCTGAAGGTGGGCGGGATGGATTTGGGGCCGACGCCGTACGATTTGCTGCTGGCGGGGCTCGGCAGCTGCACATCGATGACGGTCAAGCTCGTGGCGGATCGGGAAGGTATTCCGTTGAAGGGTGTATCTGTCGCCCTGAAACATAGTCGCTGCCATTCCGAGGATTGCCAGGCGACGGGGGAGGGCCGCCCGAAAATCGAGGTGATCGAGCGTGATATTACGCTGGAAGGCGACCTGAGCGAGGCGCAGCGCGCGCGGCTTTTAGTCATCGCCGACAAATGCCCCGTGCATCGCACGCTGGAATCCCATCCCGTGATCAAGACGCGACTGGTTTAGCCTGGCCGCGCCGCTTTCCTCCTTCGCTGTTGCTCGCTAGGCTCTCGTCAATCAGGGGAGATTTTCATGCGCCTTCGTTCCACCGCCTTGTTGTTTGCCCCCTTGCTGTTCGGCGCGGTCGCGATGCCGGCCATGGTCGCCGCCCAGCCACAGACATCGCCTGCGTCCGCCGCTGCCAAGGCGGAAGCGCCCTTCACCTTTGAAAAGGTGATGGTCCCGATGCGAGACGGGGCGAAGATGGAGACGGTGATCCTGCGGCCGCGCGACCAGAAGGGGCCGCTGCCGATCCTGTTCCAGCGTACCCCCTATGGCGTTCCGCAAGCCGCGCCGCCGGGGGTGCCCGGCAGCTGGAAAGGCCTGGTCAAGGACGGCTACATCTTCGTGTTCCAGTCAATGCGCGGGCGGTTTGGATCGGACGGCAAATTCACGCTGTCGACCGCCGTTCATCCGGGCAAACCCAAGATCGTCGACGAGGCGACCGATGCCTATGATTCGATTGACTGGCTGGTCAAGCATGTGAAGCCGAACAACGGCAAGGTCGGGATGTGGGGCGTGTCCTATCCCGGGTTTGCGGCGGCGGTGGCATTGGTCCATCCGCACCCAGCGCTGAAAGCGGTGAGCCCGCAGGCGGCGTGGATCGATTACTGGAGCAATGACGATCTCCACCGGAATGGCGCGCTGCGGCTGAGCTATGTCGCGGATTGGGTGCATTCGCTGCAGGCGACCAAGGAATCGCTGGAGGATTTCCCCTATGGCACCGTCGACACCTATGATTTTTTCCTGAAGCTCGGCCCCGTCGCCAATCTCGACCGCGATTATTTCAAGGGCAGCGTGCCGATGGCGACATCGCTGTTCGACCATCCCAATCACGACAGCTTCTACACCGACCAGAACTGGCAAAAGGCGCTAGGCAAGACGACGGTGCCGACGCTGAATGTCGCCGGATTCTGGGATCAGGAAGACCCGTGGGGATCGTGGCAGATCTATGCCAAGCAGGAAGAGAATGATCCCGATCACCTAAGTGTGATGGTCGCGGGCCCCTGGGCGCATGGGACGTGGCAGGGCAAGATGGACATGCTCGGCAACATTCCGCTGGGCCGCGATACCGGCGTCGAGTTCCGCGAACAGATCCAGGAGCCCTTCTTTCGCTTTTGGCTCCACGGTATCGGCGAGAAACCGGCATATGAGGCGCGCATCCTGCAATCGGGCTCGAATGTCTGGAAGAGTTACGCGAGCTGGCCACCCAAGACCGCGACCGAAACCAGCCTGTACCTCCACGCCGACGGCAGCCTGAGCTTCGACAGGCCCGCCGCAGGGGAAGCGTGCCGCAGCTATATCTCAGACCCCGCCAACCCGGTGCCGTTCCGCGAGCGGCCGATCTCGCAAACCTATCCGCGCCCTGAATGGCGCTGGTGGGAAAGCGCCGACCAACGCTTCGTCGATCACCGGCCCGATGTGCTGAGCTATGTCTCGGCACCCTTGGACGCCGACCTGACCGTGACGGGCAAGATCGCTGCTGAGCTGATGGCCTCGACCAGCGGCACCGACAGCGATTTCGTCGTCAAGCTGATCGACGTACTGCCCGATGATTATGCCAAGTTCGACGACAATGCCCCACTCGGTGCCTATCCGCGCCAGCTGAACGGCTATCAATGGCCGATCGCGATGGAGGTTCGGCGCGGCAAGTTCCTGACGAGCGAGACCGACCCCAAGCCGCTGGTGCCGGGGCAGGTGACGAAATGGGACGTCCCTTTGCGCGACCACGACCATGTCTTCAAAAAGGGCCACCGGATCATGGTGCAAATCCAGTCGAGCTGGTTCCCTGTCATCGACCGCAACCCGCAGACCTTCGTGCCGAACATTTCGCGGGCGAAGGAGAGCGATTTCGTGAAGGCGGAGCAGCAGGTGTGCGCAGGATCAGCGGTCGTGCTGCCGGTGGTGAGATAGGAAATATGAGGGGGCACCCGGCGGGCGCCCCCTTCAACTCTTCAACCGATACCCCGTCCTGAAAATCCAAGCGATTGTCGCCAGCGACACGGCTAGAAACCCGCCGATCGCCACCAAACTCCACTCGATCCCGACATCGCCCTGCCCGAAAAAGGTCCAGCGAAAGCCGCTGATCAGATACACGATCGGGTTGAACAGCGTCACCGTCTGCCAAGCGGCGGGCAGCATCTTGATCGAATAGAAGGTGCCGCCCAGAAACGTCAGCGGGGTCACCACCAGCAGCGGGACGATCTGCAATTGCTCGAAGCTCTTCGCCCAGATGCCGAGCACGAAGCCGAACAGGCAAAAGGTGATTGCGGTGAGCAGCATGAACCCCACCATCGCCACCGGATGCGCGAGCGGCAGCGCCACGAACAGGTGCGCGGTGGCGAAGATCACCATCCCTAGAATCATCGACTTGGTCGCTGCCGCACCGACATAGGCGACGACCGTTTCGATCGGCGAGATCGGCGCGGAGAGCAGTTCATAGATCGTCCCTGACCATTTCGGCATATAGATGCCAAAGCTTGCATTGCCGATCCCTTCGGTCAGCATCGACAGCATGATGAGGCCGGGGACGATGAACGCGCCATAAGGGACACCGTCCACAGTCGAAATCTTCGAGCCGATCGCCGAGCCGAACACCACGAAATAGAGCGCGGTGGTGATGACGGGCGTCAGCAGGCTGGTCAGGATCGTGCGGCCAAAGCGGGCGAGCTCGAAGCGATAGATGGCGGCGATGCCGTGCCAGTTGAACCCGGTCATGCTGGCTTCTCCGCGCCTTGGGCCGATTGGTGGACAAGGCCCACGAAGATATCCTCGAGCGAGCTTTGCGCGGTGTTCAGATCCTTGAAGCCGATACCAAGATCACCCATCGCGCGCAGGAGCGAGGGGATACCGGTGCGTTCGTTATGCGCCTCGAACACATATTCCAGCTCATTGCCCTCGGCCTTGAGCGTTGGGTTCCACTGCGCGAGTTCGGGCGGCACGGCGTGAAGCGGGTCGACAAGGTTGATCGTCAGTGTCTTCTTGCCGAGCTTTTGCATCAGCGTGGTCTTGTCCTCGACCAGGATCAGCTTGCCTTTGAGGATCACGCCGACCCGGTCGGCCATTTCCTCAGCCTCTTCGATATAGTGGGTGGTCAGGATGATCGTCGTGCCGCGTTCGCGCAACTGGCGGACCAGCGTCCACATATCGCGGCGAAGCTCGACATCGACGCCGGCGGTCGGCTCGTCGAGAAAAAGGATGTCGGGTTCGTGGGAGAGCGCCTTGGCGATCAGCACGCGGCGCTTCATGCCGCCCGACAACTCCATGATCTTGCTGTTACGCTTTTCCCAAAGCGACAGGTCGCGCAGGATGCGTTCGATGACGGCGGGGTCGCGGGGCCGGCCGAACAGCCCGCGCGAGAAGGTAACGGTCGCCATCACGGTCTCGAACGCATCGGTCGATAGTTCCTGCGGCACCAGCCCGATCCGGTAACGCGCTGCGCGGTAATCGCTTTGGATGTCGTGTCCGGCAACCGCCACGCTGCCCTCACTTGGTGTCGCCAGTCCGCAGATGATGCTGATCAGAGTCGTCTTGCCAGCGCCATTTGGCCCAAGCAGTGCGAAAATTTCCCCCTTGGCGATCGTCAGGTCGATATGATCGAGCGCGGTCAGCCCCGACGCATAGGTCTTGGTCAGGCCGGTAACGGCCAGGATCGGTTGCATTCGCTTCCCCGTGCGTTGTTGAATGCGAGGTAGGGGGGCGATGCGCGCACTACAATGCGTGCAGATCAGCTTTTGGCGCGGACCTTGGCGATTTCGCGCTGGAGTTCCTCGATTGGCAGCGCAGCGGAGACGACATGGTCGCCGATCACCCAGGAAGGCGTACCCGTCATCCCCAATTGGCGCGCGACGGCGATATTCTGGTCGATCTCGGCATCGATGCGTGGCGCGGCGACGGCCTGCTGGACGAGCTGCGCATCAAGCCCGGCGGCGCGCATCGCTTGCGCCATCGACACGTCGGATATGCTACCGCCAGCATACATCGCCGCATGAAATTGCTGGAACCTGCCGCGCTCGGCCGCGACGAGGCTGAGACGGGCGGCGGTGCGGCTTTCCTCCGACAGGATCGGCAATTCGCGGAAGACGATGCGCAGCTTGGGGTCGCTTTCGATCAGCTTGGCGATGGTGGGCAGGCTTGAGCGGCAAAAACCGCAATTGTAATCGAAATATTCGACGATCGTGACATCGCCTTGCGGGTTGCCGGCCCAGGCACTGCCATAGGGTTTGAGGATCGCGTCGCGATTGGCGGCGACGTCCTTGGCGGTCGCGCGGTCGCGCATCAGGCCCATCGCCTCGGGAATGATTTCCGGGTGCGCGAGAACATAATCATGCACGACCTGCTCGATTGCGGCGCGCTGTGGCGCACTGGCGGAACCGCTCAGATGATTCGCCGCCGCGACGGCGCCGGCGCCCGCCAGTGCCGATCCACCAGCGACGGCCAGCAGTAGGGCCCAGTTGCTGCCAATGCGCTCGATCATCGCCGTCTTTTCCCGCCTCGCGTATCGTCCAGCTCATTTTGTGCCGTGAGTGCGATGTCCTGCGCGCGGATCCAGTCAACGCTGTTCTGCGGCAGTGCCCCCATTGCAGCACGAGCGGTGAAGGCAGCAGTGCGCGAATCGCCGGTTAGCGCTGCGCGCTCAGCCGTGGCGAGCATCGCCCGCGCCTGATCGCCGCGCAGTTCGTATACAGTACCGAGCTGGTACCAGGCGAACGGATTGTCATCGTCGCGCGCGACCGCCTGGCGCAGCACCTTTTCCGCCTCAGCATAGTTGTTGCGGTCCTCGGTTGCGATCAGCGCGTGGCCGAAGGTGGTGGCGATCAGCGGCTGATAACCGGTGATCTGCGTTGCCTCCCGCAATGGGGCAAGAGCCTGGAGCGGTTTGCCCGATTCGAGCAGGATCTGGCCCTTGATTTCGAGGAAATAGGGATCGTGCGGCGCGATAGCGATCAGCGCATCGGCTTCGGCATTGGCTTTGTCCGGAAAGCCGCCCTTGTGATAGGCATAGGCGCGCGCATAATGCGCAGCGACACTCTGATCTTCGGGCGGATAGATATTCAAGGTCCGCTGAGGCTCCTCGATATAGCCCTTTAACTTGGCTTTGACGCGGCGGAATATCGTTTCCAGCGCCGGATTGGACGGGGTATTCCAGGCAGGCGATGCTTCAAGCGTATGGGTAAGCGTTGCAACCCGTTCACCGCTGAGCGGATGGCTCTGTGCGTAGGGATCGATGTTGATATAGCCGGCGCGAAATTCCTGGCTCTGTAATTTCTTGAAGAATTGCAGAAAGCCTTTCCCTGAGATGCCAGCCTGTTGGAGATAGATGGCGGCGCTGGCGTCTGCCGTCGCTTCCTGCACCCGCGTGAAGGCGAGGAACTTGCCTTGGGCCGCTTGCTGGCCCGCAGCGATTATGCCAGCGCCGCCCTCTGACGACCCGGCCGCAATCGCTGCGATGCCCAGCACTAGACTGAGGAGCGCGATTCCAAGTGCCGGTTTCGCCCCTTCGCCCTGGAGCACGACATGCCCATCGGCGATATGGCCGATTTCATGGGCGATAACGCCTTGAACCTGATTGGCGGTGTCCGCCTCGTTGATCAGGCCCGAATGGACATAGACGGTCTGCCCCCCGGCGACGAAGGCGTTGACCGTCTCATCCTGGATGAGGACAACCTTGACATCCTTGGGCGACAGGCCCGCCGCGATGACCAGCGGCTTGGCCATTTCGGCAAACATCGCTTCCGTTTCCGCGTCGCGCAAAATGGATTGAGCGCGGACTGGCTGAGAGATCACCAGCAACGAGAGAGCGAACGCGGTCACGAGTTTCTTCATGGCGCGGGTATCCGCCAATTCACGGCAATATTCAACGACAAGCACGCTGGATCGCCCGCGTGGCCACTGGAACAGCGACCACGCGGGCAGGATCAGCGATCAGGCACCAAAAGTGCGCTGCCACCAGCCCCGGCGCGGGGTGCCGCCCTCGCTCTCGGCTTCGCTTCCACCGTCGGCGGCTGTCGTCACAGCGTCCGGTGCCGCGGCATCGATACCGCCGGCAATGACGATATCCTTATCGACCGTTTGCTCAGCCTCGACGCTCTTTTTGGCTGCCGGCGCTTTGGCCTTTGCCTTGCCCTTGGCGGCAGCCCGCTTCGGCTTGGTCGGGACTTCTACAGGCGCCTCTGCGACTGGTTCTGCGACCGGCGCTTCGGCGACGGGTTCGACGGCCTCGGCGACCGCATCGCCCTGCTTTGATCTGCGCGCGCGCTTGGGTTTGGCAGGTGCCGCTGTCTCAACGGCTGCTGGTAGCGCCACATCTGCGACCGCCTCGTCGACTGCTTCAGGCGCCGCCTTTGGCAATTCGGGAGCCTTGGCGCGCGGACGACGACGTGCGCGTTTGGGGGCTTCGTCTTCGACCTCGTCCGTCGCTGGTGCTTCCTCCGTTGGTGCCGCATCGACAGGCGCTTCACTGGTCGTGCCGTGATCGGCCTCGACCTGCTCCGGCCGGTCGCCGCGACGACCGCCACGGCGGCCACGCCTGCCGCGACGTCGACGCGGCTCGCCATTTTCGTCTGTCTCGCGCGGCGGTGCGGCCTCTGCATCAACGCTATCGCCCGAAGCGTCAGCTTCGTCATCGGCTACACTTGCGTCGGCCTGCTCGCTACCATCACGTTCGCCGCTATCACCCTCTGGGCGGCCGCGACCTCGACGACCCCGCCGACGCCGCCGCTTGTTGCGGCGGGCATCGCGTTCGCCTTCGCTTTCGCCTGGCCGAGCGGCATCTTCACGCGCTTCAGCCTCGCTTTCTTCCTCGGTATCGTCCTCTTCGACCTCTTCGATATCGTCATCGTCCTCGATCTCGGCGATCGCGGGTTCGAAGCGGGGGGTATAGGCGGGCGGCGGACCGCTTACGTCGACTGACATGCGCGCGCCCTCCTGCTCGCCATCGGCCGCGACCTCGATCATCACACCATAGCGCTCCTCGATCTCGGCGAGTTCGGCGCGCTTGCGGTTGAGAAGGTAGAAGGCGGCTTCCTGGCTGGCGCGAAGCAGCAGCTGCGAGCCGCGACCGCGGGCAGCCTCGTCTTCCAGCATGCGTAGTGCCGACAGGCCCGCCGACGACGCGGTACGGACGAAGCCTGATCCTTCGCAATGGGGGCAGGGGCGGGTCGACGCTTCGAGCACGCCGGTGCGCAGGCGCTGGCGGCTCATTTCCATCAGACCGAAGCTGGAGATGCGGCCAACCTGGATGCGGGCGCGGTCGTTCTTCAGCGCTTCCTTCATCGCCTTTTCAACCTTGCGGTTGTTGGACGGGTTATCCATGTCGATAAAGTCGATAACGACCAGGCCAGCCATGTCGCGCAGTCGCAGCTGACGCGCGATTTCCTGGGCTGCTTCCAGGTTGGTCGCAGTCGCGGTCTGCTCGATATTATGCTCGCGCGTGGAGCGACCGGAGTTGATGTCGATCGATACCAGCGCCTCGGTCGGGTTGATCACCAGATAACCGCCCGATTTCAGCTGGACGACAGGGTGGTACATCGCGCCGAGCTGATCCTCGACATGGTTGCGCTGGAACAGTGGCACCGGATCGCTGTAATGCTTCACGCGCCGCGCGTGGCTCGGCATCAGCAGCTTCATAAACTGCTTGGCCTGAGCATAGCCCTCGTCGCCCTCGACGATAACCTCGTCGATTTCCTTGTTATAGATGTCGCGGATCGCGCGCTTGATCAGGTCGCTGTCGCCATAGACGAGCGCGGGTGCTGCTGACGCCAGCGTCGTTTCGCGAATCCCGTCCCACAGCCGGGCGAGATAATCAAAGTCGCGCTTGATCTCGACCTTGGTGCGCTGGAGACCGGCGGTACGGACGATGCAGCCCATCGACGGGGGCAGCTTCATATCGGCCATGATCGACTTCAGCCGCTTGCGGTCGCCCGCATTCGAAATCTTGCGGCTGATCCCGCCGCCATGCGACGTGTTGGGCATCAGTACGCAATAGCGCCCGGCGAGCGACAGATAGGTGGTCAACGCCGCGCCCTTGTTGCCGCGCTCTTCCTTCACGACTTGCACCAGCAGCACCTGCCGCCTGCGAATCACGTCCTGAATTTTGTAGCGGCGGCGCAGGTTCATCCGGCGCTGGCGGAGCGCCTCGACTGCTTCGTCGGAGCCCCCGCGAGCCCGAGGACGCGGGGGCGAATCGGCATCGCCGGTTTCGCCATCGTCGTCGTCATCGCGACCGGTATCGTCGTCGAAATGCTCTCCATCATCCTCGTCGTCGCCGCGGGCATCGTCTTCTGCCTCGGCTTCGGCCCGCAGCGCCGCTTCTTCGGCGGCGTGCTCAGCTTCTTCGCGCAACAGAGCGTCGCGGTCTTCCTTGGGGATCTGATAATAATCGGGGTGGATTTCGCTGAAGGCGAGAAAGCCATGGCGATTGCCGCCGTAATCGATGAATGCCGCCTGAAGCGACGGCTCAACCCGGGTTACCTTGGCGAGGTAGATATTGCCCTTGAGCTGTTTGCGCTCAGCGGACTCGAAATCAAATTCCTCGATTCGAGTTCCCTTGACGACGGCAACGCGGGTTTCCTCCCGGTGGCGTGCGTCGATCAGCATACGCATGGTCATTGATATGTCTCCGCGCGCGCGTGCCGGGGCCGTTCAGGCGGGGCCGCGCGCGATTATATGGTGCTCTCGGCGGGGCGGCAGCGTTGCCGGGGCCGGGGGAGCGGGTGAAGGTAGAAATTGCCTCTGCGCGCCGTGCACGTCGGGACCAGCGGTCCGCGACACCCCACACACCCGCGATCGCGCCGGTGAAAACCGGGCGATTGGCGGTGCAAGGGAAATGCGTCATGCGAGCGTCAACCTGAAGAACCACCGTGGAAGCCGGACGGCTCTGGGCGGTCATTTTGCCGGCCTTGCACGGAATGCGCACGGTCGAGCCAAATGTGGCCTAGCATCACCTTGTTGCAACAGCAACCGGCACTGATTTGCCGGTGACCGGCAAAAATATGCCGAACGGCAAGTTAACCGCATCGTTTCACCGCGATTGAAGGCGGCAGTCTTTAGCCAGGGCGCAACAGTTCAATCCAACGGGAGCAATCCCCCCATGCCTTTTTACTGGACCGCCGGGCCCTCCGCGCGGCATTGTCGCGCCGTGTCCTTTTTGATCGCCTTGCTCGCCTGCTGGCTCGCCGGCACGCCCGGCTGGGCGGCCACTGTCGAGCGTATCGACGTGCGTGACGACCGGATCGTCATCAAGTTCGACGCGACCGTCGGCCAGGCATCTAGTTTTGTGCTCGATACCCCCCAGCGGATCGCGCTCGACATCAACGGCGCAACCCCAGGGCACGCGGCGGACGCAGAAGGGGTCGTCGCCAATGTCCGCCAGGGCGTGCTCGGGGACAGCGGCGCGCGAATCGTGTTCGATCTAGCGGTACCTGCAATTATCACCGAAGGCCGATTCGACCGGAATGGACGTACGCTGACGCTGGCGCTGCGCACTGTCGATGACGCACGCTTCGCCCGTGCGGCTGCAGAAGGCCGCATGCGCTTCTTGCCACCCTTCAACTATGGTTCAGGGGTGACCCCGGCGAGCTACCGTGTCTCCGTTGCGGTGCCCCCGTCCAGCAGGAAGCTGGGTTTACCCAAAGTCTATGGCGATGACGACAGTCGCCCCCTGGTGGTGATCGATGCCGGGCATGGGGGAGTCGACCCCGGCGCCATCTCGCCTGATAGCGGGCTGCGCGAAAAGGATGTGACGCTGAAGATCGCTCGGGCGATCCGTGACGAGTTGATCTCCTCCGGACGGGTCCGCGTGGCGCTGACGCGTGAGGACGATCGCTTTCTGGTGTTGCAGGAGCGCTATGGCATCGCGCGAAAGTTGAAGGCCGATCTGTTCATTTCCATCCACTGCGATAGCGTCGGCGCTGGCTCTGCGAGTGGCGCGACCGTCTACACTCTGTCCGAAGTGGCGTCGGACAAGGAATCGGCAAGGCTCGCGGCGCGCGAGAACAAGGCCGACATTATCCAGGGCGTCAATCTGGCGTCGACCCCGGCTGATGTTTCGTCGATCCTGATTGACCTGACCCAGCGCGAGACGATGAACAGCTCAGCCAATTTTGCCCAGCTGCTGGGCCGTGAAGCCAAACCGTTGATGCCAATCAAACCCAATTTTCACCGGATGGCGTCGCTCGTCGTGCTAAAGGCGCCCGACATGCCCTCTATCCTTTTCGAAACCGGCTATATCTCGAACCCGAGCGATGCAGCCTTCATAGACTCGTCCGATGGCCGCAAAGCGATTGCAGAGAGCATCCGCCGGGCAGTCGACATCCATTTCGCCCGGCGCATGGCATCGAACTGATCAGGGCCATTTTGCGCCGGCCGATGTGAGGGAGGCTGGCATGGCGGCGTAAACTTGGGTAGGGCCTGCCGCGCATATGGCCAATTCGTCTTCCACTGTGAATTTCCGCATCCGTCGCGAAGTCAGCGGCCTGCAGGGGCATCTGGAACGCGCCTGGTCGTTGTGGTGGGTAAAAGGTCTGTCGGTTCTCGCCGGGCTTGCAATGGTGGCCTATGCCCTGATGTGGCTGCTGTTCGCGCGCGATCTGCCGTCGGTTGATGGCTTACGCGCCTATGAGCCACCGCTGCCAACCAATGTTCGTGCGATCGATGGATCACCGATTCATAGCTATGCGAGAGAGCGCCGCGTCGAGCTTTCCTATTCAGAATATCCGCCGCTTCTGGTGCGCGCGTTCCTGGCGGCGGAAGACCGTACCTTTTTCGAACATCACGGCGTCGATTATCCAGGCACCATCGGCGCGGTCGTTGATTATGTGACCAAATTCGGGACCGGCAAGCGCGCCAAGGGCGGATCGACGATCACGCAGCAAGTCGCCAAGAACCTGCTGATCGGCAACAGCTATTCGCCCTCGCGCAAGATCAGGGAAGCGATCCTGGCTTACAGGATCGAGGATTCGCTGACCAAGGAACAGATTCTTGAGCTGTACCTCAACCAGATTCCGCTCGGTCGCAACGCTTTTGGCGTCGAGGCAGCAAGCCATGCCTATTTCGACAAGGAGCTCGATGAGCTGACGCTGGGCCAGTTGGCCTATCTCGCCATCCTTCCCAAGGGTCCGGCGAATTATGATCCATTCAAAAACACAGCCCGTGCGCTCGAGCGTCGCAATTATGTATTGCGCGAAATGTTGCGCAATCGCTTCATCGATCAGGCGCAATTCGACCAAGCATCGAACGAACCGATTGGGGCGGTTGCGCGCCAGACGCCCAAGTTTGAGAGGGTCGGCGGCTATTTCGTCGAGGAAGTACGCCGCCAGCTGATCGACAAATTTGGCGAGAATGAAAAGGCGGGGCCGTACAGCGTTTATTCGGGTGGGCTGTGGGTGCGCACCTCCTATGCGCCCAAGCTGCAGGCCTATGCCCAGCAGGCGTTACGCGACGGGCTGCTGCGATACGATCGTGGCCGTGGCTGGAATGGGCCGATCGGGCACGGCGCCATGGCCACGGCGCCGACACTAGAAGATGCGTCGCCCGAGGACGCGCCAACTGGGGGCGGCCGTGCCTGGCTGCAGGCGCTGGTCAATACCAATATCGGGCTGGACTATGAGGACTGGCGAGCCGCTATCGTAATCGACAAATCGGCCAATGCCCTGACGATCGGCTTCAGCGATGGATCCACGGGCTCGCTGCCGCGCGACAATGCGCAGATGCCGGTACGTAACAAGGGCGGGACTGCCTTTGCCGCGATCCAGCCGGCGGACATCATCGCTGTGGCGCCATCGGGTAGCAGCTACGCCCTCCGATCGGTGCCGCATGTGTCGGGCGCATTTGTGGTCGAGCAACCGCAGAGCGGTCGCGTCTTGGCGATGCAGGGAGGGTTCGATTCGCGACTTGGTTCGTTCAATCGCGCGACCCAGGCGATGCGTCAGCCCGGATCGACGATCAAGCCGATCGTTTATTCGGCAGCGCTTGAAAGCGGCATGACGCCGTCGACCATCATCCTCGACGCCCCCTATTGCGTGTATCAAGGTGCACGGCTGGGCCAAAAATGCTTTTCCAACTTTGGTGGCGGGCATGGATCGGGCCCGCACACGATGCGGTGGGGCATCGAGCAATCGCGCAACCTGATGACCGTGCGCGCCGCGGCCCAGACGGGCATGGACCGCGTTGTCGATACGATCGACCGGATGGGTGTGGGGAAATATCCGCCTTTCCTGTCGATCGCGCTGGGCGCGGGCGAAACGACGGTGCAGCGCATGGTCAACGCCTTTTCGATCATCGCTAATCAGGGACGTGGACACCCTTCGACCCTGATCGATTTTGTCCAGGACCGGCATGGCAAGGTGATCTGGCCGGATAACTGGCGGCCGTGCGAGCGCTGCAACGCGCCCGACTGGAACGGTAAGTCAATGCCCCGCCCGGTCATCCGCGCGCGCCAAGTGATTGACCCGATCACCGCTTATCAGATGGTCAACATTACCCAGGGCGTCGTCCAGCGCGGCACGGCAACGGTGTTGCGGGACCTTAATCGGCCGATGATGGGTAAAACCGGCACCTCAACCGGCCCCACCAACGTGTGGTTCATCGGCGGAACGCCGCAGCTGATCGGCGGGCTTTATATCGGTTATGATAAGCCATCCAGCCTGGGTGGTTATGCGCAGGGCGGAACGCTTGCGGCCCCGATCTTCAAGCAGTTCGCTCAAAAAGCCTATGAGGGCATGCCGCCGATCCCGTTCCGTGCGCCGCCAGGCGTGCGACTGGTCCGCGTCGATCGTGCATCGGGCAAGCAGGTCTATGGCGCCTGGCCGAGCAATGACCCCAAGGCATCGGTAATCTGGGAAGCGTTCAAGCCCGAAAGCGAACCCCGTCGCAACGTCGCGCGTTCGGCTGATGTAACCCGTGACGCAAAGCCAGAGCGCAAGGTCCGCACGCAGACCGACAGCGATTTCTTGCAAAGACAGGGCGGAATCTACTAGCGCCCATCGAGACGCGGTATCAGATTAAGCGTCACCCCGGTGCGAGCCGGGGTCTCCCAATAACCGGGGATGCCGATTTTGGTCGGCATGACGTATCAGGAAAAGGTTCATTCAATGCGCGCTGAGGCGCAAGCCCATGTCGACAGCATTAACGAGGCGCTGGCGTTGCTCCGTCGGTTCCTCGACTGGGATCGTGCGTTACGTCGGCTCGACGAACTGAATGCGCGCGTTGAGGATCAGGCATTGTGGAATGACCCGAAGGCAGCGCAGGAAGTCATGCGCGAACGGCGCCGGCTGGATGAGGCGATCGCCGCCACCCGTGCGATCGAGAGCGAGCTTGCCGACACCGTCGAACTGATGGAAATGGCCGACGCGGAGGGTGACACTGCGATGGTCGATGAAGGCGTGGCTGGGCTTGCGGCGCTGTCGGCGCGCGCCAATGAGGACAAGATCAAGGCACTGCTGGCGGGCGAGGCCGACGCCAACGACACCTATATCGAGGTGAACGCCGGCGCTGGCGGCACCGAAAGCCAGGATTGGGCGGGCATGCTCAGCCGCATGTACACGCGCTGGGCCGAGCGGCGCGGCATGAAAGTGGAACTGATCGACCAGCATTCGGGCGAGCAAGCGGGCATCAAATCGGCGACGCTGCTGCTGAAGGGCGAAAACGCCTATGGCTATGCCAAGACTGAAAGTGGGGTCCATCGATTGGTGCGGATCAGCCCCTATGATTCGGCAGCTCGGCGCCACACCAGCTTTGCGAGCGTCTGGGTCTATCCCGTCATCGACGACAATATCGAGGTCGAGATCAACGAAAGCGATCTGCGCATCGATACCTATCGAGCGTCAGGCGCAGGCGGGCAGCACATCAATACGACCGATTCGGCGGTGCGGATCACCCATCTGCCAACAGGCATCGTCGTCCAATGCCAGAATCAGCGGAGCCAGCACAAGAACAAGGCCGAAGCCTATAACCAGCTCCGCGCGCGGTTGTATGAGCGCGAGCTGCAGGAGCGCGAAGCCGTGGCAGATGCCCAGAACGCGACCAAGACCGATATCGGCTGGGGTCACCAGATCCGCTCCTATGTGCTCCAGCCCTATCAGCTGGTGAAGGATCTGCGCACTGGGGTAATCTCCACTGCTCCCGGCGATGTGCTGGATGGCGCGCTCGACCCGTTCATGGCAGCAGCACTGTCGCAGCGGGTGACGGGTGAGACCGTTGAGGTGGAGGATGTCGATTGACATGCGGATCGCGCTCGCCCTGTTCGCGCTGACGGCGCTTGGCGGCTGCGATGGGAGCCCGGTCTCGCAGGCAGCGCACAAGGATAATATCGGCCCGTTTCCGTCGGCCGACCGCCCCGTGGCACGTATCGTATCGTCGCGCTGGTCGACCGAAGAGGCTCGCGACCGTAAGAACGAAGCGGGCGAGGTGATGGATAAATCGGGCATCAAGCCTGGTATGACTGTTGCCGATATCGGCGCGGGCGAAGGTTATTACACGATCCGGCTCGCCGACCGTGTCGGCAGGGACGGTCGAGTTCTTGCCGAAGATATCGTGCCGGAGGTGCGCGATATGCTGGCCGAGCGCGTGGCGCGAGAACGTCTGCAAAGCGTCAGCGTGCGGCTCGGCGAACCAGCTGATCCCAAGCTCCCCGAGAGCAGTTTTGACCGGGTGTTGATGATCCACATGTACCATGAGATCGAGCAGCCCTATGAATTTCTCTGGAGGATGCGGCCATCGCTGAAGGCCGATGGACTGGTGGTCGTGGTCGACGCCAACCGTCCGACGCAGAACCACGGCACTCCGCCCGCGTTGCTGAAATGCGAATTTGCCGCAGTCGGCTATGCGCAAGTGTTCACCGACGATATGCCGTCAGCCGGCGGCTATCTCGCTGCCTTTCGGCCGATGGGCGCGCGGCCGGCGCCTGCGGCAATCAAGCCCTGCAAGATTAGTTGATCCAATGCGCGCCTATCTCGATCTGATGCAGCGCATTCTCGATGACGGTGTCGAGACGGCCGATCGGACTGGCGTCGGTACGCTCTCGGTATTCGGCGCGCAGATGCGGTTCGATCTTTCCAAGGGATTTCCGGTTCTCACCACGAAGAAGCTTCACCTGCGTTCGATCATCATCGAATTGCTGTGGTTTCTGCGCGGCGACACCAATGTCCACTGGCTGCAGGATCGCAAGGTCCGCATCTGGGATGAATGGGCACGCGAAGATGGTGATCTTGGCCCCGTTTACGGCAAGCAGTGGCGCGACTGGGCGACGAGCGACGGGCGCCACATTGACCAGATCGCTGAGCTGATCACCCAGATCAAGAGCAACCCCGCGTCGCGCCGCCAGATCGTCAGCGCCTGGAATCCGGGTGATCTCCACGCCATGGCACTTGCGCCCTGCCACTGCTTGTTTCAGACGCATGTCGCTAATGGCAAGCTTAGCCTGCAGCTTTACCAGCGGTCGGGCGATGTGTTTTTGGGCGTGCCGTTCAACATCGCGAGCTATGCGCTCCTCACCCACATGCTGGCGCAGCAATGCGGGCTTGAGGTTGGCGAGTTCGTCTGGACCGGCGGCGATTGCCATCTTTATTCGAACCACCTCGATCAGGCCCGCCTTCAGTTGACACGCACGCCAGGCCCACTGCCTCGCCTCGAAATTCTGCGCAAACCAGATGCCATCGACGGCTATGACTATGCGGATTTCAAGCTGCACGATTATGTGGCGCAGCCACACATCGCCGCCCCTGTTGCGGTCTGAACCCGCTGCGTCGTCACCCGTTCATCTGGCGTTCAATCGGCTTGACTACATCTGTAATCATCAGATTGTGGAGGAAAGAGGGCGATGCGACATGTGTATTTCGCGGTGGCGATAGCGGCGGTGCTTGCCATCACGGTGCTCAGCGGCTGGCAGCAGCGCGCCCAAGCAGCCGCCAAAAAAGCCCCGCACACAATTCTGAGCGCCCAGGTCGGCAGCATCTCGCTAACCGTCACCATCGCCGATTGCCACGGCGCTTGGCAGCGCCGGGCACTGCCCGCATAAGCGGGTAATGGCCGCGCCTGTGATCAGCTTGCACCTCGCTCGCGCCGATAATGGCGTGATCGGCGATGGCGGCATCATCCCGTGGCGCATTCCAGGCGAGCAACGCCGTTTCAAGGCGATGACGATGAGCCGCCCGATGATCATGGGCCGCAAGACCTTTGAAAGCTTCCCCAGCCCCTTGCCGGGCAGACGCCACATTGTGCTGACACGAGACCGCTTGTGGGCGGCTGAAGGGGCCGAAGTCGTGCATGACGTGACTGCCGCGCTAGGGTTGGCTGGGAACGATGTGGCGGTGATCGGCGGCGCGGAAATCTATGCGCTGCTTCTTCCCCATGCGACGCTGATCGAACTTACCGAGGTGCACCTCTCGCCTTCGGGCGATGCTGTGGTGCCGCCTTTCATGGGATGGCACGAGCAGTCGCGGACTGATTTCCCGCCCGATGGCGACGTTCCGGGTTATAGCTATGTCACGCTCGTGCGCCCCTAGCGCGCGGCTCACCTGCCCCCTATAGCCCGGCGCATGGAGCGTCTCGACGGGGGTGCGCCGGTGCCCGCGTACTATCGCGGCGGCATCGTCGCGCTGGGCAATTTCGATGGATGTCATCTGGGCCACCAGGCGGTTATCGGCCGCGCGGTGGCGCGCGCCCGGGCACTTGGCGTGCCAGCGCTCGTTGCGACCTTCGATCCGCACCCGGTGCGCTATTTCAAGCCCGATGTCGCGCCCTTCCGCTTGACGACTCTCGATCAGCGGGAGCGCTTGTTTGCGGCGGCAGGGGCGGACGCAATGGTTGTCTTCACCTTCGATGCAGCGCTTGCCGGGCTGACCGCGGAGGCCTTTGTGGATCAATGCCTTGTCGCCAATCTCGGGGTTGCAGGCGTGATAACGGGCGAGGACTTCACGTTCGGCAAGGGGCGGGGGGGCAATGTCGCTGTGCTGGCAGCGCTCGGCACTGCGCACGGCTTCGTCTGCGAAACCGTCGGTGCCGTGACGGCGGGTGCAGAGGTGGTCTCCTCCAGCCGCATTCGCGATCTGCTGCAGGCTGGCGATCCGGCAGGCGCGGCAACGCTGCTCACGCGCCCGTTTGCTATCGAAGGTATCGTGCAGCATGGCGACAAGGTCGGCCGCACGATTGGCTACCCGACCGCCAATATCGACATGGGCGGTTATCTGCGCCCGGCTTACGGCATCTATGCGGTGCGCGGGCGCCTGCCCGACGGGCGCCTGTTGGACGGAGCGGCGAATATCGGCATCCGGCCGACTTTTGATCCGCCGAAGGAATTGCTCGAGGTGTATTTCTTCGATCTCGATGAGGATATCTACGGGCAAGTGATCGAAGTTGAGCTGATCGCCTATCTGCGGCCAGAGGCAAAATTCGACGGGCTGGAGCCCCTGATGGCGCAAATGGACGCCGATTGCGCCCAGGCCCGCACGGTGCTGGCGGCGCGGTAGAGGTTCACGCGGAGCGCGCGAAGGGGTGGAGATCGCGAAGCTGAAATATGGAGTAAGCGCTTGGCGCGGTAACGGCCTCGGCCTGCCTGCGCACGACCGCTGTCCGCTTTGCGCGCTTCTTTCCTTCGCGCCCTTCGCGTGAACCAATCTTCTGCTTTGTATCGCACGACGCGCTACGCTATTGCCCGCCGACTTATGACCGACACCACCGCACCCGATTACAAGGACACCGTCTTCCTCCCGAAGACAGAGTTCCCCATGAAAGCCGGCCTTCCACAAAAGGAACCGGGCATTTTGGCGCAGTGGCAGTCGATCGGCCTGTACGAAAAACTACGTGAGGCGCGGCGGGGTCGCGAGAAGTTCATCCTGCATGACGGCCCGCCTTATGCGAATGGCGACATGCATATCGGCCATGCGCTCAACCATATCCTGAAGGACGCGGTCTGCCGCACGCAGAGCCTGCTGGGCAAGGACGCGCCCTATGTCCCCGGCTGGGACTGCCACGGCTTGCCGATCGAGTGGAAGGTCGAGGAGCAATATCGCGCCAAGAAGCTCAACAAGGATGAGGTGCCGGCGGCGGAGTTTCGCGCCGAATGCCGGGCGTACGCGCAACACTGGGTGAACACGCAGCGCGAGCAATTGAAGCGGCTCGGCATCAATGGCGACTGGGATCACCCCTATCTGACGATGGACTTCCAGGCCGAGGCGACGATCGTCACCGAACTGATGAAGTTTGCGGAGAGCGGGCAGCTTTACCGGGGCGCGAAGCCCGTGATGTGGTCGCCGGTGGAGAAGACCGCGCTCGCGGAGGCCGAGGTTGAGTATGAGGACGTCGTGTCGACGCAGATCGACGTGGCGTTCGAGATTGTCGACGCGCCTAATTGTCCTGCGATTCAGACATGTCTCGCGTCGGGCCATAAGCTTTATGCGGTGATTTGGACGACGACGCCGTGGACGATCCCGGTGAATCAGGCTTTGGCTTATGGGCCGGAGATTGAATATCTGCTGATCGACGGACTTGATGCTGACGATGGCGTTTATCGGCAATACCTTGTGGCCGAGCCCATTTTGGTAAAGTTTATGGAACGGGTGTCCGGACAGGCGTGGCCGCCAGTCAACGGAGACGGCACGGATAAAGAACCTCTTTGGTCCATCTTTCAAGCTGCAACCGATGAGCCTTGGCGGATCAAGGGTTCAGAACTCGCTGGCGCCACCGCGCGCCACCCGATGGCCAACTTCTTCCGTCAC
>JBBQHG010000010.1:0-24869 GCA_038323755.1 Sphingomonadales bacterium
AGTTGGGCAGTAATCCCCAATCCATCAACGAGCGTCCATCAAAACGCCCAGCTCGCGCCGAACTGGACTTGGTTGGAGGTCGTCGCGGCGTTGGCAAAGCCCGACAAATTGTTGGCGTTGAAGAGGTTGAAGATATCCGCCGACAGCGTCAGCCCTCGGTTGAGGATGGGCACCTGATAGCGCAGCCCCAGATCGACCGTGCGCGACCAGCCGAGCCGCCCCGAATTGCGCCCCTCACCCGGATAGCGATTGGCGTTGCCGACATATTGCTGGCCGAAGGAAAAGCCGCTGCCATTCAAATCCTGCGTCCCGAAGATGCTCGCGTCGGGGACCAGATTGACCGGCTGGCCCGATTGAAACAAGCCCGTTGCGGTAAAGGTCAGGCCCTCTACCGGATAAAGATAGGCAGTTGCGGAAATCACATGGGTGCGGTCGTTGACCGATGGGCCATATTCACCTGCGAAATCATTGCCGTTGGAGGCGCGGAAGTTGATGTCGTCGGTGTCGTTCCTGAGCCTTGAAAGCGTGTAGCTCAGCCGCCCGGCAAACCAGTCGCTGCCCTTTTCCTTGATCAGCTGCACGTTGAGCGCCGCATATTCGGAAGTGCCACCGGTTTCGGACACGGTGATCTGCCGCGCTCCGCCTGCGACCGGCGCGACCGGGCGGGTGGCATCAGCGGCGGCCTGCGACCGGACAAGCCCCAGGCTTTGGGCGAGCGCCAGCCGGGCGGCATTGGTGGGGGCGGCCCTGAGCGCTGCGATATTGGCGGGCGTCAGCGCCGCGGCATTGGGGGTGAAGGGCGCGGGCGCATTCAGGTCTCGCAACCGGACGAGATTGTAGGACCGGTTGTAGATCAGATCGACCTTTGCAGTGAAATTGGTCGCCACTTCGCGCTGATATCCGAGCGTAAGCTGCAGGCTGTAGGGATTGTCATAGCCGTTGGGGTTGCGGATGCGGATTTCGTCGCTCGATGTGGTGTTGCGCAGGCCAGCGACGCTCGCGGCGGGCGGGCAGGTCGCGACGGTGGTGCAGGCGGGGTTGACCGTCAGATTGCCGTCAAAGGTCGCCGCCGCGATATTGGTATTGGCGGGCAATATGCCGAGCGTCACCAGCTGGTTAAGCTGCCCCACGAACGCCGGGCTCGTCGTGCTGCGCTGGAGCGCATCGGAGATGATCGCATAGGGAATCTTGTCGTAATAGAGCCCCACGCCGAAGCGGATCGCCGACTTGGCATCGGGTTGGTAGTTTACCGAAAAACGCGGCGCGATATTGTTGAAATCGCCGCCATTGCCCCCCTGGGCCGAGAGCGAATCATAATCCCAGCGCAGGCCCAGCGTCGCGGTCAGGTTTGGCCGGAGCTGCCATTCATCCTCTACATAGGCATTTACCTGGCTCTGCCCGGTGCCGAAGGTCGCGGGGCGGATTTCGACGCCGTAATTGGCGACGACGGGGTTGAGCGACAGGATATCCTGAGCGCCCAGCGCCAACCCGCGCGGGCGCAAGGCATCGAGCTGCGCCTGTGTCAGCCGCACGGTATAATTGCCGTTGGGATTGCCGCCGCCTGCCAGCACGAAATCGCTGTGGAGGAATTCGCCGCCAATCTTGAGCCGGTGATCACCTAGGTCGAGTGTGACTTTATGCTGCGTCTGATAGGTATTTTCGGTCTCGTTGAAGACATAGCCGGGATCGCCCACCACCGCGACCGCGAGGCCAGTCGGCCCCAATGCCACCACTTGCGGCCCACCGGCGCGGGCACGGGCGAAGGGCCAGTCGAAGCGGCTATACTGAAAGCTGCCCTGATAGGTCAGCCGGTCGCCGCTATAGACCGCGGTCAGCGCTGCTAGCGTCGATTTGCGGACCTCGAACGATCCTGACGACGGAAAGCTGACACTGCCGCCACCGAGGCTGCCGCCGGGCCGTTCGATCGCGACATCGCCGTAATTGAAGCGCGCGCTCAGCGACCAATCGTCGGTCAGCTGGTGGTCGATCCGTACGGAGCCGAGATAGAATTGGTTGGTGCCGCGCACCGCGCCGGTAATGCCCAGTGCCGGTGAATCGACGACATTGTCGTTGATATCACGGGTATATTCGAGCGCTGCGTAAATGAAGGTCTTGTCGCGCACGATCGGTCCGCCGATCGATCCGCCTGCCTGAATCCGGCTGAAACTGTCGCCGACCGGGTTGCCGGTCAGGTCGCGGCGCGGGAAGGGGGAGGTGCTATCGACCGGGCGACCGGGGCGGTAGAGGACATAGGCGTCGCCCTTGACCTCATTACCGCCGCCCTTTGACGTCACGTTGACGATGCCGTTGGCGGTCCGCCCGAACTCGGCGGAGAAGTTGTTGCTGAGCACGGTGACGTCGGCAGCGGCGCTGAGCGGTGTCGGGAATTTCTGTCCGCCCAGGAAATTCTCGTTATTGTCGAGCCCGTCGATCAGGTAATTGGTGAACAGCCCGTTCGCGCCATTGATCGAGACGGTCGGGGCTTCGGAATAGAATCCCGTCGACGGCACGACATTGGGTAGCCGGATCAGCGCGGAGACGACATCACGGCCTTCGATGGGGAGGTCGCGCAGTTCCTTGCCCGATAGCGTGCCCGATACCTCGGCATTGACCGTGTTGACCCCCGATGTCGCGCGCGCGCCAGTAACGACGATCGCGACCTCGCCCTCAGCGCGGCGCAAGATCAGCGACTGGGTGAAGTTCGACCGCAGCGACAGCGGCACCGATCCCGTTGCCGCATCGGCATCAGCCAGGCGCACGGTGTAGCTGCCGCTGGTCGACAACCCGTCGAGCAGCAACTGGCCCTGCGCATCGGTCTTCAGCATCCGCTCGAAGCCGATTTCGGCGTTGGCAACGATGACATCGGCATGGGCGACCGGCGCGCCGGTCGCCTCGTCAACGACTGTTACTTTCAGCCCGGCCAGCTGCGCGCATGCCGGGCTTGCGACCGCCACCGTTGCGACCAGCGCCACGCCGGCCAATAACCCCCGATATCCCGACATTCCCACCCCTATCATGCCTCTAATTGGCCTTTGTTAGCTCACCCAAACCAACGCAGAAAGCGCACCAGCGTCCGCGTTCGGTCGCTGAACAGGCTGGCGGTATAGGCCGAACTTGCCAGCCTTTTGTTGATTTCGGCATAGGTCGGATAGGGCGCGATGATGCCCGTCAACTGGCGCAGCCCCAGCTTGGCGGTGATCATCAGCGTCCATGTCTGGATCAGCTCGCCTGCACCCGGCCCGACGATCGAGGCGCCCGCGACCTTGCCCTTTACGAGCACGACCTTGGCCATCCCCTCGGTCCGCTTTTCCGCCTGGGCGCGGTCATTCTCGTCGAAGCGCCAGTGGAGGATGCGGACGTCGTCGCCATGTGCTGCCCGCGCCGCTGCCTCGGTCAACCCGACCTGCGCGAGTTCCGGGTCGGTGAAGGTCACCCAAGGGAGGGCGGCATAATCCACCTTGGCGGGGATGCGGAACAGCGCGTTCTGGATGACGATTCCGGCTTCGTACCCGGCGGTATGGGTGAATTGCGGCCCCTCGCGGCAATCGCCGATCGCAAAGATGCGCCTGTTGCTGGTCCGGCGGCGCGGATCGACGGTGATGCCCTTTTTGGAATAGGCGACGCCTGCCTTGTCGAGGCCCAGCCCCTCGACTGTCGGGGTACGCCCGGCGGCGACCAGCAGGTGCGATCCTTCGATCATCTGCCCGTCGCCCAGTACCAGCCGGACCTTGGCCGCGTCATGTTCCACCCGTTCAACGCCTGCGCGCTCGATGATGACGATGCCCTCGCCCTTCAGCGTCTGCCGCACGATCTCGACCAGCTCGGCATCGTCGCGCGGCAGGATCGGGCCGAGATCGACGATCGTCACCGCACAGCCGAGCCGCCGATGCGCCTGCGCCATCTCGCAGCCGATCGCCCCGCCGCCGATGATCACCAGATGCTCGGGGCGTTCACGCAACGGAAAGATCGTCTCGTTGGTTAGGTAGGGCGCGTCCTTCAGTCCCGGAATCGGCGGCACATCGGCACGGCTGCCGGTCGCAATGACGAATCGGCGCGCGCGGATGCGGCGGCCATCGACCTCGACCGTCTTGCGATCGATGAACTTGCCCGCCGCGCGGATGACGGTGCAGCCAAGCCCTTCGAACCGCTCCTGGCTATCCACCGGCGCAATCGTCTCGATCACCCGTGCCACATGATCCTTCACCGCGCCAAAATCGACGCGCGGCGCATCATAGCTGACGCCGAACTTCGCCGCCGCCGCGCCCGCATGCGCCGCCTTGGCCGCTGCCAGCAGCGCTTTCGACGGCACACAGCCGCTGTTGAGGCAATCGCCGCCCATCTCGCCCGGCTCGAGCAGCGCGACTTTCATGCCCAGTTGCGCCGCGCCCGCCGCCACCGACAGACCGCCCGAGCCCGCACCCAATATGCACAGGTCGAATTTCTCGATCATGCGACGGGCTCCTTGCGGAAGCGCTTGTAGAGAATGGGGATCAGCGACAGCGCGGCGAGCCCCAGGATCGGCCCGATCACCTCGGGCTTGAGCAGCGCGCCCTTCAAGTTCAGCTCCTGCCCCGCCGCCAGCACCGCGCCCGCGCCCGCGCCGATCGAGGCATAGACGAAGGTGCCGGGGATGATGCCGATCGCGGTCGCCAGCACATAATCGCGTAAGCGCACCCCGAACAGCGCGGGGACGATATTGACCAGCCAGAAGGGCGCGACGGGCAATAACCGCAGCAGCATCAGGTAACTGAACGCGTTTTTCTCGAATCCGTCGGCAAGCTTCTCGCCCCAATTGCCGATCCGTTTGCGCAGCGCATCGCCGGAAGCATTGCGCGCGATCAGGAAGACGATCGTCGCCCCCATCGTCGCGCCCACCACGACCAGACTGCCGCCGACCAGCGTACCGAAGAACAGCCCAGCTGCAATCGTCAACAAACTCGCGCCGGGGAACGAGATCGCCACCAGCGCTGCATAAATGCCGACCAGCGCCAGCGCCGACCCCACCGGGTTGCGTGCGACAAAATCGAGCAGCAGCTGGCGATTGTCGCGCAGCGCATCCAGCGTCACATAACGCTGCCCGCCTGCCGCGAAGAAGGCGATTGCCAGCACCACCAGCACGATCAGCGGCCCAAATCTTTTCAGCATCGCAGTCCCCTCATCGCGCGGTCGCCTGTCCCTTAGCGCGCTTCCCCTTAGCGCGCTTCGTTCAGCGACCAATCATAATCATAACCGTCGATTGTGGTGCGGTTGCCGAGTGCCTTCGCTGTATCTGTATCGGCAAAGCGCCGCGCAAAGCTCAACACGCCCTTGGGGCCGCCGAAATCGCCGCCATACCAATCGAAGATTTGCGATGCGATCAGCCGGCCACCCTTTACCTGAAACCCGCGTTGGCTGTTCACATAATTACGCGCGGCTGCATCGAGCTGGGCATTGATTGTTGGCGCTTCATAGGCCGTCAGCGCGAGATTGGGGCAGCCGACCGATGCGCAATTCACCGCGAAATGGACGCGCGCATCCCTGAACAAGGGGCGCAGAATGCCGTGTTCGATGTTGTTGAGGCTCAGCTTCTCGCCCTTCACCGTCAACACCTTGCGGTCCCACGGTCCGGTGGGAAACAGCCCGTCCCTGATATTGAGGATCGATTTGGTGGGATAGGCACCCAGTACCACCTCGATCGTCGCGGCATTGTAAAGGTTGATCCAATAAGCGAATTGCTGTGGCCGGGTCAGCCTGTCGACATCAACGGCCTCCAGCCGGTCGATCGTGGCGGCAAGCGCTGCCTTGTCCGCGGCCGTCACGCGGGCATAGGCAAAGGCAGTGCGCCCATCGGCCAGCCGCACGCCATATCGCTTCAAGAAGCCATTCCAGCTACCGTAATCGACCGCGATCCCAGCCCCGCTTCTCTGCCAGCGTGGGATCAGCTGCGCCTTGGGGGCGGCCGCGGCGACCGTCGCCGACGCCAGCATCAACACCGCCGCCAGAAAGGTCGCGATCGATTTCAACTTCGTCATCATTCTCTCCCGGGCCGCACGCCATACGTTATCGCAGCCAGATACGTTACCGATGATCGCCGAGATTATGGACTGGCCGGCCTGGGCGATATTTCGTCTGCTTGCTCCCCCTGTCGTCAGCCGGCGACATGCTGGCCGGGGTCCGCCACATTATCTGTTGCATTGCGGCAGGCGCATGGGCAGTCTTGGCACCGACAGCGGCGTGACGATCAATCACGCCACAAAAAGCTGCACCGCAGGAGAGACCCACCTAATTCAAAGGGGTCTCGGTTGACTGAGTTGTTGCTCCATTTGGGGGTTCCCTTCGCGGCCTTGGTAGCCGCGGGTCTTGTGGCCGGTTTCGCCGCCGGGCTGTTCGGCATTGGCGGCGGCTTCATCGTCGTGCCCGCGCTGCTCATTGTCCTGCCGCTGCTGGGCGGCGATAAGGTCCAGCTTGCCCATGTTGCGATCGGCACATCCGCTGCCACTATCATCGTCACCTCGATCCGGTCGCTGCGCTCGCACGCCAAACGGGGTGCCGTTGAATTTCCCATTCTGTGGAGCTGGGCGCCGTGGCTCATTATCGGCGACAGTTTTGGCGTTGTGCTGGCGGGGCGGGTCGATGGGCATATCCTGACGATGATTTTTGCAGTGGGGGTGGGTCTCATGTCACTGCTGTTCCTGGTGCCACAGCTGGCCGATCACAAGCTGGGTGACGATATGCCCGGTATGGCGCCGCGCGTGGCCATTGCCGGGGGGCTGGGCGCCTTCTCGTCGCTGCTGGGCATCGGCGGCGGGACGATCGCGATCACGGTGATGACACTATGTGGTCGATCGATTCACCGCGCGATCGCCACCGCATCGGGTATTGGCGCGCTTATTGCCATTCCCAGCGCGCTCGGCTTTGTGTTGATCGGCCTGCGCGAAACCGGGCTGCCCTGGGGCTCGTTTGGGTTCGTCAATCTGCCCGCCGCTGCCGTCATTACCTCGATGTCGATTCTAACCGCACCGCTCGGCGTTGCGGCGGCGCACAGCTTGCCTGCCACACCGCTGCGACAGATTTTCGGTATCTATCTTATCTTTATTTCCATCGTCATGCTCAGGAACGCGATGAGCATGTGAATCGGCCTGCAGGCCATCTTGGCCAGGCAAATGACAATGAAGGGAGCACGCGAGATGACGGATTTGATTGCACAGCCCGGGACGCGCACCTTGCCTGAAGAGGCGCAGGACGATCTGCTCACGCGTGGTTTCCATCGCCGTGATCTCGCCCGGCTGGCCGCAGTGTTCGGCGTCGGCACGCTGGCCGCGACGAGTGGGCGTCCCGCATGGGCCTCGGCCGGCGTGCCTGATCCGGCGCCATCTGCAAAAACCCGCATCGGCGCCAATGAATGCTGGACCGGGCCGCTGATGCCTGGTCAGCGCGCGGCGGCCGCCATGATCGCGCACAGCAACCGCTATTCGCCGCACGACGAGCGCGGCGATTTCATCAAGGCCGTCATGTCGGTTGAGGGCGTGCCCTATGATCATGTCGCGCCCTGGCCTGGCTCGAGCGATCCGCTGTCGCGCGCGATCATCAGCTTCTGTTCGCCAACCCGGGGGCTGGTCACCGCCGATCCCACTTTCGAACTGGCCGGTCGCACCGCGACCTGGGCCGGCGCGCCGGTCAAGGCGGTGCCGCTGACGCCTGATTTCCGGCACGATGTGAAGGCAATGCTCGCCGCTGATCCCAAAGCCGGGCTCTATTATATCTGCACACCCAACAACCCGACCGGCACGATCACCCCGCTCGAGGACATCGAATGGCTGATCAAGAACAAGCTCGAAGGGTCGATGGTGCTGATCGACGAGGCCTATACGCATTTCGCTGGGGTGCCGGTCGCGTCGTCCTTTGCCGCCAAATATAATGACGTCATCGTCATGCGGACCTTTTCGAAGATCTTCGGTATGGCAGGCATGCGGATGGGCTATATCATGACCAATCCGGCCAATATCGCCAAGATGATGCGCTATGATGGCGGCATGGCATCGGGTGCCTTGCCGCTGCCGTCGCTTGCCTGCGCCACCGCCAGCCTCACCGCCGCGCCGCTGATCGCCGCGCGCAAGGCGGAGATGGAATCAGCGCGCGGCCTGACGCTCGATCACCTCAAGGCACGCGGGCTTTCGGTGGTGCCGACCAATGCCAACATGATCATGATCGACTGGAAGACCAAATCGGCCAAAGAGGTACAAACCGCCTTCCGCACGCAAAGCGTGGAGATCGGTCGCTCATGGCCGATCTGGCCGACCGTTTCGCGGATCACCGTGGGGTCGATGGAAGACATGAAGAATTTCTGCATGGCGCTGGACAAGGTCTGGGTCGCCTGATCGATACGCGCGCGTGCAATCGCCCCATGGCGCGATTGCACGCGTATCGCTTTCTGCAAAGTGACTAGTCCGGGTTGGCCGAAGCGAGCGGCTGTCCCCAGCGATTGAAACCGGTGCGCGCGGGATCGGGACCTGGGCAGTGCTCATGCGGATAGCCTGCCTTACGCGCCGCAACGCAGCCGCACAGGCCGCAGACGCGGTGGCGATCCGCTTCTCCCTGCGCCCCGGCCAGTCGATAGACGAGCCGGTCAGGTGCCGCCACCAGATTGGGGCAAGCCAGGCAAGCGGCAAACCGGGCTTCGTATTCACCAGGATCAAGCGTTGCAAAGCCCGATCGCGCCCATCCCCAGAACGAGGTTGCTGCCTTCGCTGCGAGCTGCACTGCGCTGTGCCCCGGTACGGCGGCATCGGGTGATGACGTCCAGCCCTCGGCTTCCGCCAGCAGGAAATCCCGAAAGGCGGGCGTCTCCCTGCAAATGATCAGCTTTCGGGCATAGTCGGAATCATTGGCCGCACGGTTGAACGCGGCTTGCGACACGGGCCCGTCAAGACCGAGCAGGGCGCCCAGTTCAGCGCAGTCGTGCGCGTTTGCGCCAGTGTCGCTATCTTGAGCGCTTTCGATCGCTGATGCATCAGTCATCCGGTTCTCCTTAATCGTCCCGACGGCGCTTGCGCGTCGTCAGCGTTGCTGAATTTTGGCGATGGTCAGACGATGCGCCCCGGTTTTTGCTCCGATTGCGGACCGTGAGCTCGCGGTCGCCAACGCGCGCGTTGAAGCTCAGCGCATAGTCGTAAAGGCTGCCACCGCGACTGGTGGGGGTGGAATCAAAGGTCACCGTCTCGCCGGAATCGCTGCCGCGCGTCCGACGGCGTTTTCGATCCTGATTGAGATCGGGTTCGACATTCCAATCGCCGATCACGGCATGCAATTGATGGTTCGCTGCCTGTCTCCGCCAACGACCCGCACGTTCCGGTGCGCCCGATGATGGTCCCTGATTGTGATAAGCACCCAGGCTCAACGTGTTCGTCGCACCGCCGATCTGGGTGCCGATGTCGACGCCGACGATGTAGCGCTCGTTAAATGCATGGGTCTTGGTGAAGGCGCCGGTGGGGTGCGCTTCCTTTACCGTCGTCCGGCTCGTGTGGTGCTCGGAGACCAGCTGAAAATAGCTCTGAACATCAACGTTCTTGGTCAGTACGGCAATCTTTTCTCGTCGCGTTCCACCTTCGGATTTGCCGGTATAGAGTAGGCGGCCGCTCCACCCGCCGGACGAATGCCGATTCACCTTTTCCAGGAAGGTGTTGAACGCGGCGGTTGTCGCGCTCGCCATTATTTCAGTCAGGAACACCACGCTCCCGCTCCGATCATCAGCGCCGTTCAGCATGCTGGCGACCTCTTTAGCGAAGCGGGAGTCGTCCATCTTTGCCGACGTGGTGTTTTCCACATTCCAGTGATGGATCGTGATCCGGCCATCCGCATCGGCAAAGGTCGCGGGATTGCTCCGAACGAACTGATAGAGGTTGACCGTATCGGCGGCACCGGACGGATCGGCGCTCATCCAGCGCATCAACTGAGGGGCATAGTGGCGAGCGGCATAGCCATAGAGCTCCCCCGCTGCATCCTGTTCCTGCCCGGCAAACCGTCGACGTTGCAGGGCCGCGTCGGTATCGCTGACGGCCCAGGCAACAGCCTCTCCGCCATAAGGCAGATACTCACGCCAGGTCAGCGGCGCGCCCGTCTCGTCAAGCAACTGGCGGACCGAACCGACGACATCGACCAACGGATAGCGCATCGCCGCCGCCGGCTGGCTGGCCGGTGTCCCCTGCAGCCACTGCTGCCACTGGGCCGGCACCAATAGGCCCGCTGCCAGCCGGTTTACGTGCCATTCCTCCACCGTTGCGCTGCCTGGTGGGCCGTTCATCACGCGGTTGATTTCAAGCGCATCGACATAGGTGATTTCTTCAGTCCGCGTCGCTGGCTTGCCGCCACCGGGCAGCCATTGTCGAACCGTTCGTACGCGCCTGCCGCTGCCCGAATAGACATGGTCCTCTTGCAGATAAGCGCCCTGCGCATCCGGGGTCGTCGTGCTCCGCGCGATCCGGTTGAGATAGGACCAGCTGATGCTGTCCAGGCCGAACAGGCTCGTTTGGTTGCCATTTAAATCATAGGTGAATTGCTCATTGGCAGGGGCCGATCCGGTTGCAGCAGCCGCCGAAAGCCGGTTCGAAGCGGTTGCCATCGTAAAGTCGCGCGACCAGTCGCCACGACCGCCGCGATGCAAAACAGCTGTGGCATTGCCGCTGTCGTCATATTCATACTGCTCGCCATAGGCGGCAAGCGTCGTGCCATTGGTCGCCTCGCGCCCGGTTGCAGTGATCAGCCGGTAGAGCAGATCATAGGCGAAGGCCTGTACCGGCTGCTGGCCGACCGGCGCGCCCGATGGCGGCACTGCACTATCGAGCGCGAACATGACGTTGCCGACCGGATCGCGATAGTAACGCAGCGCCTGCCGCACCGGGTCAGCCGACGCTGGTGTGGCGGCCGAAGCCGTTTCGATGCCGATCAACTGAAAGGTCTTTGGGTCGTAATCAAGCTGGGTCGCAAAAGCGCCGGCAACGCCATAGCCTCTGGGCTTTGCGTGCGCATCGTAGACGATTGGTGTGACCGCCGTGGTCGCAGCCCCGCCCGCCGGTGCAAAGGTCAACGTGCTGATCAGTCCGCGCGCGTTGAACTTGGCTGACGTGACATTGCCGTCCGCATCGGTGGTGGATATCCGGCGCGCAAGCGCGTCGCTGGCGCTGGCACCACCATAGCCATTCCCGTCGAGCCGCGCTGCAAGTGTTGGCGGTAACGTCAGCGACGTCAACGCTGCAGGGTTCGGCAAGGCCGTAATGGCGTCAGCGAGCGCTTGCAGCACGGTTTGGTCTGCGACCGTCCAGTCTGGCAATGTCGCCGCATCCACGCGTACCCAGCTGCGATGCGCCAGGCCAAACCCCTGAAAAGTGGCAAAGGGCGACAGGATCAGCCCGGCCGGGTCAAACAGGGCAACCGGCTGGCCGCGCAGATTCCACGTTTCGGGCGCTGTGAAATAGGGTGTGAGCGTCCCGCCCGGCGCAGCAGCATGCGCGCTGTCGCCATATAGTGCGATGGTCGTGCAGATCGGCGATCCCGCCGCAACCAGCGTCCGCGTCGACACCCGCTGCAGCAAATCGTAGCTCGTCGTCACAACATTGCCATTGCCATCGCGGGTGTAAATCGTCTGGCCTGCGGCATTGCTGATCTGCCAACGCGGCCCTGCATCGACAGAGGCGATCATTACCGGCGCAT
Source organism: Sphingomonadales bacterium (assembly GCA_038323755.1). Lineage (GTDB taxonomy): Bacteria > Pseudomonadota > Alphaproteobacteria > Sphingomonadales > Sphingomonadaceae > Sphingomonas. The sequence goes on from JBBQHG010000010.1 coordinate 11,686, forward strand.
TGGCCAGCGAATAGGCGATGGTCGCGTTGGTGACCCCGGCGGCGGCCAGCCGCTGATCGGCGATGGACAGCGGGTTGCCCTGAATATCGAGCACCATGTCGGTAGTCAGCAAGGTACCTGCCGCCTGCACACCGGCAATGTAGCTGGCGATTCGATCGGCATCGCCGGTAAACGGGGCGGGCAGAGTCAGCGTCCAGCCGGCCAGCCCGGGCGTGAATGACACGGTCGGCGCACCGCGCGGGTCGAGATAGCCCGCCGCGATCAAATCCGCGAGCAAGGCCGACGCGTTGGCTGGATCGAAGGATAATGTTTCAAGCCCGGCCTGCGTCACCAAGCCGTCATTTTGGCGAATGGTGCGCACGGGTCGACCAAGCGGGTCGAGTACGGCGCGGGCAGGCGACCCGTTGGCCAGCGCCGCTTGCGCCGCCGCCGCCTTCTCATAGGGGTCGGCGTGCGGATCAGCCATCAGCGCTTGATAATAGGGCGAGTCCTTCAATGTGTCGTTCGCGTCGAACTGGGCAATGTCCCAGGCGCTCGGGGTTGCCATCGCATCGCCGCCGCACAGGCCATAGATGGTGCGCAAATAGGTCCCGAGCGGGGTTTCCGTCTGAATCAACCGCCCGGTTGCGTCATACCACAAGGTCGTTCGCTGGCTATTGGCGTTGGCCGCTTCGAGCGGATCAAAAGCGCTGCTCGCCGAAAAAAACGGCTCGAACTGGCTCATCGGATCGCCCTTGGCATTATAGCGAACCGCGCCGCTGGTCAGCCAGTTGGCGCTACTGTCGACAAGTGCGAACGCACCGCCAATGTCCTTCGTCACTGTTGGCTGCGCTTCATCTGCCAGCGTCTTGGTCTGCAATATACGCCCGAAGCCGTCGGTATAAGCGACGGTCGCGGCCAGGACTTGCCCCGCTGCGCCGGGAAAGGCCGTCGCTTGCAGCACGAGCGCTGCGACCGGGCTGCCATGGGGCGCCGCGCTGATGATTGTGGCGACCTGAGGCGCTACCGCCACATAGGCAGGGGACAATGTAAATTGCCCGGCCCGATCGTCCTGCCGAAAGCGCGCGCAAATGGCGCCTTCCGGGGTGAGATAGCGGCGCGCCACAAGATCGGCCCAGAGTCCGGCAGGATCGACGGCAAGGCCGGCAAAGGCGTTTGCCGGCACCCGGCCGCACCAGGCGAGCAGATCATAGGCATAAACCGCGGCCGCTTCCTGCAGATACTGCGTCGGCGCCGCGAGCACGGCCGCAACCGAGGCAGGCGCCGTCGGCCAAACATAAGCGGAAAGCGGCGCGAACCCGGTTGCCTTGTCGCCCTCGCTGCCGTGGACGCTGGTCAGGGCAACGAGCTGATGCCCGTCAAAGCAGGCCTCGAACACCGCGCCGTTGGCATCGACGATCGTCGCTGGTTGCAGTGCCTGATATTCGATCGTGCTGACGACTATGTTGCCCAGCGCATCGACCGTGCTGACTAGAAAAAGCTTATAGTCGTCGTCACGGCACATCGTCACGGCGCCAAAGGGGTCGGTCATGCGAAGCGGTCGATAAAAGCCGCTCGCATCGGCATAGGCTATGCTGTTGCCCGGATTCCACCAAAAGCCCGCAGCATCGCCCGTAAGGGGCGCGGCATAGCCGGCGTCCGGCCCGGTCAGCAGCGCCGCCAGCGCGCTCGCGTCGAGCGCCGGGGCGAAGATCGTCTCCAGCGCCGTACGATCGAACGCGACCGTCTCGATACTGGTGGCCAGCATCTGCGGCGCAAGCGCGGCGCCGCCCGTGTCGGGTGCGTAGCTGTAGCGCGTCCAACCATAGCGGGTCGCCGCGGCTCCCTTGAGCTGATCGGCAAGTGCCGCCAGCGAGAGATAGCCCTGGGCATCGGGCAGGAGGCCGGTGATCGCCGCCTCGATTGTTTCGCTGGGCACGCCGAGCAATCTGAAAGGCGAAATAACGTTGAGAAAGCTCGATTGCGTTCGCATCGCGAGCAGGTGCGCCTGCGCGGAAACGGGCCCTGGCGCACCCCGTCTGGGATAGGCGATCGTACAGCTATCGGTCACATTGCCATAGGCATCCGTTGCCAGGGTGAAGGCGTGGCTTACGCGCGGATCGGCGGGCGCACGCTCATATTGATAGCTGATCGTCTCCAGCGGGCGCACAAAGAACACCGAAGCCTGCCCGTTGACCGACGGCTGGAGTTGGCTGACCAGATAGCGGTCATCGTCTACGCTATAAGGCAGGCTCGCCCACCGGCTGCCATCCGCGCCGTACACCTCTTCATGCAGCAGCTGACCGCGCATGGCATAGCGCGCCTGCGCAACCGAATCACCGTCGCGCTCGATGAACTGGGCAGTCGACGGCGGCATCGCATATTGCTCTGCATCACCATCAAAATAATCAGCCGCCAGCTGCTGTTCAAGCGGCCGCCCGCCGGGGGCCGCACCGGTGTGGCGCCAGCGACGCGTGATGCTTGGCGGCGGACGATAAGCCTCGCTCGCCCCTTGCCCGGCACCAGCCGGCTCGGGAAAAATTTCGCCATCGGTTTCTTCGACAAAGGCGAAGCCGGTAAACGCGTATTCCTGGGCATCGTAATAGCCGTGCCGATAAGCGAAACGCCGGATTGTCGTTATATCTGACAAAAAATCGCGCGCGGTGATTTGCGCAAGCAACGGCACGGACATCGGCGGCACAGTCAGCCACGCGATGCCGAGATTGCGGTCGGCCAGCCACGCCTGGGCTGATGAGCCATAGGCCAGGCTGGTCGATTGACCGAGATTGTTGGTGATGGCGGTCAACATATGTGGCCGTACGCCACCGTTGATCGGGAGATAGGCCTGGCGCCAGACGGGGCTCGGCTGGGTGACGATCAGGCATAACACGCCGGCACCAAGCAGATCGGCAAAGTCCACCCGGGTCAGGGCATTGGGCGGCTCGGGCAGCGGCAGGGCGACCGCATCGTCAAAACCATTGCCCGCCCGGTTGCGGAAATAATGGAGCCCGCTGGCGTCGAGATAGACAAGATCAGCCGGACCGGTACCGTCAAGATCGACCAGGAAAAGGCGCGAGGGGTCGAAATCCGTACCCAGCCAGGGGGCATTGACCAACCGTACCGGCGCCCCGAACCGACCATAACCCAGATTGGGCCATGCGGTCACCGCGCCATTTTGCACCCGAACATAATGCATCTGGCCAGAGCCGAAAATGTCGGCAAATCGCCGCGCGTCGCCCGGTGTGTCGCCCAGTGCCGGCGGCAGCCCAGTTGGGGGCACGACCTGCGTTGCACCATAGCCTAGCGCGCCGAGGCTGGGGGTATATTCGACGCGATCGGCCGCGAGCAGCAGCAGATCGGGCAAGCCGGTCCCGGTGACATTGACGATCTGCCGCGCCGGATTGTCCTGATCGCTGGCCACCCGCAAAAAGGGGTGCAGCGCTCCGGCCCCGCCCGCAAGATCGATCTCGGCATAGCCGGGGCACGGGGCGCCGCGCGAAAGCCATTGCGGTCGTCCGGCGCCCGTCACATCGGCAAGCGTGAATGGCCCCGCATCGGCTTGGGCACCAGTGGGTGCAGGCGCAACCGGTATTGGGCCGGCATAGCTAATCGTCGCGCTGGCCGGATCGATCCGGCTTGGCTCCCAGAAACGAATGCCGTCCGCCCCGGCGTGCAGCAGGCCTGGCAAGCCGACGCCGAAGAGATCGACCCATTCAAAGGACTCCTCACTGATCGCTTGACCACCAGCGAGCGTGATCGGTCGATAGCTGCCACCGATTTGCTCGAAGCGTGCATAGTCGAGCTCTAGCGGCGGCATTGGATCTGCCTGGCGAGCGCCGCCTGCGATTGCCGGATCGGTGCGGAACCCTACCTCGGCGATCTGCGTCAGCTTGGTAAGATACGGGTTTTCATCATAGCCAAGCCGGATGGCGGTCACCAGCAAGGGGTCGGGGCCCAGTTCGGCGACAAACTGGTGAAACAGCATGATCGTGCGGCACAGCCGCTCGGTCCGGATATTGAAGCCCGCCGCATAATGCGAAAACGGGTCCGCCCGGCCGCGCCAGGGCCCCGATGGCTGGTAGGGATTGGAGCCCTCCGTGCCATATTCGCCATAGTCGAAAACGGCGTGGAAATGCCAGTCGATCGCCGCGATGGCAGAGGGGCTCAGGCTGAGCGATATTGCGGGAGGTAGGGGCAACTGATTGCCCCAGTGGATATGCGAGAGATAGCAATTGACGCCCTGCGCATCCTCGGCTTGGCCAGCAGGCGCCGCGCCACCGAGCCCGCTATCGGCCTTGTATGCATACAGAATGTGGTTGCCCCGCGCATCGTAGCTTTCCTGGAGCATCCAGCTGAAGACGCGCGCTGGATCGGCTGGGTCGGCGAGGCGGGCGACCGGGTCCGCGCCGAACAGCCAGGTAACATTGTCCTTGTCGACGACCTGCCACAAGTCACGACCGCCGCCGGACCAATGCTCGATTGCGGCGAATTCGGATTCGAGACGCTGACGATACGCTGTCGTGCGATAGGACACGCCGGCAACGATCGTCTCGCCGCTTGCCCCCGGAACGGGGACCAGCTCACCCAGCAGTGAGTGAACAAAGACATCACTGCCGTCGTAACGCGGAATGCGCTTGCTGGTTTGGCGGGCAATAGTCGGCAGGCCGATATCAAAGCCGCTGCCAAAGGCGCTGTTGCCACCGCCGCTCTGATAGCTGAGCGCGAGGGGTGGCGCGCTGTCCCTCGCAACCGGGAACGGGATGGGGATCGTGAGCGACGCGCCGCCACTAAAGCCGTCGCTCGCCAGGCGCTCGCCCATGCCGCTGATCGCGCCACCGCCCTTGGGCGGCGCGGGGGACGCGACCGTCAGCTTGGGCGTGTCGCCCCGCGCTCCCCGCGCCGCCATATCAGCCGCTTCAGTGCGCGCAGGCGGGGAAGTCGCCGCCCGATATGGCTGCGTTTATCACCTCACCCATGCAGGTGGCCGTCAGCGGTGCCTTGATAGCCGGTGTGGCAGGCGTTGCCGGTGGCGGCGTCGGCGTCGGCGTCGGCGCTGGGGGGGGCGGCGGCGGCGGTGTAGGGGTCGGTGGCTCGATAAGCGCGATCAGATCGTCAAACTGCTTCTGCGCTGCCGCCAGCGTGGTCGACAGGTTCGCACCCTGAACTGCCTGGGGCAGGATCGTCCCGATCCCATCATAGAGCGAATGCCCCACATTGTTTGCATCGGCCGGGATCGTCCGGTTCGCAATGCCGAACGCGATGGTCGCCGCCACGGCATCGCCATAAATCGGCTCAAGCCGGAGAAAACCGCCACTGATCACGACATAGGGGTCGGCCAGCAAATTGAAGCAGAAGATGTTGGTCGATGGGCTGGCCCAGTCCAGCTTGACCGTGACATCAGGGAAAAAGCCCGAGAATAATTTGATGTAGAAATCGGTCTGGTTGACGTTGGTCTGGTCGGAAATGACTCTCTTGGGCACTATGGGCCCGGCAAGAAGTGTCTCCTGCGCCGGCGAAAACAGGCCGATGGCATTGTGCGGAATCGTAATCCCGGCGCCGCGCAGTTCGGCGAATGGTTGCGTGCCCGGTGCGCCGCTGGCCATGGCGCTGGCGGTGCCCACCGCAAACGACTCCGTCACAAGGTGGGGGGCGGCGGCTTGATAAGACGGTGAGCCCAGCTTCGGCGCGTCCGGCGCATCGAGATGCGGCGCAAGCTTTGGCGAATCCGCAAGCAGGTCGAGCAGATAATCGCCCGCAACCACACCGTTGAGCTCGATCAGGTGCCCATCCAGGCTGCCATCCCAATCAGCGGGGCTGGAAGCGGTGGTCGCCACATGCTGGGTCGCGCCGCCATACAGGCCGCTGGACAGCCGATGAATCGGCAATGGCTGATTGGCGCGGTCGACCAGTGCGTCGGTACCGGGAACCAGCTGGTCCGCGCGCTTCAACTTGCCACTGGGCAGCAGAAAAAGCTGGGCCGGGCTGGCGACCAGCGTTTGGCCGTTCCCAAAATCGATGCGGATCATGATCGGCGGCGTCGTTCCCCTCGGGGTCGGCGGCGCAGTGACGCTGAAGGCGACCTGGGCGGGGTGCCAGGCGAGTCCATCGGCACTGTTGTGCGCAACCAATATGCTGCTGCCGACAGCGATATCGCTCATCGATTGCTGGCCTGATGGCGCAGCGACAGTCATCGCCGCATAGCCGCCCAGGCAGCAACAATAGCAGGTCTGCCAAATCCAGGGTGCGCCCAGTTCGGCACATTGTGAGAGCGAAACATTACGCACTTCGCCGGTGCTCTGGTTTTGGCACTGCCCCGTTTGCACCGGATAGTTCGTCTTGGGCATGCAATCGGGGATGGGATTGCCTTGCCAGTCGATGCAATTGCAAATGGCATGGAAGAATGATGACTCCATGAAATTGGAACAGGTTTCTGGGCTGCACCCCTGAAATCCTGGGCCAAGTACGGACAGACAATCCGACATATTTTCTTCTCCTTTGGAGGCGAAAGCCACGGCCCGCCGGGCCGAACCGGGCGACGGGCCGTGGCGTGGTCAGTCGACGTGGCGGCTCAGCCCGCCGTCCCGGCCACCTTGAACCCCGCCGAACTCTTGGCCGGATTGAGGGGCGATCCGTCGGTCGCGGTCACCTTGGACACGGTCAGCGAATAGTCACCGGCATCAAGGTCGACCGTTGCCACCACCGTCGCGCCGATGTCAGGCGCCATCACGATTTCCTTGATGGTGCCGCTTGGCGTCAGACCGTAATTCTTGACGTCGGTTGCCGTCGCAGCGTCGACGGGCTCGTTGAAACGGATCGTCAGCGCGCCTGCGTCATAGTCGGCGCCCAGCAGTGCCAGCGTCGCTTGAGGTGGCCCTCCGGCACATTCGGGCAGTGGATCGCCCGAGATCGCCGCGTTGATCGTGCTGATCATGCAAGTGGCAGAGATACCGTCGCCGCCCTTGTCGCCCTCAAGCGCGGCGAGCAGGTTGAGCAAGGTATCGAATTGCGCCTGGCCGCCCTGCTGCAGCTGGTTCAGCGTGTCGCCGCCCTGGAAGACCTGCTGCATCACCACGCCGACACCATCGTAAATCGAATGCCCAACCTCTGTGGTGTTTGAGTCAAAAACCAGGTTGGCCACGCCAAACGAGATCGCCATCGCCATCGCCGGCCCATAAAGCGGCCCCAGCCGCAGCAGTTCGCCGCCGATCACCACGGTCTGCCGACCATATTGGTGGAAGGCATAGAGGTTGGGGTGGATGCTCTCCCAGTCGAGATAGACGTCGATCGATGGGAAGAAGGCACCGAAGACCTTGGCATAATAATTGGTGAGCGTGACGTTGGTCACGTCGGAAAAGCCGCGCTTGGGGATGGTGGGTCCCATCAGCAACGCTTCCTGGTGCGCGGTAAACAGCTGGAAGGCGCCGGCGGGGATAAGCGCCTCCGATTCCGCATGACCTCTAAAGCCGATCGCGGTGGCTTCGATGCCGGCAGGCGCCAATGCCGCCCCGACGACAAACGGCTTGATGCTCACCCCGGTCGCTGCCGCATGATATTCGGTGGAGCCCAGCGTCGGCGCCGTCGGCGCTAGGTTCGGCTGCATCTTGGCGGTGTCCTGGTACATCTGCAGCAGATAATCGCCGCCGATCACCCCACCAGCGTTGATCAGGTGGTTGTCGATGCTGCCGTCCCACGCATCATAGCTTGGCGTATCGGTGGCAATGTGATGAATCGCGCCCTTGTAATAGCCCGTTGAAATAAGATGGATCGGCAGCAGACCACCATCGGCGCCCACCAATTGATCGGTCCCCGGCACAAGCTGGTCTGCCCGCTTCAATTTGCCATCGGGCATCATCACCAACTGATCGCGCGAAAGGATCAGCGCCTGATCACTGCCATAGGCCATGAACATCATGATGTTGCCGTCGGTCGGTCCTGTGCCGGTCGTGGCAGGCGTGCCAGAGCTGAACGTGACCGACTGGGAATTCCATACCCAATTGTTGGCTGATCCAGTGGCGGCGAGCACGGCGTCGCCAACCTTGATGTCGCCAAGGGCAACCGTGCCAGCCGGCACCGCGATCGGCGTATTCGCGGCAAAACAGGTGCAGCAGCAATAGCAGGTCTGCCAAACCCAGGGCTGACCAAGATTGCTGCAATCAATTGACGTATTGTTCAGTATAGCGCCGGTGCTCTGATTGTAACACTGGCCAGTCTGAACAGGATAGTTGCTGTTCTTTGGGTTGCAATCTGGAATTGGATTTCCCTGCCAATCGATACAGCTGCAGGTTGCATGAAAGATCGATGTCTCCTGGAAGCTATTACAGTGGTTGCTATTGCACAGCAGATAGCCAGGGCCCAGCGTGTCGACGCATGATGACATGATATGATCTCCTATTGTTTCGTAGTTTGGTTGAACAACAATCGGCTTGCGGAAATTAGGGCGGGGGAAGCACGTCAGCGCTGTAGGAAAGGAGGAATTCCACACCCAGCAATTTGGCCGGATCGAGCACCCCGTCCTTCAGCATTGCCGCCGGGACATCCGCGAGCGTGACCGTCAGGGTCCAGGGGGCGAGAAAGTCAGCGCCTGCAATCTTGGTGCGCGGGTCGATGGCGACATAGATGGCCGGGGCATTGGGCGGCGGCGTGCCAAAAGGGCTGAAGCTCAGAGCATCATTGTCCGGTCCGATGGTGAGGGCGGCAAAGGCGTTGGTCGTTGGAATCGTCACCCCATTCGCCACGATCAGCCGCGCCGATACCTGGTCAAGCCGGATCGTCGGCAGATAGGGGAACATGGTCGGTGTCACCGGGAAGGTCAGTGTCTGCGTCGTGGCGCCAGGTTCGGGGTTCATGAAGGCGAACCAGCTGCTCGACAGCATCGTTGCCGCGTCGAGGTAAAGCATGTCGGCAAAGCGCACCTTGTTGGTGCGCAAGATGTTGATCACATCGGTCCGGAAGGAGGGCGTGCCGTCAAAGGTAGAGCCGCCGTCCAGCGCGGTATAGCGGATGTCGATGATGACATCGGTGATCGTCGATAGATCGATCCGGTTATTTTCGGGGGGGATTGCGAGCATCCAGCTCGAGACTGCCCCGGTGCCTTCAAACGGCATGAACAGATCACCGCCGAAATTGACTTCGAACACGCCGCTGTCGCTTGATCCGTGCGACACGGCCACCTCCTGGGTTGCCTTCCAGTTCTGGCGCAGCCCGGCAGGAATGGTCCCTGGCGTCTTGTTCTGGTCGCGCTTGACGAGATAATCGACGATCTTGGGATCGGCGATCATCGCCACGTCGCTGCTTTGCTGGATCAGCGTCGCGCTGACATTTTGATAGGGGCCGACAAGCGCCGGAATGGTCAACGCGATCGAGGCGATCTGGCGTTGATAATGGCCCGGAAAATCCAGGTCGAACATCGTTTCGGTCAGCGCAAAGGTCGCCGGCAGCCCCAGTCTGAGCCGCAGCACCTGCAACGGGTCGAGCTGCATCAGCGAGACGGTCTTCTCGATCTGCAACGTGCGCGTGCGCTGGTCGCTATAGGCCTTTTTGAGCTGGCCAAGCGAGTAGTTGAGCGTATCGCCGGCAAGCAGCCCCTTGTTCAGGCTGTTCCAGTAATCGAACCCGATAAAGGTCTGGGTCGAATTGAGCTCGAACTGATAGGCGAGCTCGGCCTTGCGCGCCGCATCAAGCGCCATCGTATAAGCCTGGAAATACAAGGCCGAAACCCGTGCGACCATCCATTGATAGAGCTGGGTGTTGGTGAATTTCGAGGTGAGAAAGCTCGATACTGCCTGGGATTGCTCAATCGACTTCTGGTTGATGGACAGATCGAGCTTGGCCGCCGCCAATTGGGCATTGGCCCCCGTAATCTGATAATTGGTCGCGGCGACATCCTTCAGCGCCAGCTGCGCCTGGAACTGCCAGTCCTCGTCGCGCCGATCGAAATCGCCCTGCGTTGCCGTCATCGCGGCTGAGAAATTGAGCGCGTTGGCGATGCCATCGGCGATTTGCGCGCCGGTGTTGATTGCATCGCCCCATTTCATGCCGCCATCGGCCAGGCCGAAAATCGACGGTGACAGATAGCCAGCGATCGAGATGCCGTGGATCGGCGGTGACAGCGCGGAAAACAGGATCACTTCGCGTTGCAGCGCAGCGGTTGATTCCTCGGCCGAATTCCGACCGGCATTGTGCAGGCCAGTATAATAATCGGCCTGATACTGCGCCCGGTCACGGTTCGCCGTCAGATTGGCGATTTGCGCGGTCAGGTCGTCGATGGCGCCTTGCTTCATCGCCGTCGTCATCTGCAGGATTTGCGTTTCCTGCGCCGCGCGAAGGCTGTCGAGCTGGCCGGCATCCTGCTTTTCGAGCGCGCTCAGCAGGGCGTTGCCCAGTTCGCTCACCATGGCGGTGAGCTGCATTGCCTGATCGAGCAGTGGCGCGAACCGATAGTCGGATATGTGTGATGCCCCGGCCGCGGCCTGGATCGACAGACCGCCTGCGCCAGATGCTGCCATCCGTACCAGCGCCATCGGGTCGATCGGCGGGTCGAACAACGCCAGCGTCTGGGGCACGCCGTTGATGTTCATGCCGTTGCGGATCTTGGTCAGCCGGTTGTCGACGGTGTCCCAATAGCCGGCCAGCATGGCGTTTTCGGGCACGCAGAAATAGGCGTCGATCGCGTTGAACGGCTGCCCGTCGACAGCGTAGACCGACCCGCTCGGCGGCGGCAGAATGTCTTCGAGCGCAATCAGGAACTGCGGGATGCCGCCGGGATTGAGCGCCTTGATCTGGTTGAAGCTCATTGCGTCCGGCGTTGCGCACGGCCCCAGATCTTCCGGCCGCGGGCCAAGCAGATCGTCCGCATACATATATAGCAGCGTCGCGGAGGTAATCGATTCCCACGTGAATTCGGTGAACAACATGTCACCCCACGCGATCAGCACATCGACATATTTCATCAGGGTCGTTTTTTCATACGCCCCGATCCGCAGCCGGGCGATCGCGTGAGGATCGAACGGATCGTCATTATAGGTCGCGATCTGTGCCGGATCGGTTAGGATCGCAACCAGCGATTCCAGGGTATGATTGCGGAACGGCCGGAACTGCCAATAATGGCAGGCGGGTGTGGCGAGCTGGAAATTGTCCATGACGTTGGACACTTCGCGCACCATCATTGCATGGGCCGCAGGATCGGCGATGGTCGGGAAAAGCGGCGGCAACGACTCGATGCCGGTATAGCTGCTGGTGACGCGCGCGTTGCCCGAACCCACATCCTCCAGCAAGCCGGCGGTAATCAGCGCCTGGTACGCGCTGCTGGCCTGATCGACGGTAATGTCGGGCGTGACGAATGAACCGGCGTCGACAAAGGTCTCGGCGACCGTTGGATCAAGAATATATTCGAGCCAGTACTTCGCGTCGGCAAATTGCTGGTTGGCTCCCAGAAACCCGGAGACCAGCATCGGTGTGTGAAAGAAGAGTTCCCAGTAATAGAGCCCATAAGGCCCGTCGAAATCGATCTGGGCGCCGTCGAACAGCGTCGGTGGGGTTAACGTTACACCGGCGACCGGCTGGAACCGGCTGAACGGCGCCTTTGGCACCACCGGGGCGTTCTGGGTGTCGAGCGACAATAGCGCAGCGATCCCGCCACCGCGCAGGACATAGCGCAACTCATGCGCGCTGGTCCGCGCGCTCACGCGCTGCGTGGCAAAGCGCATTTCGTTGACATCGGTGCGATAGGTGCTGTCGTAGAAGCGTTGGAGTACCGCCCGGACGGAGGCGATCATCAAGTCGCGATGCGGCTTGTCGACGCTGGGGAACAGGAAGCTCAGGTCAGTCGTCGGGCTGAAATCGATCGCCACCATGCCTTGGGAATCGAGTATTTTGGCGCTCACCAGCGCCGTAAATGCCGCCTGTGAATCGGCCGCCGAAATCGGCGCATTGGCATCGGTAGAAACGAACGAACCGGTCTGGACGAATTTGGGCAGGCCCAGCAGCACGGCCCGAACCTCGGCTTCGAGCTTGGGATTGGGCGTGCCGCCGAACAGGAACGAAAGGCTGGTGGTCTGGTTGAATTCGCCGATCAGCACGCCGTTGGCATCGACGATGTTGTTGCCGACCAGATCGTTGAAGATCGACTGGGACCCCGCGCTGTTGATGTCAGCGGTGATGAACGACGTTGGCAGCACGAAGCGCGGCAGATTGTTGCCCTCGTAGCTCAGCATGGTCAGCGTCGGCAGATTGAGCAGTATCCGGCGCACCTGGTTGATCATGGCCGCCTGCTGGGCAGCGGGGGCGCCGCTGAACAGGAACGATAGATCGGACTGAGCGCTGAAATGCGGATCAAGCTGGCCGTAAAGTGGCGTGCTGTTGGGCCCGTTGGTGACGTTGGTAACCACGTTGTGGCCAACCAGATCATTGAAAATATTGGTGTAATTGGTCGCGCTGATGGGAATGAAGAATTGCGGATACACGTAGGGCGACGCCGTTGGAATGATGATGCTGGTCGCATCCGACAGTTCGGCATAGCTGATGCCGACGGGTGAAAGCAGAAACGTCTCGTCGCCGGTCGCAAACAGGAAGCTGCCGGGTTGGTTCTTGACAGACATCGTCCGCGACATCGGGATCGGTGCGTTGCCAAACAGCGTCGGGTCGCCGGCGGCTTGCAGCAAAGCGGCGCGGATCTGCGGAATATAGGGGTCGGTGGTCGGGCTCGGTGTGCCGCCGAACAGGAAGGATAGATCGGGATTAGCCCCGAATCCTGGTGAAACAGCACCGGTCCCGCCTGAAACGTTGATGATCACATTGTTGCCGACCAGGTCGTTGAAGATGGCCTGCGCCGTGCTGCTGTTGATCGTGTCGGTCTGGAAACTGGCCGCGGAGACTGGCAGCGGCGGCCGCACCGTGCCGACCGAAGGCGCGACATCGGTCAGATAATTGTCGACATATGCGCAGTCGGTCGTTGTCAGCATCAGCGTGCCGAACAGCGTTTCCAGTTCGGCGCGGAAAAGTGGCGGGGTGTTCTCGCGATAATCGCGCTCGAAAATCACCAGTTCGTGCTGCCGACGGATAAAGCTCGGGTTGAGTTCGCGGTCGAGCACCAGCGCGGTGACCACGGGCAAATAGGCATTGGCGTTGCTGGTCAGCAATTCGTTCCAGCTGTTGGTCAGGTCAAAGATTTGCTGCGCGAAGATCAGGTCGCTCGCGCTCATGTTGGT
>JBBQHG010000011.1:0-24059 GCA_038323755.1 Sphingomonadales bacterium
ACGTCGAGCAGCGGCAGGCAATCGACGTTGATCCCCACTTCTGTCAACATCAGCGCGATTGCCTGCGCATTGGCCCGCGCGGCTTCAATCGCCGACATCGGCGCGGTTTCATAAAGAGCGTCGAAGGCGGGCCCGGCAGGAAAGGCGGGCCATCCGGGCGGCCCCATCCGCGCAACGCGCCCGCCCTCCTGATCGATCAGGATCGGCACGTCATCGCGTCCGGAAAGCGCGCGCAACTCGTTGGTTAACGCATAAAGCTGAGATCGCGTCTCAACATTGCGCCGGAACAAGATATAGCCAACCGGATCCGCATCGCTGAAAAAAGCGCGCTCATCGGCTGTCAGGGACAGCCCTGACAGCCCGTAGATAACTGGTTTCATGCGCGCAGCGCTAGCCTAGTTGCGGGCGACGAAACAAGCCTCGCCGGCAACCTTCAGCTTGCTGCAAATCTCGCTGGCCTGATCAGCGCTGCCGGTATTCACGCGGAGCCGATAGACCGTGCGGCCACCGACAGCAGCGCTCTGGATGGATTTGCCCAGCGGCGCGAGATAGGAGAAGCGCTTCGTCGCCTTGGCCCATGCGGCATTGGCCGAAGCCTCGTCGGGGAACGAGCCCAGTTGGACCAGCGCCCCACCCGCAGGCGCCGCGGCTGTCGGCTTGGCCATCGGCAGCGCGCCGGGTGCCGGGGCGTTGAGCTTGCCCTTGGCGGTCGGCACCAGTGCCGCACCTGGCTTGGCAGCAGCCTTGGCTTCTGCAGCTGGCTTGCCCGGCATTGGCGCTTCAGGGGTCGCCTTCAGGTCGATCGAGGCATTGCTGTCGCCCTTGCCTTCGCTGGTTGCAAAGGCGGTGTCGCCCTCGCCTTCCACCTTCATGCCGCCAGGCGCATCCGGCTTGACCTTATAATTGCCTTCGAGCGCGGCGATGAGTTCACCGGTGCCCTTGGGAATCTGGTGATTCTTGTAATAATACAAGCCGATGATGGCGCCGGCGATCAATCCGAGGCCAAGCAAAACCATCAAGCCAATCCGGATGATGGACGGACCGTCCTGATAATCCTCGTCAACGGTCTCCAGCCAAGGCAGCCGGTCTTCGTCGCGGACCTCGTAATCGGCGGAAGTTGCCATCAGCTCATCTCCTGCACAGCCTCCACCCCCATGATGACAAGGCCACTGCGTATGATCTGCCCTATCGCATCTGCGAGGAAAAGTCGTGCACAGGTAAGTGCTTCATTATCCACGATCAGGAATCGCCGCTCGGGCCGATCGTTGCCGACATTCCATTGCGCGTGGAAAAGCGCTGCCAGATCATAGAGATAAAAGGCAATCCGGTGCGGCTCGCGGGCAGCAGCCGCGGTCTCGACGACACGAGAGAATTGTGCGGCGAGCTTCACCAGAGCCAGCTCATCTGTATCAAGCTGGGACAGATCGGCGCTGGCGCACGCAATTCCCGCTTCGTCGGCCCGCCGGTGCAGCGAAGCGATTCGCGCAAACGCATATTGAACGTAGAATACGGGATTGTCTTTTGAGGCTTCCACGACCTTGGCAAAATCGAAGTCCATCTGCGCATCGGCCTTGCGCGTCAGCATCGTGAAGCGGACGACATCCTTGCCCACTTCGTTGACGACATCGGCCAGCGTGACGAAATTGCCGGAACGTTTGGACATTTTCACCGGCTCGCCGGCGCGCAGCAGCCGCACCATCTGCACCAGCTTCACGTCGAACTTCTTTTCGCCATTGGTCAGCGCCTGCACCGCCGCCACGATGCGCTTGACCGTGCCGGCATGATCAGCCCCCCAGATGTCGATCATCTGATCCGCCGTCTGCGATTTCTGATAGTGATAGGCGAGGTCGGCGCCAAAATAAGTCCATTGCCCGTTCGACTTGCGGATCGGCCGGTCCTGATCGTCGCCAAATTGCGTCGAGCGGAACAGCGGCAGCACCACCGGCTCCCAATCCTCGGGCGTTTCGCCCTTGGGCGCTTCAAGCACACCATCGTAAATCAGGTCGCGCGCGCGCAATTCGGCTTCTGCCGCCTCGGGCTTGCCGGCCGCCTGCAGCTCGGCTTCGGAAGCAAAGATGTCGTGGTGAATGCCGAGCAGCGCAAGATCGGTCTTGATCAGAGCCAGCATCGCCGCCACGGCCCGGGTCCGGAACAGGACGAGCCATTGGCTCTCATCGGCCGCCACAAAGCGATCACCGAATTCTGCGGCGAGCGCCTGCCCCACCGGCACCAGATAATCCCCCGGATAAAGCCCCTCGGGTATCTCGCCGATATCGGCGCCCAGCGCCTCGCGGTAGCGCAGATGCACTGACCGCGCGAGCGTATCGACCTGCCCGCCGGCATCGTTGACATAATATTCGCGGATCACGTTGTAGCCCGCGAATTCCAGCAAGCTTGCCAGCGCATCGCCGACCACGGCGCCGCGGCAATGCCCCATATGCATCGGCCCGGTCGGGTTGGCGGAGACATATTCGACATTGACGGTCGGCTGGCTGCCTGGCGTCGCGCGGCCATAGGCATCGCCCTCATCGATGATCGTGCGCAATTCCGCCCGCCAGGTGTCCTCGGTCAGCGTCATGTTGATGAAGCCGGGCCCCGCGACCGCCACGGCGGCAACCTCGGGCAGCGTACCGAGCTGCGCGGCAATCTTGTCCGCCAGCATACGCGGGTTGGTCCCGGCAGGCTTGGCCAGCACCATCGCGGCATTGGTCGCCAGGTCCCCGTGGCTGGTGTCGCGCGGTGGCTCGATCGTCACATTGCGTCGGTCAAGCCCGCCCGGCAGATCGCCCGATGCGACCAGCGCATCAAGGGCAGCGTCGATATGCGCGGCAAACCGGTGGTAAAGCGTCATGACAGGTCCGAACAATGGCTGGAACCGGGCGCCTTACCGCAAGCGGCCACACACGCAAAGAGTGGCGTCACGCCCGGCGCTTCCCTAGGGTTCGAAAAAAGCAACTTCGGGGAGCCTCCTTTGCGCATCAACCATTTCGCCCTGACGGCGACCGTTCTGCTTGCTGCAACACCTGCTCTTGCAGCACCTGCAGCGCAGCGCGGCCCGGTGTGGAAAGCCGCCACAGCGGCGCGTGCCGATCAGCTGGCCATGCTCGAAAAGCTGGTCAACATCGATTCGGGCACGGGAGACAAGGTCAGCGGCCAGAAGGCCTCTGATCTCGTTGCCGCAGAACTCAAGTCACTGGGCATGACGGTGGCGCTCATCCCGGCCGAGCAGCCGACCCTGCCCGACAATGTCGTCGGCACGCTCAAAGGTACCGGCAAGGGCCGGATCCTGATCATCGCGCATACCGATACGGTGTTCGGCCCCGGCACAGTGGCCAGGCGGCCCTTCCGCATGGACGCCAGTCGCGCCTACGGCCCCGGGGTCAGCGACGAAAAAGGGGGCGTCGTCGAGGGCATTTTTGCCATCCGCTTGCTCAAACAGCTGAAGCAGCAAGACTTCGCGCAGATCACCTTTCTGGTGGAAACGTCGGAAGAAGTCGGCTCGCCCGGCACCCGCGCGCTGATCGGCAAGCTGCTGGAGGCCGCCGATGTCGAGCTTAATCTTGAACCCGGCGATGCGCCCGATGTGCTGACCGTGTGGCGCAAGGGCAGCAGCGTCATCACGATTGACGTCAAAGGGCGCCCTGCGCACGCCGGCGTCGCTCCGCAGGACGGCCGCAACGCCGCGCTTGAGCTGATCCATCAGGTTCAGCTGGCAGATGGCCTCCCCAAGAGCGGCGATGGCCTGACCTCGAACTTGACGCTGATGAGCGCTGGCACCCGCTACAATATCATTCCCGAGGATGCGTCCGCCACGCTCAACGTGCGCATTCGCGAGAAGAAGCAGGGAGAGGATGTCGTTGCCCTGCTCGAAAAAAATGCGCGCACCACGATCATCCCCGACACGACCGTCACCATCGGCCAGAAGGCCAGCTTCCCGCCGCTGCCGATCAATCCTGCGACTGAAAAGCTCGCCGCGACGGCAGAACGAATCTACGCCGATGCCGGGCTGAAAATTGCGCGTGGCGGCAATGGCGGTGCCTCTGAATCGGCGCTTGCCTATGAAGCGGGCGTGGCAGCGCTTGACGGGTTGGGCCCGGTCGGCGGCGGCTTTCATTCCGAGCGTGAATTTCTGGAGCTCAGCTCGCTCACGCCCCGTCTGTATCTGCTAACCAGCCTGATCATCGAGCTCGGTAAAAACCCGCCTGCCCGTCTGAAATAGGCTAGGCTCGCCCTCCTATCGACGGACTTGGTCTCTCGCGCACGCGGGAGTCCTGAGTCCAAAGCCCTGTCCTTTGTGGCCCTGGCTCCGCACTTTCGCCGGGGAACGGCGCCGGTTCCGCCCGGCTGACGTCGGGTCTATACCAGCCCGCTGACGGACTTGGCGGTCGTGCCCGGGAACAGCGCGGGCATCAACCGCGCCGGATCAAGGCCGAAATGCCCGGCGACGGCGCCGCCGATAAACGCATCGAGCGCCAGCGTCGGCTTCAGATCGCGCCCTTCATAGAGCGCCGCCTGGTTGAGCCCCGGCCAGTCAGCCAGCACGCGCCCGCCCTTCACCGCCCCGCCAAGCAGCATCGCGGCAGAAGCGGTGCCATGATCGGTACCGCCCGTACCGTTCACCGCTACGGTCCGCCCGAACTCGGTTGCGACCAGCACCAGCGTATCGCTCCACAGCGGGCCAAGGCCATCTTTCAGCGCACCGATCATCCCGTCCAGCCCGCCCAACTGACCCGCCAGCCGCCCGCGCTGCTGGGCATGCGTGTCCCAGCCACCCGTTTCGATCATCGCGATACGCGCCCCGTCATCAGGTGCCAGCAGCCTGGCCGCGAGTGCACCGGTCGCGGCACCGTTGCGCCCGCCATCCTTGGCCATGTCGCTCGTCAACATGCGCGTGTTCATCGCCTCGCTCCACAGGCCGTGGAGCTGGCTGTCGCCCTGATACAGCATGGCCACGCGCTGCAGCAGATCCTCATTGGCGGCAGGCAGCGCGGAGGGCGCATAAGTAGCCACCTCATGCGGCCCCCTGAGCGCCACGGGCACGGTCAGCGAAACGGCGATGGCGCGCGCCATCTCTGCGGGCAGCTGGCCGAGCAGGCGGTTCAGCCAGCCGTCCTTCACCTGATAGGCACTGTCGCCGCCGGTCTCGAGCACATTCTGCCCATCGAAATGCGACCGATCCCGATAGGGGGAGGCAATCGCATGCGCGAACAGCGCCTGCTTTGCATCGAATAGTCCCTTGACGGTCTTCAGGTTCGGGTGGATCGCGAACATCGCATCGAGCTTTGGCGCGCCGTCAAAATCGGTCGCGAGCACACCGCGCGCCGCCGCGAAGCCTGGGTCACCCACTGGCGCGATGGTTCCCAGCCCATCGGCAGCACCGCGCTGGATGATGAAGACAAAGCGTTTGGCGGTGGCCGCCTGGGCGAACACCATCCGCGGCGCGAAGCCAACCCCCATCGCGCCAATCGCGCCTGCGCCAAGGAAAAAACGACGATCGATCATGGCCTATCTCCGCATGAATTCTGGTGCGACGAGCAGCAGCGATAGCGCCTGCCCGGGGCTTTCGGCACCCATCAGCGCCGCCGTGGTGGAGGCGCTCAATGCCTGGGGGAACAGTCGCGGCGCCAGGGCCCGCGCGTCCACCGTGCTGCTGGCGCGCGTCGCAATCCGTTCGGCCACTTCCACCCGCCGCATCACCGCATCCGGCCCGGCCCAGGTCGCGACCACATCATCATAACCAGCGGGCGACCCC
This sequence comes from Sphingomonadales bacterium, assembly GCA_038323755.1. Lineage (GTDB taxonomy): Bacteria > Pseudomonadota > Alphaproteobacteria > Sphingomonadales > Sphingomonadaceae > Sphingomonas. The sequence goes on from JBBQHG010000011.1 coordinate 5,753, forward strand.
GGCCGCCATACCGGCTGGCCAAGCTGCGTCATCAGCCCGCCCAGTTGCTGGGCAGGTATCTCGCGGGCGCCGGTCGCGCGCAGCGCAGCGATCGTCCAGTCCCAGGGCGAGCGAAACTTGCCGCCACTCTCGGTCCAGGCCTCGGGCGAGGCGATCAGCACGCGGTACAGTGTCGGCAGATCGCCACGCGACTGGAGGAACGCCGCCGTCAGCCGCGCGACCATCGCCGGGGGGGGCGTATCGCCGGTAAAATGACGCGCCAGCTTGGTCGCGATATGCGCCGCGGTGGCCGGATGCACCGCCAGATCGTCAAGCACCGCCTGTGCCTGCCGCTCGCCCTGCTCGGCATAGCGCCTTCCCATAATCGTCCGGTCGCCGGGCTCATGCACAGGTGCTGCGAACGCGAAGTCGCCCGGTCGGCCGTTCGCTCCTGCAAAGCGCGCCAGCGGGCCGCGACCGAGCCCGGCAATCGTCCAGCCCGTCATCGCACGCGCAAATTCGGTGACATCGGCCTGCGAATACCCAGTGCGCACGCCCAGCGTGTGCAATTCCATGATCTCGCGCGCCAGATTTTCGTTCAGCCCCACCTTGCGCGCGCCCCGTGCCGCAATTCGGGCCCCGATCGGGCTGTTCGGCCCAATCGACTGCGCCTGATCGAGATAGAGCAGCATTGCCGGGTGCCGTTCGACCGCGTTGAGCATCGCGCTGAAGCTGCCCAGCACATGCGGCCGGATCGCCTCGAACTCGAGTAGCCCGCCCATCCCCACCACGGTCAGCTTGTCGGCGGAGATCGCAAAGTGATTGGCCCAGAAATGCACCATCCGTTCGACAAAAGGCGCCGGCGTCACCAGCGCCGCTGCGGCGCGCGCGCCAACACAGGCCAGATAATTGTCGCGCCCCTGCTGGCGAATGAATTGGCGCAGCTCCTTCATCGGGTCCGTTGCCGCTGGCTGGCCGGTCGCGGCGTCGGCCATCGCTTCGGGCTGCATGGCCGGGGACATGGCAGGCCCACCGGGTTCCGGCGGCGCGCGCCGTGCAGCGCGCGTCATCGGGCGCAGCTTCTCAAGATAATCGGCGAGTTGCCCCGCCACCGCCTCGCGCGATGGCGCTGCCGCGATTGCCGGCGGTCTCGGCTCGAACCGCGCGAACTGATCGGTCAACCATGCCCTGGGGTCGCGCGGCAACGCATCGTCGCCACGTGCACCCAGGCCAAATCGATTGATCGCAACGCTTATTGCGGACATCCGGGGGTCCTCCGATCGGGAAACGACACCATGCTGGCCGTTACCTGTCGTAAAACGATCCCAGCCGCTAAAACCCTTCGGGCAAGTCGATCGCACCCACCGCATCGCGGTACCGGCTGATCGCATAACGGTCCGTCATCCCCGCGATGAAATCGGCAATATGGCGGCTGCGCTCGGGTTCTGCCGCCGGCAATCGCGCCGCCCAATCGGTCGGCATCAGCGCTGCATCCGCGCGATAGGCGGCAAACAGGCCGCCCACGATTCCCTCTGCAATCGTCGCCGCCTCGCGCTGGCGAGGATGGTGATAAAGCTCGGCATACATGAATCGCTTCAGCACGCGCTCGTCCTCACGCATGGAGGGTGAGAAACCCACCAGGCACGCCCCCGCCGCGCGCACATCATCGGCTGAGGTCACGCCCGACGCAGCAATGCGCGACCGGGTCTCGGCGATCAGATCGGCGACCATCTCGCCAATCTGCGTCCGGATCAGCTCGCCGATCAGCCTCGCGCTCGGTACGCCCGGGAAATCGGCCGTCACCCCCTGCCACAGCCGCGCGACCAGCGGGACCTGCAGCAATTGGTCCAGCGTCAGCAGCCCGGCGCGCAGGCCGTCATCAATGTCGTGATTGTCATAGGCGATGTCGTCGGCAATCGCTGCGACTTGCGCTTCGAGCGAGGGCCAGTCCTGCAGGTGCAGCGGAAAATCGGCATCGGCCTGCGCCAGCGCCCAGCCGGGGTTGACCACCGGGCCGTTATGCTTGGCGAGCCCCTCCAGCATTTCCCAGGTCAGGTTCAGCCCCTGCCAGCGCGGATAGGGCGCTTCGATTGCCATCAGCGCACGCAGCGTATGGCCATTGTGGTCGAACCCGCCCAGCCCCTGCAGCGCCGCTGTCAGCGCCGCTTCGCCGGCATGGCCGAAGGGCGGATGGCCAATGTCATGCGCCAGGCAGAGCGCCTCGGTCAGGTCCTCGTTGAGGCCAAGCGCGCGCGCAATCGTTCGGCCGATCTGCGCGACCTCCAGGCTATGCGTCAACCGCACCCGGAAATGATCGCCATCGGGTGCCATGAACACCTGGGTCTTGTGGCGCAGCCGTCGAAAGCTGATCGAATGGATGATGCGGTCGCGGTCGCGCTGAAAGGCATCGCGCGGCCCGCGGATGGGCGCGTTTTGTTCTTCGTGAAGGCGGCCTCGGCTGCGCGCTGGGTCGCTGGCCCAGGGCGCAAACGCACTCATTTGGCGGGAAGCTTGTCGATCTTCTGGCCCGCCTCGCTGGTAAACACAAAACCGGTCAACCCCGATTTCGCGATCAGGTTGACAAAGCCCTGCGCCTCATCCTCGCTCTTGAACGGCCCTGCAAGCAGCCGGTTCGTGAAGCGCAGCGGCGTGGTATAAGCGCTCCGCCCCTTGAATGCGGCGGGCGCCTTGTCGCGCAGGCGGCTCCATTCCTTCGGCAGGTCGCGCACGCTTGAACCGCCCGCCACCTGCACCCAGGCGCGGGCAGGATCTGCCTTGAGCGCCTTGGCCTTGGCCGCCTTTTCATCCGCCAGCTTCTTGTCGGCGATCTTCTTCTCGGCCGCGGCCTTGTCGAGCGCAGCCTTCTTCTCCGCTGCCTTTTTATCGATCACAGGCGTCGGTTTAGGCTCGCTCTTGGACGACCCGGAAGGGCGTACCGGCTGCGGGGGCGCCGCAGCCCCAGCGGAGACGTCAAGCTCGGACGCTGGCACGCCGATCCCCGCGATGATCCGCTCGAGGATCGAATCCTCGGCGGCGACCGGCCGTGGCTTGGCGGCAACGGCAGCTGGCGGCTTGGCCATCGGCACCGGCGCAGCCTCCGTTACCGGCTGAACCACCGGCTCAACGGCTGGCTGCGGCACGGGCTCGGCAGCCGCCAGGGCCACCGGCGCCTGATTGCCCGACGCTGGCGCTTCGGGCGCATCAGTCTCGGTATCGGCTTCGGCAATCGCGGTCGCTGGCGAGGATGTGGGTAGCACGACGACCGGTACGGTCGATGTCGCCGCTGGCACCGCCTCGCGCGAGACTGCAACCACGGCAGCGGGCGCAGGTTGACGGACCGGCGGCGGTTCGGCGCGCGCATCCATCTGCGGTTGCACTGGCGCCGTCACTGACGCAACGGCGCCGCGTGACGTGGTTGCTGGGGTGGTCTGCGTCCGCTGTATGGGCGGGCTAGCCGGGGTCGGCGTTGGATTCGGGGCCGGGATCGCCTGCACAACGGCCTGTGGCGCGGCAAAGACCGTCATTTTCTCGGCGATGCGCGGCGGCGGCGGCAATTGTGGTCGGGTAACCGCTGGCGGTGTGAGCATGGCAACCTCTACCGCCTTGCCCCGACGACGACGTTTGCGATCCTGCTTGCTGGTCGATGCGCTCGCCGCCACGGCGGCGACCTGAACGACGGGAACGGGTTCAGGCAGCAGCGTCGGCAAAATGGGCACCATCCGCGCATCGGCAACCCGCTCGGGGGTCGCCCTTACCTCGCCAAAATGAACGGCAAAGGCTCGATCGGCAGGCCCGAGCGATGGCAATAGCTGGAAAAAAGGCAGCAGCCCGCTCGCCATCCCGTCCGGCAGCATGCTGGTAGCGATCCGTTCAGCGCCACTGACATCGCCGGACATGGCCAGGATAAAGGCCCGCACGCGCCACGCCGCGCGGTCACTCAGGCGCAGTAACGCGTCGATCTGGTCGAGTGCCATATCGCGTTTGCCCGAAATGCCGAGCGACAGGGCGTAACGCCGCTGCGTCTCACCGTCCGGGCCGCTCTTCAGCGCGCGGCGATAATCGCGCTGGGCGCGCTCCTGCTCGCCAATCAAATCAAATGCCAGGCCGCGTTCAGCCAGGAAATTGTCGACCGGATAGCCATAGCGCTCTGCCTCGCTGAACAGCCGCAGCGCTTCACCGGGCCGCCCGAGTTGCACCAGCGCGCGCGCCTTGCCAGCCTTGATCCGTCCATCAGAGGGGGATATCCGCTCGGCGCGGGTGAGGAAGGCCGCAGAGGCATCGATGTCACCCAGCTTCAGCGTCAAGTCGGCTGCGTCGAGTAACGCGGGCAAATCCACCGGGTTCGCGCCCAGGATGCGCATATCGGCGGCCAGCGCGTCGGCATCGGGCGTCGGCGACGGCATCGTTTGATAGCTGGGCTGATACTGGGCGGCGAGCGCCGGCGCAGCACCAGACAGCATCAGCACCGTCATGAGGCGCGCGGTTCTTTGGAAAATTGGCGATGACATCAGGATATCGCTAGAGCCCGTCCCCGATGAACCCGCAATTGACGTTGCGTCATCGCGCGCCAGAGCGAGGCGCGCCGGCGACGAACCGGCGCGCCTGGCAGCTTACTGATTATTCTGCCGATGCAGGAAGCGCGGAATATCGACCGGGTCCTTGTCGGGGCCGTCATCATCGCGTGCCGCGCCGCGCGTCACGTTGGACATCCGCTCGAACAGCGTCCCGCCAACCTTGCCGCGGGGTGCGGGCTCCGGCGCTGGTGCCGGTTCCGGAGCGGGCGCCGTTGCTTCGGCGTCGCTGCCTGGCGCGATCCAGCGTGGCGCCTCGTCGATGCTGGCTTCGGGCCCATCGGCCACGGCAGCATCGGCGCCAAGCACCAGTTCGTCATCTGCCACATCGTCAGCGGCTGGCGCTGCAGCTTCGGGTTCGAAAGCCGTTGGAATCGCGGGTTCGGCTGCGGCTGGAATGGCCGCCGTTACCGTCGACTCGGTCCGGCGCGGCGTGGAGAAGGTAAAGGCGCGTGACGGTTCGGGCGCTGTTTGCGGGCGCGCTTCTGCCTCGATCCCCGTTGCCACCACCGAGACGCGGATCTTGCCCTCGAGATCGGGATTGAACGCCGATCCCCAGATGATGTTGGCATCAGGATCGACCAGTTCGCGAATGTGGTTCGCGGCTTCATCGACTTCGAGCAGGCGCATGTCCTCACCGCCGGTGATGGAGATGATGACGCCCTTGGCACCCTGCATCGACACACCGTCGAGCAGCGGATTGGCGATCGCCTTTTGCGCCGCCACGATTGCGCGGTCGTCGCCTTCGGCTTCGCCCGTGCCCATCATTGCCTTGCCCATTTCCTGCATCACCGATCGTACGTCGGCGAAATCCAGGTTGATCAGGCCGGGCATCACCATCAGATCGGTGATGCCGCGCACGCCCTGCTGCAACACTTCGTCAGCCATTTCAAAGGCCTGTTTGAAGGTCGTGTTGGCGTTGGCGATCAGGAACAGATTCTGATTGGGGATGACGATCAGCGTATCGACATATTTCTGCAGTTCTTCGATGCCCGCTTCGGCTGCCTTGGCCCGGCGATTGCCTTCAAAGGCGAAGGGCTTGGTCACCACGCCCACGGTCAGAATGCCCAGGTCGCGCGCCGCCTTGGCGATGACGGGTGCGGCACCAGTGCCCGTGCCGCCGCCCATGCCGGCAGCGATGAAGCACATATGCGCCCCTTCGAGCATTTTGGTGATGGATTCAATCGTTTCTTCAGCAGCTGCGCGGCCGATTTCCGGGCGCGAACCGGCGCCCAGCCCTTGCGTGATCTTGGCACCAAGCTGCACACGCTGTGGCGCGGCTGACTGCTTCAGCGCCTGAGCGTCGGTGTTGGCGACGAGGAAGTCGACGCCTTGCACGTCTGCGCGCATCATGTTGGTAATGGCGTTGCCGCCCGCCCCACCGACACCGATCACCGCGATGCGCGGCGTCAACTCATCAACGTCTGGTGGAAGAAATTCGATGCTCATCGCCCTGTCTCCGCCTTAGCCCCCAAAAAGCCGGGCCATTTATATTATCGTACCGTTCTGCACCAAGCGTTCGGGCGACTCTAGCCCCAATCATCCGAGCGCTGTCGTAATTCTTTAATAATTTGCCCGGAACGTCTGAATCAGCCGCTGGAAGACGGCAAATCCGCGTGGTCGAGACACCATTTGATGCGCCGAAGCGACCGCGCGCAGATCGACCGGGTCGGATGCGGCGTAATGCGCCAGCCCGGCCAGCGTTGCAAAGGCCGGGCCGCTATGCGCCTCGGGCAAAGCCGTCAGCCCGCGCGGGCGACCGATCCGCACCGATCGACCAAGCGCTGCCTGCGCATAATCGGCAATGCCCTTCAGTTCCGCCCCGCCGCCGGTCAGCACCACCTGCCGCCCGACCGGCCCTTCAAAGCCCAGTTCGGTCAGCGCCCGCTGGATTTCGCTCATCAGATGGTCGAGCCGCTGGCGGATCACCGCGATCAGCTGCGCCCGCGTGATGCGCGCGCCTTCGGTGGCGTCATCCTCGGCGGAAATCGGCGCGACGTCGATCATGTCATGATTGTCGCGCGGGGAGGCATTGGCTGATCCGTAGAAGCACTTCATCCGCTCAGCCTGCGTCCGCCGGGTGCCAAAGGCGCTGGCGATATCATCGGTAATGTCGGCGGCCCCAAAGGGGATCGAGGTCAGCCCGACAAGCATGCCGCCGGCGAACAGCGACACATTGGTGATCCCGGCCCCCATCTCGACCAGCGCAACGCCCAGTTCGCGCTCCTCGTCGGACAGGCACGCCATCCCCGTTGCCACGGGCGATGCGATGATCGACTTGACCTCCAGATGCGCCGATCGGACGCACAGATCCAGGTTGCGCACCGGCGATCCGTCGGCGGCCACCACATGGATATGCACCCCGAGCCGGTCGGCATGCAGCCCCAGCGGCTTCTTCACGCCCGTCAGCCCGTCCAGCGTATAGAGCGTTGGCTGTGCATGCAGCACCATTCGCCCCGCCGGATCGATCGATTCCCGGCCCGCCGCCAGCAATTCATCGATATCGGCCTGTTCGATCCGGTGCCCGCCCAGTTCGACCTCGACCGAGGCGACATCGCTCACCAGCCCGCCTGCCGAAAAGCTCACCCACACATTCTCGATATTCAGCCCGGCGATCCGCTCTGCCTGCTCCACCGCTTCGCGCACCGCCGCTTCGGTCGCGCCCATATCGGCGATGTAGCCGCGTTTCACGCCCCGGCTCTCACGCTGGCCAGTGCCCAGCACCACCAGCTCGCCGCCCTCCGCTTTTTGCGCAATCATCGCCGATACCTTGGACGAGCCGATGTCGAGCGCGGTGATCAATCCTTCGGGTGCGGTCTTGGCCATGGTCTTATCCTTCGCTCGAGCTCAGCATCGCGGTGCGGGTAATCGGTTCGGCGGCACTGGTATCGGTAATCGCGCGCTGGGCCTGCTGGCCGGGCTTGCGCACCACCAGCCGGGTCGGGTCGCGCATGTCGAAGCGCAGCCAACCCCTGCCCAGCAGAGGCCGCGCACCGTCCAGCTCGGCGAATTTGACCAGCGCCTTGTCGGCATCGTCTTCGGGCAGCACCAGCGTTTCGCCGGTCTCGAACATCAGGTTCCACCGCCGGTTACCAACCCAGGTCGCGGCCTTCACCAGCGGGCGCAGCGCAGGCGCCGCATCGAGCAGCGCGCGATAGGCCGGCGCCTGCCAATTGGCGCCCTCGCCGATCATGCGCGGCAGCGGCGGGACTTCATCGGCGGAAATGCGCTGCAGCGGCTCACCATTTGCATCGATCAGCGTCAGCTGGCCCTTGTCCTGCCACACGGCCGCCGGCTCGCGTTCGACGATGTGGACCACGAGTTTGTCGGGCAAGCGGCGCGAGACCTGCGCGTCCTTGATCCAGCCATATTTCAGCAATTTCTGGCGTGTGCCCTCCAGGTCGACGAGCGGCATCGCGCGTGATTTCTGGTCGAGCACCACGGCATAGACCGTCATCGGGTTCATCCGTCTGGCGCCCGTCACCTCGATGCCGCGCACGCGGAAGCCTGCATCACCAATCTGCTCGGCCAGCGCCACGCCCGCCGCCTGCGGCACGCCGAAAAAGGTCGCGACGCCCAGCGATGTCGCGACAATGATCGCCATGATCGATACGGTCGCCGCCCGGCGCAGCGTCTGCTCGCTCACCGGCAGCGCGGCGATCATCCGGTCGATCGATGACGGCTTCCGGGCCTTGGGCGTGCGCCGCTTGGGCTGCACCGCGCGGCGCGCCGGCGGCGGCCCGCGTCGGATCGACTTGCTCACAATGCCTCCTCCACAATACGCTGGACGAATTGCTGATAGCTCATACCCCGGTGGCGGGCCTGTTCGGGCGCCAGGCTGAGCGGCGTCATGCCGGGCTGGGTATTGACCTCGAGCAGGAACAGCCCGTCCAGCCCCAGAGTGTCATCCCACCTGAAATCGGAGCGTGAGCACCCCTTGCACCCCAGCAGCCGGTGCGCATCGAGCGCGATCGTCATGCACGCGGCCGCAATCTCATCGGGGATAGCGGCGGGATAGACATGCTCGGTCATGCCATCGGTATATTTGGCGTCATAATCGTAAAAGCCGCTCTTGGGCTTCAACTCGGTCACGCCCAGCGCCTCGCCGCCCAGCACCGCCGTCGTCAGCTCACGCCCGCGGATAAACGGCTCGGCCAGCAACTCATCGAACTCGGCCCACGGCCCTTTGCTGTCCGGCGCGATCGGGTTGCCGTAATTGCCTTCGTCAGTGACGATGGCGACGCCAACCGACGAGCCTTCATTGACCGGCTTCAACACATAAGGGCGCGGCAGGGGATCGCCTGCATAGAGCGTGTCGGTCTTGACGATCCGGCCGCCCGGCATCGGAATACCGTGCGGCACGAGCAGCAGCTTGGTCAGCTGCTTGTCGATCGCGATGACAGAGGTGGCGAGCCCGGAATGCGTATATTTCAGGCCCATCAGATCGAGCATGCCCTGCACCGATCCGTCTTCGCCGGGCGTGCCGTGCAGTGCGTTGAAGACGACATCAGGCGCCGCTTCGGCCAGCCGCGCGGCAACATCACGGCCCATATCGATCCGCGTCACCCGGTGGCCATTCGCCTCCAGCGCTTCGGCGACATTTGCGCCCGTCACCAGCGACACCTCGCGCTCGGCGGACCAGCCCCCCATCAGCACGGCAATGTGGAGGGTCATAAAATCCTCCCCTGCAAGGGGAGGGGGACCGGCCGAAGGCTGGTGGAGGGGGCGCGCCGCGAGCGCAGCGCATGAGGAGGCCCCCCTCCGTCACGCTGCGCGTGCCACCTCCCCGTTCCGGGGAGGATTTGAACGGGCGCGCTCATGCCCTTTCCCCCACCCGCTGGATTTCCCATTCGAGCGTCACGCCCGAATGCGCCTTCACCCGTGCAATCACTTCGTTCCCCAACGCTTCGATATCGGCACTCGTCGCTGCCCCCAGATTGAGCAGGAAGTTGCAATGCTTCTCGCTCACCTGCGCGTCGCCGATCCGCAGTCCCCGGCAGCCGGCGGCATCAATCAACGCCCAGGCCTTGTGCCCGTCCGGATTCTTGAAGGTCGAGCCGCCGGTTTTCGATCGCAACGGCTGCGATTCCTCGCGCGCGGCAGCGATGCGGTCCATTTCGGCCTGGATCGCGGCGGGGTCGCCCGGCGTGCCCCGAAACGTCGCGCGGGTGACGATGCAGCCATCGGGCAGCGCGCTGTGGCGATAGGTGTAGCCAAGGTCAGCCAGCCCCAGCGTACGCTGTTCTCCCGATCGCAGCACGACCTCGCACTCGACCAGAATGTCCTTCACCTCGCGGCCATAGGCACCGCCATTCATCCGCACGAAGCCGCCGACGGTGCCAGGGATCGAGCGCAGGAATTCAACGCCCGCAATTCCCGCATCGCGCGCGGTGGACGACACTAATATGCCGCTCGCCCCGCCGCCACAGACCAGCGTCGTTGCGTCGATCGCCGCAACCTGAGCAAAAGCCTTGCCCAACCGCACCACCACGCCGCGCCAGCCACCGTCGCGCACGATCATGTTGGAACCGAGCCCCAATGCCATCACCGGCGTCGAGGGATCGAGCCCGCGAAGAAAATCGGCCAGATCATCGCCGTCCTTGGGCTCGAACATCCACTCAGCCGCGCCACCCGACTTGAACCAGACGAGCGGGGCAAGCGGGGCGTTGCGAGTAAGGCGACCGCGCACTTCCTTAACGAGACCGTTGTGTCCCCGCGAAGGCGGGGATCCAGACTGGGCTCCCGCCTTCGCGGGAGCACAAGAGTGCGTCGCGTTCATCGCGCCCCCACAATCGCGTCGGCAAGCCCCGCCGCCCATTTCGTAATGTCGCCTGCCCCCAGGCAGATCACCATGTCACCCGGCTGGATCATATCGGCCAACGTATCCGCCAGCGCATCCGCGTCCGCCACCGTCGCCGCCGATCGATGCCCGCGCGTCTTCAATCCGGCGACCAGCGCCTCGGCATCGACACCCTCGATCGGCGCTTCGCCCGCTGCATAGACCGGCGAGACCAGCACGATATCGGCATCGTTGAAGGCCTGCTGAAAATCCTCCATCAGATTGTCGAGCCGCGAATAGCGGTGCGGCTGCACCACCGCGATTACCCGGTTCGTCGCGCCTTCACGCGCTGCCGACAGCACCGCCCGGATCTCGACCGGGTGATGGCCATAATCGTCGATGATCGTCACCGATCCACCGTCGAGCGCGACCTCGCCGACTTTGGTAAAACGCCGCTTCACCCCGCCGAATTTGGCAAAACCCTGCTGGATCGTCGCGTCATCGATGCCCAGCTCCAGCGCCACGCCGATCGCGGCGAGCGCATTCTGCACATTGTGGCGACCCGGCATCGGCATCTCGATTCCCTCGATCGAGCGGGCGGTCCCATCACGGTGACGGATCACCGCTTCGAACCGGTTGCCCCCGGGGATCGGCGTCACATTCACCCCGCGCACATCGGCCTGCGCGGAAAAGCCATAGGTCACGACCCGGCGGTCGCGCACGCGCGGGATGATGCCCTGCACCTCGGGATGATCGAGGCACAGCAAGGCCGCGCCGTAAAACGGCACATTCTCGACAAACTCGACATAGGCGTCCTTCGCCTTTTCGAAGCTGCCATAATGGTCGAGATGCTCGGGATCGATATTGGTGACGACCGCGATCGTCCCGTCGAGTCGCAGGAAACTGCCGTCGCTCTCATCGGCCTCCACGACCATCCAGTCGCTCGCGCCCAGCCGCGCGTTGGAGCCGTAGCTGTTGATGATGCCGCCATTGATCACCGTCGGGTCAACACCGCCCGCATCCAGCAGCGCTGCAATCATGCTCGTCGTCGTCGTCTTGCCGTGCGTGCCTGCGACCGCGACAGTCGATTTCAGCCGCATCAGCTCGGCGAGCATTTCCGCCCGGCGCACCACCGGCACACGACGCTCATAGGCCGCCGCCACTTCCGGATTATCGCGCTTGATAGCGGTGGAGGTGACGATCACCGCCGCATCGCCCAGATTATCGGCACTGTGCCCAATATGAACAACGATCCCCTTGGCGCGCAGCCCGGCGATCACATAGCCCTCGGCAACGTCGGATCCCTGCACCTTGTAGCCAAGATTGTGCATCACCTCGGCGATGCCGGACATGCCGATGCCGCCGATGCCGACAAAGTGGATCGTGCCGATGTCGGTCGCAACTCCCCTCATGGCTGGCCGTCACGCATAAGCGGCTTGGTCCCCGAACTTGATCGGGCGGTGCAGGCCCACCATCACATCGCTTTCAGGCGCATCAAGGCTCTCAACCAGATCGGCAAGATCGCGCGCGGCATCGGGTCGGCCACAGCTGCGCGCCCGGCCAGCGGCATTCTGCAGCGCCGATGGGTCGAGCCCCAGCTTCTGCATCTGCTTGGCGAGTTCGATCGGGGTAAACTGGCGCTGGTCGATCGTCCGCGCGCCGCCTGCCATCGTCATCTCGCGCGCATTGGCGGTCTGGTGGTCATCGGTCGCGCTCGGCAGCGGCACCAGAATCGCAGGCCGCCCCGCCGCGGTCAGCTCGGCCAGCGTCGATGCCCCAGCGCGCGCAATCACCAGATGGGCCCAGGCGAGTTGCTCCGGCAGATCGGGCAGATAAGTCGCGAGCTCAGCCGCAATCGACAGCTCGGCATATTTCGCGCGGACCTGGTCGATATCTTCGACCCGTGCCTGGTGCGTTACCTGCAACCGACGGCGAAAACTCACCGGCAACAGCGACAGGCCATCGGGCACCACCTGGCTCAGGATGCTCGCGCCCTGGCTCCCGCCCGTCACCAGCACGCGGAAAATGCCGTCTTCCTCCAGCAGCGGATAGGGTCGGCTGCGCAGCGACAGCACCGAATCGCGCACTGGATTGCCGACCAGATGTGTCTTGCCGCGATAGGCATTTTTCAGCCGCTCGACATCGGGGTAGGAGGTCGCAATCGCATCGACCTTGCCCGCCACCAGCCGGTTGACCCGGCCAAGCACCGCATTCTGCTCATGCACCGCCGTCGGAATCTTCAGCGCAAACGCCCCCAGTAACGCCGGAAACGCCGGATAACCGCCAAAACCGATTACCGCTGCTGGCCGGTCGCGCTTGAACAATTTGATCGCCACGCTGCGCCCGCGCATCATGTTGAACCCGGCACGCGCCCAGCCAATCGGCCCGCCTGCAAGCCGCCCGGCGGGCAGCACATGCGTCTCGATGCCCGTAAACAGCCCTGGAAAGCGCACGCCGCGCTCATCACTCACCAGCGCAACACTGTGCCCGCGCTTGGTCAGCTCAGCAGCCAGCGCGGCTGCCGGCACCATATGGCCGCCAGTGCCACCGGCGGCGAGAACGAAATGGCGTGGCTTGGTCATTGTCCGCTCCAGCGCACGATATAAGGTGATCGCGTCAGGAACGGGTTGCGCCGTGTAAACGCGAGCAGCAACCCCATGCCGATCGACAGCGCGATCATCGACGATCCACCATAGCTGATAAACGGCAAGGTCATTCCTTTTGAAGGCGCAATGCCGGTGTTCACCGCCATGCTGACCAGCGCCTGCGCGCCGAATTGGGTGGCAAGGCCGGCGGCTGCCAACAGCCGAAACGTATCAGGCTCGTCAAGCAGCTTCACAAATACCCGCACCACAATTGCCAGGAACAGCAGCGCGATCACGGCGCAGGCGATCAGCCCGAATTCCTCGCCGATCACTGAGTAGATATAATCGGTATGCGCCTCTGGCAGGCGGAATTTCATGACCCCGCCGCCCGGCCCTGTCCCCGTGACGCCCCCCGCCGTGAGCGTCGCATAGGCCATGTCGGTCTGGTAATGGTCCATGCCGCTGCCTTCGCCGCCACGCCCGAGAAACGCATCGATCCGCAACCGCGCCGTGTCATAAAACATATAAGCCGCGATCAGCCCTACCGGGGCCGCCGCGACAAAGCCGCCCAGCACCTTCAGCGGCGTGCCCGCGATCATCAGCAGCGACAGCCAGATCACGCCGAAGATGATGGTCTGCCCCAGATCGGGCTGCATCATCAGCAACCCGCCGACGACCGCCGTCATTGCTGCGGTGATCGGCACCACCGGCAGATCGGCATCCTTCTCCTTCAGCGACAGCAGCCACGCCATGCTGACGATGAAGAAGGGCTTCAGAAACTCGGATGGCTGGAATTCAGCGATCCCAACGCCGATCCAGCGCCGCGCGCCATTATGGACCACGCCGATAAAGGGCAGCGAGGCGAGCGCCACCAGGAATATCGCTGCCCCGATCAGGGCCATCCGCCGCGCCACCGGCACCGGCAGCATCGACACGAAGAACATCACCGGCAGCGACACACCCACCCACATCACCTGCCGCCAGAAATAATAAAGCGGCGGGAAATGCACCTTCTCACCTGAATAACGCACCGCCGATGCCGGGCTCGCCGCCGCCACCGCCAGCAGGCCGATCGCAATCAGCAGCAACGCGAGCAGCAGCAGCACCCGGTCGATATCCCAGAACCACATGCCCAGCGGGCTGCGGTCCCCGCGTCCGCCGCGTGGCTTCACCTTGGCCCACAGCGCCAAACCCTTGCCGGCCCGAACGTCGGTCATGCCAATGCCCCCACGGCTTCCCGGAACGCGTCGCCCCGGGCCTCGAAATCACGAAATTGGTCGAACGATGCGCATGCAGGTGAGAGCAGCACCGTCTCGCCGTCGCGCGCCCGTGCGGCGGCATCCTTCACCGCCACGTCAAGCGTCCCGCAGTACGCCACCGGCATATGCGGCGCGAGCAGGGCGGCAAAACGCTCCCCCGCCGCGCCGATCGTGTAAGCCCGCGCGACATGCCCGAAGTGCGGCGCGCATGCATCAAGGCTGTCGCTCTTGGATTGCCCACCCAAGATCCAGTGAATGCCGTCAAACGCTGCCAGCGCGGGCGCGGCACTTTCCGGGTTGGTCGCCTTGCTGTCGTTGACGAACCGCACGCCGTGCTTGATCGCCACCGTCTCCATTCGGTGCGCCAGGCCCTTGAAGCTCTCCAGCCCCTTGTCGATCGCCGAATTGGGCACGCCCAGCGCCTCGCACGCATTGATCGCGGCCAGCGCATTCTGCGCGTTATGCGGCCCCTGCAGGCTCGGCCAGCGTGACTGGTCCATGCAGAAACCCGACGCGATCTTGGTCAGATGCTCACCGCGTGCAGACAGGCCGCGCGCAATCGCGGCGGAGGGCGCATCGAAGATCGAGATAATCGCGTCATGGTCTGGCGACTGCATCGCAAACAGCCGCGCCTTGGCCGCTGCATAGGCCTCGAACCCGTCATAGCGATCGAGATGATCGGGCGTGATGTTGAGCAGCACCGCCACCTCGCAATCAAGGCTGAAGGTCAGGTCGATCTGATAGCTCGACAGTGCCAGCACATAGACGCCGCCTTCGGGGAGGGGGGCCTGTTCGAGAATCGGCAGGCCGATGTTCCCTCCCATCAGGCTCGGGATGCCAGCAGTCTGGAGAATATGGTGGATCAGCGCGGTCGTCGTCGACTTGCCGTTGGTGCCCGTGATGCCGACCACCTTGTGCGGCGGCAGTTCAGCGCGCGCCTGAGCGAACAGCTCGATATCGCCAATGATCGGTACCCCCGCCGCCCGCGCCTTCGCAGCAATCGGGTGGCGGTTGAGCGGCACCCCGGGGGAAATGATGAGCGCATCGAACTTGGTAAGGTCGGCTGCCAACAGCCAGTTCTTCAACGTGAATCCTGCCTCGGTTCCGAGCTCCGCGCGATCTTGCTTAAGGGCACCAAAGAGCGCTTCGGACGACGATTGACTCTCGTCCCATCCTACGACGCTCGCACCACCCGCTACCAGCGCGCGCACCGTCGCCGCGCCCGAGCGCGCCAGCCCCAGCACTGCAAAGCGTTTGCCGCGCCAGAGGTCGCTCGTGATCATCTCAGCTTCAGCGTCGACAGGCCAACCAGCGCGAGCACGATCGCGATGATCCAGAAGCGGATCACCACGGTCGATTCCGCCCAGCCGAGCTGCTCGAAATGATGGTGGATCGGCGCCATGCGAAACACGCGCTTGCCGGTGCGCTTGTAGAAAAACACCTGGATGATGACGCTGAGCGCCTCGACGACGAACAGCCCGCCGATGATCCCCAGCACAATCTCATGATGCGCCACCACCGATATCGCACCAAGCGCCCCGCCCAGAGCGAGGCTCCCAGTATCCCCCATGAAGACAGCCGCCGGCGGCGCATTGAACCACAGGAACGCCAACCCGGCGCCCACCATCGCCCCGCAGAAAATCGCCATGTCGCCCGCGCGCGGCACATGCGGAATGCCCAGATAATCAGCAAACTTCGCGTTGCCCGCCAGATAGGCGATCAGCATGAAGGCCACCGCCGCGATGATCACCGGCATCGTCGCCAACCCGTCGAGCCCGTCGGTCAAATTCACTGCATTGCCGAACGCCACGATCGTGAAGGCGGCAAAGGGAATGTAGAAATAGCCGAGATCAATCGACACGCCGGTCAGAAACGGCAGATAGAGGTGCGTGCCGTTCTGGTGGGTGATGATCGCCGCGGCGATCCCCGCAATCGCGAATTCGCCCAGCAGCCGCATCCGGCCCGACACCCCCTTGGTGCTCGCCTTGCTGACCTTGTCATAGTCGTCGAGGAACCCGATCATGCCAAAGCCAAGCGTTACGAACAGGCTCGCCCACACAAACGGATTGCTCAAATCCATCCAGAGCAGGATCGAAATCACCAGCGACGTCAGGATCATCAGGCCGCCCATGGTCGGCGTGCCGCGCTTGGCCAGGTGGGTTTGCGGCCCATCCGTGCGGATCGGCTGGCCCTTGCCCTGCCGCACCCGCAACCAGCCGATGAAGCGCGGCCCGATGATCAGGCCGATCACCAGCGCCGTCGCCACGGCACCGCCCGTGCGGAAGCTCAGATAGCGCACCAGGTTCAGCGCACCGGGAAATCCAAGATAGGCCGCAATGAAATATAGCATTAAATTTTCTCGCCCCTCAGCGCCGCGACCATCGCCGACAGGCCGACCGCGTTCGACCCTTTGACGAGCACCACATCGCCTGCGCCGATCACCGCTGAAAGGCTGGCGCGCGCGGCGGCGGCATCGGGCACATGGACGAAATCGCACCGCCCCTCAAGCGCGTTTGCGAGCGCTGCCATCCGTTCGCCAACCAGGATGGCATAGTCGACCCCGGCGGCGATGATCGGCTCGGCAAGTCCGGCGTGAAAGCCAGCGCTGCCCTCGCCCAATTCGCCCATTTGCCCCAGCACGGCGAGCCGCCGCCGCGCCGGCTCGCGTGCCAGCACCTCCAGGGTCGCGCGCATCGATGTGGGGTTGGCATTATAGCTTTCGTCGATCACCAGCGCGGTCTCGCCGCTGCCCACATCCATCAGGAAGCGCGCGCCGCGCCCGGCCAGTCCGCCCAGCTCGGCGAGCGCAAGCCCGGCCAGCGCCACATCGCCGCCCGCCGCCTCGACCGCTGCCAGGACCGCCAGCGCGTTGGACACCAGGTGCGCGCCCGGCTGCCCCACCGTAAAGCTCAGCTCGCGCCCCATCAGCCGCGCCGTCACAAAGGTGCCCCCGGTCGGCGTCCGCATCGTCTCCAGCGCGCGAACATCGGCGCCAACATTGCTGCCGAAGCAGACGATCTTCGCGCCCTGCGCCACGGCAGCGGCAATCAGCCGCTCGCGATGGACATTGTCATAGGGGATGATCGCGGTACCACCGGGCTCAAGCCCCTCGAAAATCTCGGCCTTGGCATCGGCAATCCCGGCCTCATCCTTGAAGAATTCGATATGGACCGAGGCCACCGTCGTGATGATCGCGACATGTGGCCGCACGAACCCCGTCAGCGTCCGCAGCTCGCCGGCATGGTTCATCCCCATTTCGAGCACGGCAAAGCGGCAATCGGCGGGCATCCGCGCCAGGCTCAGCGGCACGCCGGTATGGTTGTTATAGCTTTTGACCGATCGGTGAACCTGCCCGGGCGCGCCGCGATCGAGCGCCGCGAACAGCGCCTCCTTGGTGCCTGTCTTGCCGACCGATCCGGTCACGCCAATAATTGTCGCACCCGTCCGCGCGCGCGCCGCGATCCCCAGCGCCTCAAGCGCGGCCATCGTATCGTCGACCAGGATGTGCGGATAATCGGTCGCCTCGCTGACGATCGCCCCGGCCGCCCCGCGTGCAAAGGCCTGCGCCAGAAAGCGGTGGCCGTCGGTCGCCTCGCCCTTGAGCGCGATGAACAGATCCCCGCTCGCCACTTCGCGCGAATCGAACGTCACGCCGGTCGCTGCAAAATCGCCCGATGCGACCCCGCCGGTCGCAGCCGCAATCTCGCCAGCGGTCCACAAAACCGCGCTCATGCGGCACATTCCCGCGCCACGGTCACATCGTCGAACGGCAACACCATATCGCCAATGATCTGCCCCTGCTCATGCCCCTTGCCCGCCAGCAGGACGATGTCCTGTGCCCCCGCTGCCGCAATCGCCGTCGCAATCGCTTCGCGGCGACCGGCAATGTTGGTCGCACCCGGCGCGCCGGCCATCACCTGCGCACGGATCGTTGCCGGGTCTTCGCCGCGCGGATTGTCATCGGTTACAATCACCAGATCGGCGAGTTGCGCGGCAGCGGCGCCCATCGGCTCGCGCTTGCCGGGGTCACGGTCGCCGCCTGCGCCGATCATCACGATCAGCTTGCCGGTCACGTGCGGCTTCAGCGCGGCAATCGCTGCCTCGATCGCATCGGGCGTGTGCGCATAATCGACA
>JBBQHG010000012.1:0-23174 GCA_038323755.1 Sphingomonadales bacterium
CCGAAGCGATCGCGCTGATGCTCGCCGAGGTCGGCATCAATGTCGATTGCCTGCCGCTGCTCGACGTATCGCAGCCCGACACGACCGATGCGATCGCAACGCGCGCTTACGGGCATGAGCCAATGCGCGTGGCAGCGATGGGCAAGGCCGTAATCGACGGGTTGCGCCGCGGCGGGGTGGTCGGTGTCGTCAAGCATATGCCGGGCCATGGCCGCGCCATCGTCGACACGCATTATCATCTGCCAACGGTCACGGCATCCGACGCCGATCTCGAGATAGACCTGGCTCCGTTTCGTGCGCTCAATGATGCGCCGATGGGGATGACCTCGCACATCGTGTTCGAAGCCTGGGATCGCGAGCGACCGGCGACGCTGTCGCCGGTCGTCATCGAGCAGATCATTCGACAGCGGATCGGCTTTGACGGCCTGTTGATGACCGATGATATCGACATGAAGGCGCTTTCGGGCACTGCGGGGGAAAAGGCGGCGGGCGCGTTGGCGGCCGGGTGCGATCTGGTGCTCGATTGCTGGGCACGGATGGACGAGATGGTGGAAATTGCCGGGCTCATCGGCGATTTGCCCGCACCATCGCGCGCGCGCCTTGACCGGGCAATGGCGACGGTTGCCGGCCGTGTGCCCGAGGGCGACATGGCCGATTTGATCGCCAAACGCGACGCCCTGCTCGCCATGGCCTGATCGGCGCCGGCTAGAGCGTCTTCAGATATTCGACCAGCGCCTTTTTGTCGGTGTCCGACAATTGCGTGCCCCACAAATGCCCGCAGCGGCTGTTGCCCGAATTGATATCCTCGCACCCCGTGGTCGTGATGCGGTAGCTGCCCGGCTGGGTTGCTGCGAGACCGACCGCGTCGACATCATAATTGGGGCCAACGGCGAAGGATGCCGGACGGTCCGCAGGCAGTTTCAGCAAATCAGCAAGCGTCGGCACCGAACCGTTGTGGAGATAGGGCGCGGCCGCCCAGATTCCCTTCAGCACCCGCGATTCATATTTATAATTGCCCTCGGCCCTCGGGGTCGCCTGCAGATTGAATGCCTGTTTGGAGGCCTGCAACACCAATGACGGGGCGCCGCCACCGGGGCTGCGGCTGGGGACCTTGAAGAGCAGGAAAGCGCTGACGTCCTGTTTCAGTTTCTGGCCGATTGAGCCGATGACCGAGAAGACGAGCAAGCTGTTGGCAGTCTCTGTCGGCCTCAGCCGGGGGAAAATCACCGGAATGCCCTGGCCCGCCAGCACGCCGCTAAGGGCTTTCCGGTTGAGCACGGCATATTCCAGCCGATCCGACCCGACATCGACCAGCGGCGTTGCCCAGGTGGGGCTCAACAGGCCCCGGAACCGGCCGCGCCGCTCGCCGTGGCAACTGACGCAATTGACGTTGGGGTCGCGACTGTTGAACAGCGCCTTGCCCTGCGCGACCAGCGCCGGATCGGTCTGCCACAGATAGGTCGGTGCGCCGATCTGCTTGATCAGTCCTTCGGCACTGCGCAACCCGCCAAAATTGGCGGAATTGCCGGTCAGGAAATCGGTGCCGAAAAAGCCAGATCCGGGCTTGGGATGGAACTGACCGAAGACGCCATAGACTTCACCCAGATTGCGGATGAGCCCGAACAGATCATTGCCATTGGGCGCAAAGCCTGGCCACTGGGTGAGATCCTGACGTGCGGCATTCCACAAAAAGGGATAACGCACCGGCGCATTGGCGGGGACGATATTCTCTTCGATCAGATAGCTCGGTGCGGTGCCGATATCGAGGCCGGTGAGCCGGTTGAAAATCATGCCGATCGCATCAGCCCGGCCAAGCGACCAGGGCTGGGTCGACTTCAGCGCGCGCTGGGACAGGCTATTTTCGCGCAGATACCAAAGCGTCACGTCCGCCTTCAGCGCCGCCACCTGATCTGGCGTCGGATTGGGGCCGAGCACGTCGGCGGCAAAGCTGTTGAAGCTCGCGTCGGACTCAAGCGTGCGCCCGACAGCGTCCGTCATCTCGATGAAGAGCGCGTAGAGATCAGACAGGGCGGGCCCGCCATCGATCCGGTAGGTTTGATTGGCGACGGTGATCTGGCGGGTGTGGCAGGCAGCGCAGGTCATGCCGGCATATTGCTGCCCGGCAGGGCCTGCTGCAGTAAAGCCGATCGGCAGATCAGCAGTAAACGGATTGGGCAGGTACCCGAACCGCGCGAGCTTGTCGGCAAGGAAGGGCTGCCCATCTGGCGTCTTGATGGCCTTGAGCCAGGCCAGCGGCATAATCCGCGAGCCTTGATCGAGGCTGTAAAAGGCGGCGCGCGTGTTATCTTTCCAGCTATTGCCCTGGGGTATCGGAATTACCTGCGCCTGTGGTGCGGTCACGGGTAAACAAAGGGCGCCGCCGAGCAGTATCAATTTGAATAATATGGACCAGCGAGGGTTGGATTTTCCCTTGGACAAGCGCGCCATCGTGCTTTCTCCCCATCGGTATTGAGGCTGTCGCGCCTGTGTTCTTTCAAGAAACAAGCTAACAGATACGGTAGCGCAACGATTGGATACTGATCTTCAACTTGGCCATGATCAAGTAACAACAAAGCCCGTTTTGAACTAATTGCGGGCTTTGCAATCGGTGTGCGATGCGACGGGCGTCCGCGCGCCCGCCGCCGGCATCCGCTCGCCCTTGTCCCATGCTTGCAAAAGCCCGATCGCGGGCGCCAACGGCATTTGTTAAGGATGATTTGTTACGGTTGAGCCGCTATTGAAGGAACTACCGACATGCCGATTGAGGGCGCTCATGATCTGGCAACGCCAGACGGCCAGGATGATTATGGCAACGACCTGCACGCGTTGATGCGGGCAGGGCAATTCGATGAGGCCTCCGCGCTGCTTGCCCGCGATATTGCCGACCTGTCGACCGAGCTGTGGGAGATTTGCGACGCTGCCCGCGCCGATGCGCTGACGCTGCACGGCTGGTCCGCGCTCAGCGCGGCGCTGGTCGATCCTGAATGGGCGCAGATTACCGCCGTTGGCATCGATATTTCAGGACATGGTATCAATCCGACCGGCGATCCCAATCTTGAGATTTCCTTTTACAGCGACGACAGCTTTCCCTTTTCGAGCGCCGGTCGCGACGCGATTCTGGCCGAGAATGAGGGCTATGGCACGCCGTGGCAGGGATCATTCGACGCGATTGACGTCGTCGATCTGCGCATCGAGGGCATGGCCGACCTGCATGGCGTGATCGTCGATGAGCAGGGCCGGACCGAGCGGCCCGAGCCCGGATCCGATGCTGCGGTTGCTCTGTTTCTCGCCATCTGGTGGCGAACGGCCCAGTTCCACCGGCTGATCCACGATCTTCATGCGCGCGAAGGCCTGTCGCGGGAGGTGCCGATCGTGGTTGGTTCGCATGATTGCGGGCCGTTCATGGAAACGGTCATCGCAGTCGAGGTGACCGAGCCGAGCGAAGCGCCGACCTGGCAAGCGCCATCTGATCCGATGAATGTCGAGGTCGGTATCGCGATGGTTGATGTCGAGGAGAATGCCGAGGACGACGCGGCCCCGGCTGGTGCGCCTGAAATTGAAATGATCGACCATGTCTCGACGCCAGAGGCGCCCGACGAGGCGCCGACGCCGGATCCGTGGTCGGTACCCGGCCTCGACGAGATGACGCAGGCGGACCACGAAGCTGTGCAGGATGACGCGCTGGCTGAGCCCCCGGTCGCGAGCGATGAGGAGGGCGGCGATTTTTCAGCCCGCGCGCTGCGGCGCAAGCTGGCAATGGAGCCAGGCGAACCGCCGGTCGAACACAAGCCATCGCTGCTTGGCAGGCTGTTCTCCAAGCGCTGACCCGCGCGTCCATTCACCCGGTTAGCAACAATATCGTCGCATTTGGTGCCCGCGCGCGGTTATGGTCGGGGGTAATGACCTTTGACATCGACCATAATCCCGGTTCTGATCCCGGTTCCAACCCCGGCACGCTGACGCTGGACATAGACGGGTGGGAGGGGCCGCTTGATCTGCTGCTCGCCCTGGCGCGTACGCAGAAGGTGGATTTGCGCGCGCTTTCGATCCTGGCGCTGGTCGACCAATATCTTGCCTATATCGATGAGGCGCGGACACTGAAACTTGAGTTGGCCGCGGATTATCTGGTGATGGCGGCCTGGCTCGCCTATCTGAAATCAGCGCTGTTATTGCCGCGCGACCCCGAAGTGGAACCGAGCCCGGAGGAACTGGCGCTGCGGTTGCAGCTCCGGCTTGAGCGCCTGAACGCGATGCGCGAGAGCGGCGCGCGGCTGATGGCGCGCGACCGGCTGGGTCGCGATGTGTTTAACCGTGGCGCGCCGGAGGGCTTGCGGACCGTCCGCAAGGCGATCTGGCAGGCCGAAATCTATGATCTGATTGCGGCCTATGGCCGGGTGAGCGCGCGCACGCGGCCAGTGATGCATATCGTTGCCAACCGCCCGGTGATGACCCTGGAGGCGGCGCTGGAGCGCGTTGCGCGGCTGCTGGGCGAGCAAGTGGAATGGGCCACGATCGAGGCGTTTTTGCCCGCTGAGTCGTCCGGGCCGTTCCGCAAATCGGCCCTGGCATCGAGTTTTCTGGCATCGCTTGAGCTCGCGCGGCAGGGACGGGTGGAACTGCGCCAGAAATCGGCCTTTGCGCCGCTTTATCTGCGGCGACCCGCATGATTCGCCCCGACGACTTCGTCCGGGCAGTGGAGGCGGTGCTATTTGCCGCCGAGGCGCCGATGACGATTGATCAGTTGCGGGCGCACCTTGGCAGCGAGGGGGACCTGCGTGGGGCGCTGGCTGAAATCGAGGCCGATTTTGCCGGGCGCGGGATCGAGCTCGTGCGGCGCGGCGATCGCTGGCACTTCCAGACCGCCCCCGACATGGCGCACCTGCTGCGCCGCGACCGCGACGAGCCACGCAAGTTGAGTCGCGCCGCCATCGAAACGCTGGCGATCATCGCTTATCACGAACCGGTGACTCGCGCCGAGATCGAAGCGATCCGGGGGGTGCAGATTTCCAAGGGGACGATCGACGTGCTGATGGAGGCGGGGTGGGTGCGCCCGGCGGGGCGAAGGGAAGTGCCGGGCCGCCCGTTGACCTATGCGACGACGCCAGATTTTCTCGCCCATTTCGGGCACGCCAGCCGCCGCGACCTGCCTGGGATAGACGATTTGCGCGCCGCCGGGCTGCTCGATCCAGTCGATTTGGCTTTCGAGCAGCATGAGGTGGCAAATGATGCGGAAGACGCCTAGATAGGGTCTATCCGACAAGGAGATACGTAATGGGAAGTTTCAGCCTGTTTCACTGGCTGTTGTTCGGCGGTGTTGCCATCCTGGTATTGGGTGGCGGTCGCTTCTCGAACATGATGGGTGATGTTGCCAAGGGCATCAAGCAGTTCAAAAAGGGCATGGCCGAGGAAGACGAGCCGGCGCGTGAGCCGACCCGTATCGAGGCAAAGCGCGAAGCAGACCCGGCGTTTGACGCCAAGGGCGAGCCGGTTCGCGACGACCGCTGAACCGTTCGACCGACGCGTCGGTTCTGCTGATCGTTGATGCTGCCTCATCCTGCTGCCCCGTCCTGCTGATTGCCAGGTTTTGCGTGAATGTTTGATATCGCCCCGTCCGAGCTGATGCTGGTCGCGCTGGTCGCGCTCGTCGTGATCGGGCCCAAGGACCTGCCCAAGGCCATGCGCTTCGTTGGCCAGTGGGTGGCGCGTGCGCGTGGCATTATGGGGCAGTTTCGCGCGGGGTTCGATACCATGCTGCGTGAGGCGGAATTGAAGGAACTCGAAGCCAAATGGGCGGCCGAGAATGAACGCATCATGCGCGAATTTCCCGCGGTAAGCGCGTCGCAGATGCTGGCGTCTCCCTCGATCGATGATCCGGCAGCGCCGGCACTGGTCGAACAGCCATCACTGCGGGCCGATGCACCGGCGATGGCGCCGCTGCTGACCGACGAGGAAATCGCGGCAGCAGAAGGCGTGCCGATGGCGCCTATGGCGGAAACGCCGGCGAAGGGCGCGGACGCGGCATGAGCGACGAAGCCGCCAGCGAAATCGATGAATCGCGCGCCCCGCTGCTCGATCACCTGATCGAGCTCCGCCGCCGCCTGATCTATTGCGTGGCCGCGGTCGCAATTGCCTTTGGTGTGTGTTTCTATTTTTCGGAAGCGATTTTCGGCTTCCTGCTTCAGCCCCTGTTGCGGGCCGGCCAGCACCGGGTGATCTACACCCAGCTGTTCGAGGCATTTTTCGTGCAGATCAAGGTGTCGTTTTTCGCGGCCGCGATGGTGTCATTCCCGATCATCGCCAATCAGCTGTGGCAGTTTGTGGCGCCCGGGCTCTACCGCAAGGAAAAGCGCGCGCTGTTGCCGTTCCTGTTCGCGACGCCTGTGCTGTTCACGATCGGCGCGGCCATGGCCTATTATATCGCGGTGCCGATGGCGCTGCATTTCCTGCTGGGGTTTCAGGGCAGCATCGGCGGTGTCGAGCGCGAGGCCCTGCCGGCGATCGACAATTATCTCTCGTTCATCATGCAGTTCCTGTTCGGCTTCGGCCTCGCCTTCCTGCTGCCGGTGCTGCTGATGCTGCTGGAACAGGCCGGGATCGTGACACGCAAACAGCTGATCGGTGCACGGCGCTATGCGATTGTCGGCGCCGTGGGGATTGCCGCTGTGCTGACGCCGCCTGACATCGGATCGCAGCTGCTGCTCGCGATTCCGCTGATCATTCTTTACGAGATCGCGATCATCGGCATCTGGTTTACGGAAAAGCGCCGGCATCGCCAGCCTGCTGCAGCGGAATAAGCCACGCCGCCAGCACAGGCGTGCTGGTGCGCCCTGGTGGTCGGCAGGAGCTGATTGTCCTTGCCACACGTTGCTGCGTTGGGGGGATGTGACCCGGACGCACCTTCGGGGGGGGGAGAAGGAGCGTCCGGGTCCAGTTCTTGGATAGCGGGAGCGGGGGGGCTTGTTCCACTATCCATAAAGTAGAACGTCGATGGTCGGCCCGGGTTCCATAATCCGCGCATTTTTTTCAGATTTTTTCGATCAATCGCGGCCCGAGATGGCGACCTGAATTTCATAGGCGCCGACCAGCGGATCATGGTGCAGTTTCGACCGTAATTGGCGGGCGAGGCCCTCCATCACGCGGCCGTAGCGTTCCGCCAGTTCAGTGGCGAGCACATCACTGTCGACCAGGGCCGGCGAGCTGATACGCAGCACGGCCCTGTCGTCGCTATCGCCACCTGGCTTGATCGAGACGCGAATGGCAGCGTCTGCCTGGACCATGATCGCCAGTTCGATAATTTCGGTAAGCAGAAAAGCGATCGCGGTTGCGACATCCTGATTGGTCAGGAAGCTGTCGAGATCGAGCGTAATCGAAAGCCCGCCCGAATCAGGCGCGGTTGCGCGAATGTTGGAAGCCAGATCGCCGATGACCGAGCGAAGGCTGAGCCCGCGATTTTCCTCCATCTCGGCAAAGTGATTGCGATGCACGACGGCAAGCGCATCCACCCGGCGCTGAATCGAGGAATAGGCCTCGGTCGCCTCGGTCGACCGCGCGCCGCGCGCGTGAAAATTGATAAGACTGGAGATGACCTGAAGGTTGTTCTTTACCCGGTGATGAACCTCGCGCGTCAGCCTGGTTTGCCTGATCAGCCCTTCGGCGAGATCGGCCTGGTGATCGACGACCGTGCGGCTGATCGTGCGGAACGTCTCTCCCAGTTCACGCAATTCCTGTGCAGGCATCGCGCGCGGCTCGCCAATGTCGATGACCGAGCCCGGCGTGTAGCTGGCCACCCGGGCACGCAATTCCCTGAGTGGCCGGATCAGCAAGCGATCAACGACAAACCACCCGATGCTGGCAGCGGCTCCCCACATCAGGAGTGGCAGCAGCATCGACAGGATCTGGGCCGAGCTGATCGGCGCACGGCGCGACGTCATTTCAAGCACGAGCCCTCCGATCCCCAAGGGCAGGCTGATCGATTCGGTCCGATCGAAGGGCGTATCGTTCGGCAGCGATTGCAGGGTCAATCGTTGACGGTCGTGCACCAGCGTTGCAGCAAAGGGCAGGGTGAAGCCGGCCGGGCGGGCAATCTGGGCCACCAGCGGCACCGGAAACAATGCTTTTGCCGTGAGCATGCCGCTGGGCGAACGGATCGCCAGCACCAGACCGTCGCTATCCGAGAATCCTGCCGCGATCGGTCCGCTGGTGAGCGGCAGCTCGACCGGGACGGATATCATCGCTGCATTGCCACATAGGGCCCGGCCGGCGCCATCGCTGACGATGAAGCGGGAACCGCGGGCTAGCGCGTCCGTGAATACCGCCTGCACGCGCGCGCAGTTGGATGTATCGCCAGCGTCTTCATCAAGCGCGTTCATCGCCACGCGCAGCGCAGTGATGTCACCGATCAGCTCGATGCCAAGCGCCCGGCTCCCCTCATTGGCGGCGAGCCGGAGCCGGGACGCAATTTCATCATCCGCGACACGGTTGGTCTGTGCCGCCGCCAGCATTGCTATCAAGGCGAGCGGCAGCAGCGCCGCACTCAGGATAAGGAAAAATTTTGCGCCTGTCGGCAGTCGCGCCAACTCTGGAATCCAGGACTGATATACAGGCAAGTCGCTAGCGCGGGCATCCATTGCTCAAAAAATTATTCGAGCTTGCCCAGCAGATCGAGCATTTCGGCCGGAATGTCCTCGTTGACGGTCTCTTCATAGACGGAACGGAGCGCCTGGCCCATATTCTTGTCGTCGCCGGTTGACTGCGCATCACGCGAGGGGCGCGTTTTCTTTGCCATATTTCGCTCAGGATCCAACGAAACCCCCCAAAAATATCATATGCTTGCCTGCTCTTCGGCAATCGATGTCAGCGCCCGTGCGCATTTTTTGCGCGCAGTGCTTTCGAGCTGTGAAACCAAAGAGCGGCTCGATTGTTCCGCTTGTGGTGCAAAAACACAAATCTATTTTGTGTCGCGGCCGATACGCATTGCAATAGGAGGCCGTCGGCAACAGATTGACCGGCAGCCGATCAGGGAGAATTCGACGATCATGTCACTTGGCCAACAACTTGCTCCGCATCTCCCGTTTTTGCGCCGATATGCCCGCGCGCTGACGGGGAGCCAGTCCCACGGCGACCATTATGTACGCGCGGCGCTGGAAGCGATCGTCGCGGCGCCTGACCAATTTCCGCGCGATATCGACCCAAGACTGGGCCTATACCGGACCTTTCAGGCAATATGGGCCTCCGCCAATCTTGGCGAGCGGCAAGATGATTTGGTGGTTGCCGGCAGCGATGCCGAAGCAATCGCCCGCGTGCGTCTGGCGCGTATCGCGCCGCTGTCGCGGCAGGCGCTGCTGCTCACCGCGATGGAGGGCTTTACCCCTGAGGATGCAGCTTATCTGATCGATGTAGACGCCGATGACGTGTCCGCGCTCGTTGACGAAGCACTTGCCGAGATTGAAAAACAGACCCGTGCACGGGTGCTGATCGTCGAGGACGAGCCGATCATCGCCATGGATATCGAAACGATCGTGCGCGACCTGGGTCATGAGGTGACGGGCGTCGCGGTAACCCGTGATGAGGCGGTCGCGCTCGCTATGGAGGATCGCCCCGGGCTGGTGCTGGCAGACATCCAGCTGGCCGATGATAGTTCGGGCATCGACGCGGTGAAGGACATTCTGGCCGAATTCGCCGTTCCGGTGATCTTCATCACCGCGTTCCCCGAGCGGTTGCTGACCGGGGAGCGGCCGGAGCCGACCTTCCTGATCACCAAGCCGTTCCAGCGATCCACCGTAAAGGCCGCCATCGCTCAGGCATTATTCTTCGATCTGGCAACTTTGCCGACGGTGTAATCCGATACGGACCCAAAACGGGTTTGGTGTGTTTAGCCAGGATGACTGACCGAAACGAACCAACCCATATCAGTGAAGAACGCGCACGGGCGGGGGTGACGCCACACGTCACCCGCTACGTCCTGGGTGTTTCGATGGTGTTGATCATCATCGTCTTTGCTTTTCTGTTCATTCGATAGAGCAAGGCCGCTGTTGCGACCGGCAAGAAGACGTCGCCGCTGCGCTGCCAGGCTCGCCCGGGTCAGGCAGCGGGGGAACAACGCGATACGGAACGGAACCGCATGACCGAACGCATAGACATTGACGAAGACGATGCCGGGGAAATCGTCCCTGAAGAGCGCGTTGCGCTGTCGGATACCGAGTTCAAGGAACAGCTTGCCCAGGTCATTCCGCATCTACGTGCCTTTGGCCGGTCGGTCTCGGGGAATCGTGATCTGGCCGACGATCTGGTGCAGGAAACGCTGATGAAAGCCTGGGCAGCGCGCAAGCGCTTCCAGGCGGGTACCAACATGCGCGCCTGGACCTTCATCATCCTGCGCAACCTGTTCCTGTCGCAGATGCGCCGGTCGCGCTTTCGCGGTGAGTGGGATGATGTGGTTGCCGATCGGATCCTCGCGGCGCCTGCCGGGCAGGACAAGCAGGTCGAGCTAGGCGATATGCAGCGCGCGCTGCTCCACCTGCCGCAGCCCCAGCGGGAGGCCTTGATTCTGGTCGGCGCCGGTGGCTTTGCTTATGAAGAAGCGGCTGAAATCTGCGGTGTTGCTGTCGGCACCATCAAGAGCCGAGTTGCGCGCGGCCGGGTCGCGCTTGAAACCCTCCTCACGGATGGGTCGCTGCCATCACGCCGGACGCATCGCAACGAGCCGGGCCGGACGGTGCTTGAGACGATCATGAACGATGTGGACGAACTAAGCCGCGACCGGGGATAAAACCCCGGTCGTCGCGCCGAATTAAGCGTTCGCCTGCCCGTCGCTGGCTCGGTCGAGCTGCTCCAACAACGCCTGCATATCATCGGGTACGCCAACGCCGGCACCGAATGCCGCGCCAAGTGCAGAACCCCAGGCGTGATGCGCGCGCGGCGCTTCTACCCGGTATTGAACAGAGTCAAAGGGTTGGTGCGCGGAATGAGGGTGGCTGGACATGTCGCTAATAACGGCCGGAAAGTGATTTCGTTGCCTCGGCTGGCCTAAACTGTTCGAATATCCCTACAGTTGGGACATGATAGCAACAGACTCGTCGCCAGCGCAGGGCCATATCGAAGGGGCGATTGCACGCGCGAGGGCGCATGCCCCCTTCCTCGCGCAGTTGATTGACCGCGAGCCCGAGCTTGTCGCGCAGATGGTGGGTCACGGCCTGCCCGATCCGCTGACCTGCCGGATCGAAGCCCCCGACATGCCAGTCGGCAGCCGGTTGCGGATCGAGCGGCGCCGGCTGGCCCTGCTGGTGGCGATCGGCGACCTCGCGGGGCAATTCGATCTGACGGGAGTAACCCGCGCGCTCAGTGATTTTGCGGATTATGCGCTCGATGCGGCCATCAGGGCTGCGATCGAAGAGCGGACACCCGGCGCCCCGGCAACAGGCTTTGCTGCTATCGCGCTCGGCAAGCAGGGCAGTCATGAGCTGAACTATTCGTCGGACATTGACCCGATCCTGCTTTTCGATCCCGCGACGCTGCACTGCCGGCCGCGGGAGACGCCCGATGATGCCGCCGTCAGAATCGGTCGACGCGTTATCGAACTGCTCCAGACGCGCGACGGCAATGGCTATGTGTTGCGCGTCGATCTGCGGCTTCGGCCCTCGCCGGAAATCTCGCCAATCGTGATCGCAGCGGACGCTGCGATTGCCTATTATGAATCACAGGCGCTGGCCTGGGAACGCGCCGCGTTTATCCGGGCGCGGGCGGCAGCGGGCGATATGGCGCTGGGGCGGCGCTTTTTGGCGGCAGTGCAGCCCTTTGTCTGGCGGCGAGCACTCGACTTTGGCGCGATTGGCGAGATACGTGGCATTTCGCGCCGGATTCGCGATCACCACACGCAGGGGCAGATTTACGGGCCGGGTTATGATCTGAAACGCGGGCGCGGCGGCATCCGCGAGGTCGAATTTTTTGCGCAAATCCATCAGTTGATTCATGGCGGACGGGATCTTGCGTCGCGCGCGCCGGCGACACGCGATGCGCTGGCGGCGCTGGCGGACGGCGGTTGGATCGACCCGGTCGAGGCCGATACGTTGAGTAAGGCCTATGCGCTGCTGCGCACGATCGAACACCGGGTCCAGATGATCGAGGACCAGCAGACGCATCGCCTGCCGATGGGTGACGCATTGGACAATGTGGCGCAATTGCACGGGCTGGGGGACGGGCAGGCGTTGCTGGCCCTGCTTGAGCCGCATGTGTGCCAGGTAGGCGCGATTTATGACGCAATCGAGCCGGAGGCGACCGGCTCGTTACCGCGCACGGCCGATGCGCTGGTTGCGGCGTTGACCGTGGCGGGGTTCGATGACGCGTCAGCGCACGCCGCTGCGGCACGTATCGAGAGCTGGCGGACGGGTCGCTATCCTGCGTTGCGGAGCAGTGCCGCCCGCGAGGCGCTGGAGGCGGTGTTGCCGCCGCTCGTCGCTGCCCTGGGCCAGGCACCTGATCCGGCGGCGGCGATGATCCGGCTCGATCACATCCTTGCGCGGTTATCGAGCGCCATCAATTTCTTCCGCCTGCTGGAGGCACAGCCGGCGCTTGCCCGGTTGCTCGGCGCGATCCTGAGCCATGCGCCGCCGCTCGCCGAGGCGTTGAGCCGACGCCCCGAGATGTTCGATGGCCTGATCGATGCGACGGCGCTCGATCCGGTGGGCGATGTGCCAATGATGATCGCGCAGATGCGACCGCGCCCGGGGCAGGACTATCAGGCCATCCTGGACCATGTCAGGCGTGCAGTCGGTGAGCGCCGCTTTGCGCTGGGCACCCAGATCGTCGCCGGCGCCAGTGACCCGCTCGACGTTGCCGCGGGCTATGCGCGCGTGGCCGAAGCCGCGATTACGGTGGTCACAGAAGCAAGCGTGGCAGATTTTTCCCGGCAGCACGGTACGGTGCCCGACAGCGAGCTTGTTATCCTCGCTTTGGGGCGGATGGGCGGCGGCGTGCTCACCCATGCGTCTGACCTGGATCTGATCTATCTGTTCACCGGCGATTATCTCGCGGAATCGGATGGCGAAAAGCCACTAGGCGCAGTGCTTTATTATAACCGGCTTGCACAGCGTGTGAGCGCGGCATTGTCTGTGCCCACGGCGGCAGGCCCGCTCTATGAGATCGACACCCGGCTGAGGCCTTCCGGTGCGCAGGGGCCGATGGTAGTCTCAATGGCCGGATTTGCGCGCTATCAACAAGAAAGCGCGTGGACGTGGGAGCATATGGCACTCACCCGTGCCCGGCCGGTCTTCGGATCGCCGTCGGCGCGTGCGGCGGTCGCTGGTGAGATTGCGGCAGTATTGCAGGGCGCGCGCCCGGTGCGGGACCTTGTTGCCGATGCAGCGACGATGCGGGCCGAAATGGCCGCGCATAAGCCACCCGCCGGACCGCTCGATGCCAAGCTGCTGCCCGGCGGGCTCGTCGATCTGGAATTTGCCGTGCACCTGGCGCAGCTGCGGTACCGCACTGGCTTTGATCCCAATCTCGGTCGAGCGATTGATGCGTTGATCGCAGCGGATATCCTGCCGGCGTCGATGCGACCGGCGCATGATTTTCTGACCCGCTTTCTGGTCACGGCGCGGCTCGTGGCGCCCGACATGCAGCCACCCGGCCTCGCCACCCAGGCCCTCATCGCTCGATCGCTGGCGCTTGCTGACTGGGCCGAGGTGGTTGCGCTGCTGGGAACGACGCGGCAGGAGGTACAGGCATGCTGGCACCGAATAAGCGGCCAGAAGGAAAGCGGGAAAGAGGACGATCATGGCATTGGATGAAGGCGCGAAACTGCCCGATATCGAGCTCACCACCTCAAGCGGGGGCAAGGTGAATTTGCGCAGCTATATCGGCAAACCCTTCGTGCTCTATTTTTACCCCAAGGACGACACATCGGGCTGTACCCGCGAAGCGCAGGACTTCAGCCAGCACATGAAGGAATTTGCGTCGCTTGATACCGCAGTTCTCGGCGTTTCGAAGGATTCACCGATCAAGCATCAGAAATTCATCGATAAATATGATCTGACCGTGCCGTTGGCGACCGACGATGAGAGCAAGGCAATGGAAGCCTTTGGCGTCTGGGTGCAAAAGAGCATGTACGGCAAATCATATATGGGGATCGACCGATCGACGTTCCTGTTCGACGCCCAGGGCCAGCTTTCTCGCACGTGGCGGCGGGTAAAGGTGCCGGGGCATGCGGTTGAAGTGCTGGAAGCGGTGCGCGACCTGAAATGAGTCGTTGCCGATTCGGCACGTACAGTGCCGAAACAATCGGGTGCCGCAACGCCCGACGTCCCAATTCGATCCATATTTAACCGCCTTTAAACGACTCGCCGCGAGTCGCCTTCGGTCCAACCCATGAAGGGCAACCAGCCCTTGCCCAATGCTGAACCGGTTGCGAAGACCAATCGTCCACGCTGCGGAGGGGCTGTTAGCGGGACGTTCGCGGGCTTTGCCTTGGCATTGCCTGCAAAAAGAGCGCCGGGGATTCATGGTCAAAATGACGTCGATTTCGATTGGGGACCGCATTGCGCAGGTCCGCAGCCAATTCAAGACGCGGGATTTCATGTTTCATGACGGGCGTGATCTGCGCCGGTTCAGCATCGGTGGGCGCACCCAGGCCGCGTTTGCGGCGGTCGCCGGGGTAACGCTTTGCTTTTCCGCTTATGGCGTCGGCCACGCAGCGGTTTCCGCCGTTCAGCTCAGTGGCGTGCTGGAAACACCGGCTTCTCCCGAGATGCGCGTTGCCCAGCTGCAGAACAAACTCGTGAAGATGCAGGCCAATGTTGCCGCGATCAAATATGCAGCGCAGGTCCATGCCGAACGCGTCGAGCAGCGCCAGGCGCTGATTGCCGCCATTCTGGAGGGCAAGAAGGCCGACAAGCTGGCACTGACCGCCGCGCCGATCGATGCCAAGACGGCTGCCCTTGCCGCCGACATCGTCGCCCCGTTCAAGCGCGTGGAAGAGCGCCAGTTGGCCATGGCAGTAAAGGCGCGCGCGCTGGCTGAAGAGCGCTACATGCTTGCCTCAAGCCGCATCCGACAGCTCGGGATGGCGCCCGAGCGCTTTGCACCACGCACCATCGCGATGGGCGGGCCCTTTGAACCCATCCCTGCCAATGTGCCTGCTGCCGATGCGCAGGCCGATCGGCAGTTTCGCTCGCTGTTCATGACGTGGAAGAAGCTCGATTCGCTCGAGCGCAGCGTGATCGCCATCCCATCGGCACAGCCGGTATCGGCGATGTCGTACACCAGCAATTTCGGCGTGCGGGCTGATCCATTCCGCGGCACGGCAGCGATGCATGCGGGCGTCGACATTCCAGGTGCCATCGGCACTCCCGTCTACGCAACGGCGGACGGCATTGTGTCGCGCGCTGAGCGGGCAGGCGGCTATGGCAATCTGGTCGAGGTCAATCACGGTCGGGGTATTGCCACGCGTTATGGCCATCTTTCGAAATTGCTGGTGTCACCCAATGAGCGCGTTGTCCGTGGTCAGTTGATCGCGCTGATGGGGTCGACGGGGCGTTCGACCGGCAGCCATCTGCATTACGAAGTTCGGATCGATGGCCAGGCCGTCAATCCCGTGCCGTTTCTGCAATCAGCCGGCTTTGTGCGGACGGTGCAGGACCGTGCGTTGACGACGACCGCGGCTGTGGGCGGGCCGAGCGACGGCGAATAACCGGCCGCCGGTCGCCGCTCCCGCCTGCGTGTAATCGGCCTGTTGCCGAGCCGCCGCCGACGTCCTATCTCCGGTGCATGACAACCACCGCACAACAACCCGACACGCGAGACGTGACGCTGACCGAATCCGCCGCTGCGCGCGTGGCGGCAATCGCTGGTCGTCAGGGGAAACCAGCGATCCTGCGACTATCGGTTGATGGCGGCGGCTGCTCCGGCTTCCAGTATAAATTCGGGCTGGCTGACGATATTGCCAGCGATGACGCCGTGGCGGAACGCGATGGCGTGAAGCTTGTCGTCGACTCGATCAGCCTTGATCTGGTGCGCGGTTGCTCGGTCGATTTTGTTGAAACGCTGGGGGGAACGGCATTCCGTGTCGATAATCCCCAGGCCGCATCCGGTTGCGGCTGCGGATCAAGCTTCGCGGTCTGACCCGCGTTGAAGATCGTCAGCTATAACGTTAACGGCATCAAGGCACGACTGCCCCGCCTGATCGAGTATCTGGCGGAAGCAGCGCCCGACATCGTGTGCCTGCAGGAACTCAAATCGAGCGACGAGACCTTCCCCGAAGCCGATATTCGAGCGGCTGGCTATGGTGCGCTGTGGCACGGGCAAAAGGGGTTCAACGGGGTGGCCGTGCTTGCCAGGGGCGTTGACCCTGTCGAGCGGTTGCGTGGCCTGGATGGCGAGCCCGAGGACGAGCATAGCCGGTATCTTGAAGTCGATGTGAACGGCCTGGTCGTCGCGTCGATTTATCTGCCCAACGGCAACCCGCAGCCCGGCCCCAAGTTCGACTACAAACTGCGCTGGATCGATCGGCTATCGGCGCGCGCGCGCCTGTTGCTGGCGCAGGAGCGCCCCGTTGTGCTCGCGGGCGATTACAATGTGATTCCCAATGACGACGATACCTATTCGGTCCGGGCCATGGCCGATGATGCGTTGATGCAGCCCGAAAGCCGGGCCGGTTTTCGGGCATTGGTGGCGCAAGGCTGGACCGATGCGCTGCGCACGCGCCACCCGGGCGGTGGCGTCTGGACCTTCTGGGACTATCAGGCCGGCGCGTGGCAACGGGATGCAGGGTTTCGGATCGATCATCTGTTGCTCAGCCCGCAAGCCGCTGATCGCCTGATCGATGCTGGCGTCGACAAGGAATATCGCGGTCGCGAGAAGGCAAGCGACCATGCGCCGACCTGGGTTTCATTGAAGGCCTGAACGACATTTAGACTCGATTTCAGTCAGGCTGAACCGGCGCCGTTCCCCTGTGATAGTGCGGGGCAGGGCCCCAAGGGATTGTGCCTGGGATATTGGGTTCGCGCGTTCGCTGGGGAACGATTCCGCCCAAAGGAAACGAGTTTAAGGCGCGATTTTTGCGCGGCCTTATTTGCCAATGGTTGGCGGATTTTGCGGTCATCCGGTTTGTTCTACCGCATGACTGAGGTGAAGAATATAAGAAAAGATATATAAATCAATAGTATAAGTGTATGGCACGAATAATGCACCTGTGAGAATACGGCGGCAGTGATCGCCGGCCACTCATCAGGAGGTTATCATGTTCAACACCGCATCCGTT
Organism: Sphingomonadales bacterium; assembly: GCA_038323755.1. Classification (GTDB taxonomy): domain Bacteria; phylum Pseudomonadota; class Alphaproteobacteria; order Sphingomonadales; family Sphingomonadaceae; genus Sphingomonas. The sequence continues at coordinate 17,255 of JBBQHG010000012.1, forward strand.
TCACGCCAGACCCAGATCTTCATCGGGGGTAGCTTGCTCGCCGCCGCGTTGGCCGTATCGCCGGCAATGGCCGCGCCGAATAACGGGCATGGCCCGACAGAGGGTCGCAACCCGCCGCCGACCGCGCCAAGCACGCCCGCCACCACCCAGGTCGACAAGCGGCAATATTGCGTCGTTTCCACAATTACCGGATGGCGCTTGCCGCGCCGGATCTGCAGGACGCGTGCCGACTGGGCGCTTGAGGGTATCGATCTCGATCAACTGCCGAAGTGACGCGTGGATGACCGGACCGGGCCAATCGATGTTCGATTGGCCCGGTCGATCATGACCGGGTCAGCGACCGATCAAAGCGATTTGTCGTAGAGCTGATAGACCCGGTTGACGTGGCTGTTGATCGTTTCGGCGATCGACCGCATCCCTTGATTGTCGTCAAGGATCCAGCCGATTTCGCCGCGGGTGGCGCCATAGTTCGCAACCGAAGCGCGGCGGATATATTCGATCATCATAAAGGCCAGCTGGCTTGCCATGCGCGATGATTGCAGCCGCTTGACCACGCCCATCAGCGGCACCCGCATCGTCCGCACCTTGGGCTTGCGTAACCACAACAGCAGCTTCGCCCAGCCAAATGGCAGCAGTGATCCCTTAAGCGGCGCAATGGCCTCATTGAGATCGGGCAGGGTGATCATGAAGGCAACAGGCTCGCCATCGAGCTCGGCAATCATGATCAGGTCTTCGAACACGATCGGCTTCAGCTTTTTCCCCACATCGGCGATCTCCGGGGGTGTCAGGGGGATGAAGCCCCAATTGTCGGACCAGGCGTCGTTGAGAATGGCAAGGATCAGCCCGGCCTCCTCGGCGAATCTGCTCTTGTCGACGGGTCGGATCCGGATCCGTGGATTTTTTTCACCCGATGCGATGATGCGGTTGACGATTGGTGGGAATTCGATGCTGATATCGAGTTCATAGGTCAGCAATTGCTTGACGGGCTGGTAGTTGGCGGATTCGATCCAGCCCTGATATTTGGCGGGGTGGTGGCCCATCATCACCGTTGGGGGATGATCCTGCCCCTTGATGAGCAGGCCGGGCTCTTCCCAGATCGACAAGCTGACCGGGCCGACGGCTCTGGTCATGCCCTGCTTGCGCAGCCAGTCTTCGGCCGTGTTGATAAGCGCCTTGGCCGCATTGGCATCGGCGGCCTCGAACATGCCCCAAAAGCCGGTGCCGGGGCCAAAACCCTTGTCGGGAGCCATTTCCAGCGCAAGCGTATCGATATGCGCTGAAATCCGCCCGACTGGCTTGCCGCCGCGCCTGGCGATGAAAAGCTGGCCATGCGCGTGGCTGAACCAAGCATTTTTCTTGGGATCGATCGTGCCAGCGACTTCGCTGCGCAGCGGCGGCACCCAATTGGGATCATCGCCATTAAGGGCATAAGCTATGTCGATAAAGGCCTTGCGATCGGCATTGCTGCTGACGGGATGGACGGCGAGTGGTTGGCTGGCCAAGATAGGGTCCCTCTTGCGACGAAGCGCGTGCAGTCCTTTGTTCGTGCGCTGGTGTCAAGCGCGGGCAGAAGCCGCCCGGTTTGGCCACCATGCTGCCATTATTTTTGGGCATTGGCGCTGATATGACGACGATCATGTCCCTTGAACGGCGTGAAGCCGATGTGTCGGCGCCGCGCGCCGCGACCGCCAACAAGCAGCGAATTGCCGACGATATGGCGATGCTGCGGACCGCAGCCGAGTTGACGCGCGATCTCCACGCGCCAAGCCCGTTGATCTATTGGGGCGATCTGATCGTCTCCTCGGTGATTGGTTATGCCGCACTGGCCGCCGCTATTTTGTCGACGGTCCCGATGCTTGCGATAGCGGCCGGCATCATTGCCGTGCTGGCGCTCTACCGGGCCGGCAGCTTCATCCACGAGTTGACGCACATCAAGCACAGCGCGGTGCCGGGCTTTCGGCTTGGCTGGAACCTGCTGATCGGCATTCCATTGATGGTGCCGTCTTTTACCTATGAAGGCGTCCACAACCTGCACCATGCGCGAACCCGCTATGGGACGGTCGACGATCCAGAATATCTGCCGCTGGCGCTGATGAAACCCTGGTCGCTACCGCTGTTTATTGCTGCGTCGTTGCTCGCGCCGGTAGCGTTGCTTTTCCGCTTTGCAGTGTTGACGCCGCTGGCGGCACTGTTCCCGAGCGTGCGGGAAATGGTGATCACGCGGATGTCTGCGCTGTCGATCAACCCCTCCTTTCAACGCCGCATGCCAGAGGGTGATCTGCTGCGCCAATGGCGCTGGCAGGCCGCTGGATGCAGCATCTTCGCGCTCGCACTGCTGGCCAGTGTGGCGGCAGGCATCATCCCGCTGCGTGGGTTTCTGATCTTCCTGGCGGTTGCCTCTGCCGTTGCGGTCATCAACCAGGTCCGCACGCTTGTCGCGCATCTGTGGGAAAATGAGGGTGAGGCGATGAGCGTGACCGCGCAGTATCTCGATTCGGTCAACGTCCCACCGCCGGCGCTGCTGCCCGTGCTGTGGGCACCGGTCGGCTTGCGCTATCATGCGCTGCACCATCTGGTCCCGAGCGTGCCCTATCATGCGCTGGGTGAAGCGCATCGCCGGCTTGCCCGCGCGCTTGATGCGGCATCGCCCTACCACCGCGCCAATTATCCGGGTCTGCCCGGTCTGGTGAAGCGCATTGTCGGCAGCACGATGACACGCCGGCGGCCGCGCTGAGGATTATTCCTCGGTGCGCACCAGCACGACTTCGCCGATCAGAAAGAACAGAATGAACGGGCCCCAGGCCGCCAGCAGTGGCGGATAGGCGCCCAGATTACCCATCGCGATCGCGAAATTATCTGCCATGAAATAGGCAAAGCCCAGCGCCATGGCGAGCACTGCGCGGATGAACAATTTGCCAGACCGGGCGATCCCGAAGGCAGCAACCGCACCCAGCAAGGGCATCAACACGGCCGAAAGCGGGCCAGATATCTTGTGCCACAGCGACCCCTCCAGCGCTTTAGTGGGCCGGCCGGCGTCTCGCAGATCGCTGATCGCACTCGACAATGCACCAAAGGAGAGCCCGTTGGGATCGACATTGGTCAGAGTGAATTGATCCGGTCGCACACCGCGAGCGACGACGATGTCGCCCAGTGCCATCACCTTGCCGGTCGTGACGTCGAACCGGACCGCCTTTGTGATCCGCCAACCGCCCGCGACGCGCCCGCCTTTGGGCGACCGTACGACGCCGGAAAGATTGCCGCCCTGCCGGTCGTAAATCGTGATGTCCGACAGGCTGACCGCATCGCCCTTGCCTTTGACCGAGCCGACCTCGATCAGATCATCGCCGTCGCGCACCCACACATTCAGCCGATCGCCATGATCGATCGGCAGTGCGGCGAACTGTACCTTCTGCCAACGGTTGAGCGTTGCCGTGGCCCGCGACACGACCCGATCATTGAACGCGAAGGAGATGATCGCGATGACCAGACCGGTTAAAATCAACGGGGCGAGCACCTGATGTGCTGACAGGCCCGATGCCTTGAGTGCGATAACTTCGCTGTTCTGGTTCAGCGTGCTCAGCGTCAAGATGGTACTCAGCAGCACCGAGAAGGGCAGGAAAACGCCGATGATCTGCGGCGTGCGAAGGCTGACATAGCGCCATATCTCGGCATCGCCATTGCCGGCCACGGCGAGGATCTTGCCCGACTCGCTCAACAGATCGAGCGCCTGCAGGACCAGGACAAGGCCGGCCAGAATAGCAATCGTGCGCACCGCGAACAGGCGTGCCATGTAAAGCGACACGGTCCGCGACGGGAAGAATTGCGCCTGCATCAGGCCGCCTTTCGACGATTAAGGCCCGGCAAGCGACGGATGATCGCCTTGCCGAGCGATGAGAAGCCGCGCTCCAGCGCGCCAATCGGCTGCCCGCCCGGAACATAGGCGATCTGATAATACATCCAGAATACAAGGCCTGCGAAGATCACAAACGGAACCCACAGCGCGACGAACGGATCGATCAGTCCAAGGCCGCCGATCGATTCCGCATATTCGTTCACCTTGTGATAGGCGACGATCATGACGATCGCGAGGAACACGCCCAGCGCGGATGACGAGCGCTTCGCAGGCACGCCGAGTGCCACCGCCAGCAGCGGCAACAGGAACATCGTTGCCACTTCCGCCAGCCTGAAGTGAAAGGCTGATCGGCTGGTGTCGCGCAGCATTTCCGGGCTGTTGGCGTCGCGCCCGATCCGGGCCAGCTCAGGCAGCGTCAATTCCAGATTGCGTCCCCCGCGCGTTCGGAAATTTTCGGTCTTGGGCAACGGGATGGGCAGATCGTGCGAGGTGAAGGTCAGGACGCGGGGGGCCGAGAAGCCCGGCTCGTTGTTGATGAGCGTGCCGTTGGTCAGCCGGAAGATGATCTCGTCCGGGTTGTCGGTGGCGAGAAATTGGCCCGTGGCGGCGCTTACTGCGGTCCAACCCCCGTTCGATGTTTCGGCATGCACGAAGATGCCAGAGAGCTTGCGGCCCTGCTCTTCGCTGCGCTCGATGCGCACGGTGGCGCCCTTCGGGAAGCTGGTAAATTCGCCTACCTTGATTGAGGCGCCCAGGGCGCCAGTGCGCAGTTCATAGCGCAGCCCCTCATAGGCATAGCGCGCATATGGCTGGACGAAACCGACAATGGCCAGGTTTACAAGCGCCAGCCCGATCGCAAACATATAGGGCACTTTGAGCAGCCGGGTGTAGCTGATGCCCACCGCTCGCAGCACGTCCAGCTCCGAACTTGTCGCGAGCCGCCGGAAGGCAAGCAGCACGCCGAGAAGGAGCCCGATGGGGATACCGAGGCCAAGATATTCGGGCACCAGATTGGCGAGCATCTGCCAGACGACGCTGACCGGCCCACCTTCCACCGCAACGAAATCAAACAGGATGCGCATTCGATCGATCACCAGCAGCATCAGCGCGATGACGAGATTGGCGATCAGCGGCACCGCAATGAGCCGAGCCATGTAGCGATCGAGCGAGTTCATGAAAAAGCGAAGCGGCCTTCACGCAAAAAGGGGGCACAAACATGATGCCCGGTGGAAGCGCTATATCCCCGCAAAGTCAGTCCGTCAGCCATCAATTCACGCGGCTGCGCTTTTGGTCATTCGCCGCGCATTGATGGCGGTCGCAATTGCCTGTTCCAGCGCGGTGATGGTGAAGGGCTTCCGCAACACGCCATAGTCGCCGAATTCATCCGCACCGCCCGCTTCGCCCGCAAAGCCGGTGACAAACAAGGCAGCAATATGTGGGTGACGGCTCATGATTTGTGCGACCAACTCGGGCCCTGTCTGCCCCGGCATCAGCACATCCGAAATGACCAGATCGATTGCGGGGTCCGCCTCGATCAGGCCGATCGCACGGAGGGGATCGTCACAGGCAATCGGAAAGTGGCCGATCTCTTCCAGCGCACCAACGGTTGCGGTCAGCACGCGGACGTCATCTTCGACGACAAGGATGCGGAGTCCGGACAATGGCGCAGTATTTTTGGTGCTTTTGGCTTCAACGGCCGGCCGGCTCAGCTTGCTGCCCTCGTATCTGGGCAAATAGAGTGTGACGGTGGTGCCTTGGCCGGGCGTGGATGTAATAGCGATATCGCCGCCCGATTGACGGACAAAACCGAAGATCTGGCTCAGCCCAAGCCCCGTTCCCTTGCCGACTGGCTTGGTGGTGAAAAAGGGCTCGAACACGCGATCAAGCACCTCTGGCGTCATGCCGCAGCCGGTATCGGAGGTCGCGATCGTCACATAGTCGCCAGCCGCGCAATCGCCGATCTGTCCCTGCGCAAGGCATGCAGTGCCGGTCGCAATGGTGAGCGTGCCGCGCCCCTCCATCGCGTCGCGTGCATTGACCGCCAGGTTGAGCAGGGCATTCTCCAGC
>JBBQHG010000013.1:0-23053 GCA_038323755.1 Sphingomonadales bacterium
TTCCGCCACCAGATAACCGCCTGCCGAAAAGCCGATAACGCCAATCTTGTGCGGGTCGACGCCGAGCTGCTTTGCCTGTGAACGCACCAGCCGGATCGTCCGTTGGGCATCTTGCAATGCGCGGCGAACCTTGGGGGTGACGTGACAATCGCAGTCCCGGTCATATTGATCATCGCTTTTCGGGACCCGATATTTGGAGAGGATGCAGGTCACGCCTTTTGCGGTGAGCCAGTCGCATACTTCGGTGCCTTCAAGATCAATCGCCAGCTTTTCAAAGCCGCCGCCCGGAAAAACAACGATCGCAGTGCCGGTGTTCGGGCCCCTTGGCGGGTAGATTGTCATCGTCGGTGCGGAGACGTTGTTGACTCCGGTGACGGGCAAGCCTGCGAACCGATCCGGGTTGGTCCTGACGTCGATCGACTCGGCCGGTTGCGCTATGCCCGCCATATCCGGCGCGCCATGTGGCCAAAGGGCGATTTGCCGGTGCGCGGTTGAAGGCCATGCCGGCGTTTTTTCATGGCCGCCTGTTGGGGGCGTCGGGCCGCAAGCCGCCAACACCAGCAATATCAAGGCGCCCGCCAAACCCTTGTGCATTGCTACCCCCGCCCGCGATAGGCCGGTAGCGCCAGTTTCCAGCTGATCGCCGCGGCCCGCAGCGCAAAGCCCGCCGATGCCGCGATGATCGCAGAGAAAGCAACCGGCACGCCCAACGCCATGAGCCCGACATAAAGCGCCGCGGCCAGTGCCGCTGCCGTCACGTAAATCTCGGGGCGCATAATGATCGACGGCTCGCCCGCCAGCACATCGCGGATGATGCCGCCGACGCATGCTGTGATGACGCCCATCAGCGCCGCGGGTACGGGCGGGATGCCATATGCCAGCGCCTTGGCCGCGCCGAACACTGCATAGGCGGCGAGCCCGACCGCATCGAACCAGGCAAGGGCCGCCCCTTCCCACCACCGCTCCGGCGTCAGCCAGATCAGGAAGGCGACCGTCAGACAGGTGGCCGCCGCGCGGCTGTCATGCACCCAGAACACCGGCGCACCGATCAGCAGGTCGCGCACCGTGCCGCCACCAACGCCGGTGATGAGCGCGAAAAAGGTGAGGGTGACGATCGTCTGCCCGCGCTTTGCCGCTGCGAGCGCGCCGGATGCGGCAAACACCGCCAGCGCCGCCAGGTCGAGCAGCGACGGCAGCGCGGCGGGCAGATCGGGGATCGCAAGGGCAGACATGCATCGTCGATAGCGGCACCCAGGGCCGGACGCAAAAGTCGCAAAGGCAGGCGCGGCCGCCCGGCGTTACCGCCAAACGCAAAATGGGGGCCAGCATTGCTGCCGACCCCCGGTCGCCGGACTTCGATCCGCTTGGTCGCTCTTGCGAGCTTCCCGCGCCCTCTGGTTTCGGCGGCATGCTCCACCAATGCCGCGGGGGGCATCAGGCTTCGCGTTTGCGGCTGGCGTCCCTCGGTCCGGCCACGGCTCCTTGCGGATCCTTCGCCACACCGTCTTTCGCACAACCTGCTTCGATCGACCCTTTCGAGCACATCGAAACATTGGGCATCGGCCCGATCCTCACCCGCCGGATGTGCTTTCGCCCATCCCTTGGCCTTGGTGATCGACACCCCACCAAAACTGCTCGCGGTTTCCTTGCGGCACCGGCGACCAATTCTGGTCTAAGCTTCTGATCTTCCCCCGGTTTCCCGCGTTCCAACCCGCTGCTTACAGTCATGATGCTGTCATTGAATGCGAGTCGCGCCAAGGGTCATTCGGTGCGATTGCCCTGTGGATAACGTGGATATCGTGGACAATATCGGCCGCATTGGGCATGATATCGGTGATCGATACCGGGATGAACCACTTGTTGTTTTCGGTTCATGAAACTCGTTGCGGTGTCGGCGCGTTACCCCGTCAGCTTTAATCCAAGGCAAGGGAGATAATTCGATGCGTAAGATTTTGATGTCGCTGACCGCACTGTCGCTGGTCGTGCCGGCCGCCGCTGTTTCGTTCCCCACCGAAGCGCAGGCGCGCAAGCACCATTACAACCCGCGCGTCTATACGCGCAACGGCAAGACCTATTGCCGCCGTTCTGATGGCACGACTGGTCTTATTGCCGGTGGCGTTGGCGGTGCGGTTGTCGGCAGCGCGCTGGGCGGTGGTCTGCTCGGCACGGTCGCTGGTGGCGTTGGCGGTGCCTTTGCCGGTCGCGCGATCGATCGCTCGATCACTGCAAAGAAGCGCTGCCGCTAAGGTATCGCTTGGAGCTTGAGAAGGGGTCCGGCGGCAACGCCGGGCCCCTTGTCGTTTCCAGCGTTTGTCGATGCTAGAGCAGGCCACCGCCCAGAAACAACCGGAACCCGCCGAACACCAGCACCAGGATGTTGAGGTTACGCCCCGCCTTCTGGCCAGAAAGCATGCCAAGCGCCGCGCCGACAACGGCAATCGGCAAGGCCAGCCAGTTCAGCCAGCCCAGCAGCGGCACAAGACCAACAAGCCCAATCACGAACGCGACCAGACCGACGAGGATGGAAAGGATGTTAAGCATGATGTGAAGATGGGGAACTGTATTAGCCGTGTCAAGCACCTATCAGGGGGGCAAGGGCCCGATTGGCCTCGCCAAACGCTTCCTTAACCCCTTTTACCCCATGAAAAGCGCGATCCTCCCAGGAGCCTGTTCATGATCGGTCGCGGCATTCGTGCCTGTTCCATGCTGTTACTGCCCCTCGCGCTCGTCGCGTGCGGGAGCGGAAAGGACGAGGATCGCAACCTCGATTCGCTCGATGCAGAGCTGGCAGACGGCAACAGCACCGGGAACATGCGTGACCCGGCGCTGATGAGCGCCCTGCACGATCAGATCATGGTCGATCCCGCGCTGGCGAGTCAGGCCAACCATGATGCCATCCGCCCACCGGGCCAGCCCTATTCGGCGCAGGTGGCGCCCGATGCGACGGTTGCGGGCAGCGCATCTGCCGCCGGATCGGCCACCAGCGAATCCCTGAAATCGGCGCCGGCCCCGGTCGCCGGTGGCGGCTGCCCAAAATGCGGCGCCGCGCGTGAAGCGCTCACGCTGGGTGGGCTGGCCGAGCGGCAGGGCAATGGCAGCACCCGCGCCTGCGCCGCTTCGATCAGCTATTCCACCCGCTGGGCGCTGCGCCTGCCGGGGGCTATCCCGCTTTATCCCGATGCGCGCGTCAGCGAAGCGGCGGGCAGCGAGCAGGGCAATTGCGCGCTCCGCGTCGTCAGCTTCTCGAGCGCTGCCCCGCTGCAGACCGTGCTCGATTGGTATTATACCCGCGTCAGCAGCGCGGGCTATTCCGCCGAGCACCAGGCTGACGGCGACGATCACGTCCTCGCGGGCACCAAGGGAGAAGCCGCTTATGCCGTCTTCGCCTCCGCCCGGCCCGATGGCGGCACCGATGTCGATCTGGTCGCCAACAAGGGCAACTAGGCGGGCTGAACCGGGGCGGGTTCTCATTGCGGCCCATTCGCGCTAACGCGCGCCATGATTTCTCTTTTCACCGTAATGGCTGGTGGAGCGCTTGGCGCTGGCGGCCGCTATCTTGTCGGCCGCTGGCTGGCGGGCGCATTAGGCGTCGATTATCCCTGGGGCACGCTCGCGGTCAATCTCGTCGGCGGGCTGGCGATGGGCCTGCTGGTGGGCGTTCTGGCGAAAATATCGGCGGGTAACGAGGTTCGGCTGTTCCTCGCGGTCGGCGTGCTCGGCGGCTTCACCACTTTTTCCGCCTTCTCGCTCGATATGGTGCTGATGGTCGAGCGCGGCGCGCTCGCGATGGCGCTTGGCTATGTGCTGCTGTCGGTTATCGGCGCGGCGGCGGCGCTGTTCGGCGGCCTGATGATCACCCGGGGGCTGGCATGAGCGATAATGGTAAGATTTCCTCCAAGCCGGGCCCCAAGACTGGCGATGTCCGCCAGTTCACCGTCGCGGCGGACGATGATGGCATCCGGCTCGATCGCTGGTTCAAACGCCATCTGGAAGGCACCAGCTTCACCACCGTGGCCAAATGGGCGCGCACCGGGCAGCTGCGGATCGACGGCGCGCGCGCCACGCCGGGCGACCGCCTCGTGGCCGGGCAGGTGCTGCGCCTGCCGCCTGCCGAACCCGTCCGCGCCGATGCGCCCAAACCCAAGCTGAGCGATCGCACGCCGCTGACCCCGGATGAGGAATCCTTCATCCAGGAGCTTGTCATCCACAAGGATGCGCAGGCGATCGTCATCAACAAGCCGCCGGGCCTCGCGACGCAAGGCGGCACCAAGACCACTGAGCATGTCGACGGCCTGCTCGACGGGCTGAGCTTCGAAAGCGAAGGGCGGCCAAAGCTGGTCCACCGGCTCGACAAGGACACGTCGGGTGCGCTGCTGGTCGCGCGTAACGCCCGCGCCGCCGGGCATTTCGCCAAGGCCTTTTCCAGCCGCACCGCGCGCAAGGTCTATTGGGCGCTGATCGTTGGCGTGCCCGATATTTTTGATGGCATTGTCGAGCTGCCGATCGGCAAGCAGCCTGGCTCAGGCGGCGAGAAGATGCATGTCGATGAGGAAAACGGCGCCCCCGCGCGCACCCGCTACCGCGTGATCGAGCGGGCCGGCAACCGTGCCGCCTGGGTAGAACTCCAGCCCTTTACCGGGCGCACGCACCAGCTGCGCGTGCATATGAGCGCCATCGGCCACCCGATTGTCGGCGATGGGAAATATGGCGGCGCGGCTTCGTTCCTCACCGGTGGCGTCAGCCGCAAGATGCACCTCCATGCCCGGCGCATCCGCATCGACCACCCCGATGGCGGGCAAATCGACGTCACGGCCGATCTGCCCCCGCATTTCGCCGAAAGCCTCAAGCTGCTCGGCTTTGATGAAAAGCTGGGCGATGCAATGGTGCTCGATGAAGTGAAGTTCAACGAAACGGCAGAGGGCAAACGCCGCGCCGCCGCTGCCATCGCCAAGTCACGCCGTCAGGAGCGCAAGGGTGAACGCCGCGGGCGGCAGCGGAGTTGATCCGGCGCAATGCACCCCAACAAGGCCTTTAGGGCAGAACAAGCGGGCGACCCGATCGATCAGATGGCGGCAATCGCCTTCGCGCGCCTGTTCCTGATCACGCCAGAGGGGCCCCGCGTCGCCCATGCGCCGGTGCTGAAAGCCGGGCCGGACCGGTTGCGCTTTCACCTCGCCAATTACAACGCGGTGGTTGGCTCGCTGGATGGCGCCACGGCCCTTCTCCTGGCCGAAGGCCCCAACGGCTATGTCAGCGCCAATTGGTATGCTGATCAACGCGGCTCCGTGCCAACGTGGAATTACGTCGCGATCGAAGCCGAAGGCACGGTGCGCGCGCTCGATCGCGCCGCGTTGGTCGATCTGCTCGATGGCCTGGCAGCAGCGCTTGAGCCGCGTGTCAGCGAGAACTGGACGCGGGCCAAGATGGAGCCTGCCCGGTTCGAGGCGATGCTCGGCGCGATCACGGCGTTCGAGATGACCGTCTCGGCAACCCGCACCACGCACAAGCTCAGCCAGAACCAGTCGGACGCGGCGGCGGCAGGGCTGATTGCCGAAATGACCGCGAAGGGCGATGCGCCGACCGCCGCCGCCATGCGCAAGGCGCGGCGCTCGCTGAGTTGGGGTTGACTGACTGAAAACGGCCGTTCGTATCGAGCCCTTCGACCGGCTGGCACGCCAGCCACTCCGGACAGGCTTCGGCCCGCAGGACCGACGTCGAGGCACCCGGCACAGCGCCAGCGGCACGTTGCTTGACATAGCCCGCCCTCGGGATCGGCAAAGCCGATACCCGTGGGCTTGAAACGAATGGCTTGGGGTAAAGCAATCTCGCTCAAGCCCATCGGCGATCGGCGCCAGCCGGCTACAGCGCTGCTGCGTTCAACCGCCGCGGATCAGTCCTTGTCGTCCTTGTCATCCTTGGGCAGTTCCGGGGTGTCGGCGACGGCGGCTGCGCGCGGCGCCGCGCTGGCGCCGCAGCCTTTCGAAAGGCCCAGCCCCTTGAGATAGCCACGCCGCACCGATCCGGCATAGACCGCCGCCTCTGCGCGGCGCTGCGCTTTGTCGGCGCCGGTGATGACGCGCACCAGGCCCAGCCCGGGGATGAAGGTATTGACGACGCCGCGCGCCGCCGCTGCGGCAATCGCTGATGCCTCGCCCTTCTTCTTGGCAGGCGCATCGACATCGGGGCCGAGCACCGCCGTCAATTGCCGGATCTCACCGGCAATCGCGCCGCACGATCGGGTATTGACCGACGAATAGGGGGCAGAGGCTGCCAGCAACAGGATATCCGGAATCTTGTCCTGCTTTATCTTGGTGTCGCGCAGCGGCTGCTCGGCAGCACGGCGGATCGAATCGTTATCCTGTTGCGCGGGCGCGGCACTCGCCAGGGTAACCAGCGCTGCGGTTGGGGCCGCAAGCCATTTCATCGTCAAACGCATCTTCAGTCTCCGTGCTGGCGCCCCCGCCGCCTCTGTTCCTAGAGGCTGACATGGGCCTTGTCGAAGGCCGCTTGCCGATCGGCAGGCCAATGATACCGCATCGCGACGTCACAGCGCGCATAACGGGCCCCAAAGCGCTGCATGATGCCCTCGTCATGCTGGAACCCCAGTTTTTCATATAAATGGATCGCGGGTGCGCAGATCTTGTTGGTCAGCAGGTACAGCGTTTCGGCACCCAGCAGATGGGCGCGGTCCAGCATCGCTGCGAGTAGGAACTCGCCCGCCTTGCGCCCCTGCGCGCTGGAGCGTACGCCCATCTTGGTCAGCTCGAACTGGCGCTCACCGGTCTTTTGCAGCGCGCAGGCGCCAACGATGCCAAGCCCTGCTGCCTCGACGAACAGGATGGCACCGCCGGGGTCGATGATGCGCTGCCGTGGGTTCTCCAGCACGTCCCGGTCGGTCGCTTCCATTCGAAACATCTCGTTGATCCATTCGGCATTAATGTCGTGAAAGTCGCTCGCCAACGGCTCTGCAAACTCACGGATCACAAGCCCATTGCCGCGCTGCCCGAGCGGTGCGGCAGCGAGCGCTGCCTCGATCGCACCGATCTGATCGAGCAGTGGGCCCGACAGGCCGTCACAAATCTCGGCCACCGCCGATTCGACGCGCGGCCAGATATCGCGGCGCGATTGGGCGATGGCCGCGTGGCCCGCGGCGCTGAGGGAGATCAGACGCTGTCGCCGGTCGCCTGTGTCGGTCTCGGTGTCGATTAGGCCGATGGAGACAAGGCGGTTGAGCGCCCGCGTCACCGCCGGCTGGCTGATGCCGATCGCCTCGACAAGCTGGCCAACCGTCATCGCACCCGCCTGATCGAGCGCCACCAGCAACGGATATTGGCTGGGCTGGATCGGCAGCCCGGCTTCGGCCACGATCTGGCTGACATCGGCCTGCAGCCGCTCGGCCAGCCGTTTCAACCGGCTGCCAAGGAAGAGGCCGCCCTGCTCTGCGATAACGTCCATCACCCGCCCCATAATTGCATAGCGCGGTATATATTGTCGGCACAGGGGCTGCAAGTGATGGATTGGCGTTAGCGCGTTCGACCCGTAAACGAAGGTGCTGTCGAAAGGATCTATGTGCTGGCTTCAATCGCCCGAACGATCGCCTTGATCGCCGTGCCGCTGGCGGCCTTTCTGCTATGGGTCCACCCCGGCATCCTTGATCCCACCAATGTCGGCTGGCTGTTGCAGGGGCATGATGTCGGCCAGAACGCGCTTGGCCTGGCCGCCTATCTGCGGGTCGGCGATTGGCCGGGCACGCGAGAGACAATGCTGTCCTCGCCCGAAGGCGTGACGCTCCTTTTCACCGATAGCAATCCGCTGCTTGGACTGCTGCTATGGCCGATCGCTGGCTGGCTGCCGCCCGGTGTGCAGGTCATCGGTTTGTGGCTGCTGGCCTGCGTCTTCCTCCACGCCTTTTTCGCCTGGCTATTGGTCCGCCGCGCCGCGCCCGATTTCCTGTCGGCGTGGCTCGGCATGGCGCTGCTGACCTTGCTGCCCACGCTGTTCAATCGACTCGTCCACACCAATCTATGTGCGCACTGGCTGATCCTTTGGGCGCTGTGGATCTTCATTGATCAGCGCCGTGCCCGGTCGGTCGGGTGGTGGGCGGCGGTGCTGGGCATCGCGGCACTGGTCCATGTCTATCTGCTGCTGATGGTCGCTGCGATCTGGGCGAGCGCCGTGCTGTCGGCGCTTGCCGATCGACCGCTGGTGCGGACCGCGTTGCGACTAATCGCCGGCCACGCCCTCGTCGCGGCGATGGTCGTCGGCTTGATGGCATTGAATGGCGCCTTTGGCGGCAAGTTCCTGTCGACCGGCACATTCGGCGCCTTCCCGATGGGGGTGGATGGGCTCTTCAACCCAGGCAATCCTTCCTATTCGGCGCTCCTGCCATCGACGCTCGAAGATCACGGGCGGGGATTTGAAGGCTTTCAATATCTCGGCGCCGGGTTGTTGTTTCTGATCGTCATCTCGCTTCCAATTCTGGCGACGATGCGCGTACCGGTCTGGGAAGAAGGCGGCGTGGCCCGGTTGCGCTGGCTGGCGCCTGCCTTTGCCGTGCTCACTTTGCTTGCACTTGGCAGCCATATTCATTTTCAGGGGCAAACGGTGTTCGTCGTGCCGATCGGTCAGGCAGTGGTCGATTTTCTTGATCCCGTCCGCGCCGGGGGGCGATTATTTTGGCCGGTATCCTATGCGCTTGTGCTGGCAGCGATCCTCGGTGCCTATCGGCTCGATGACTCGCGTGCCACTCTCCTCCTCGCCGCCGCGCTCGCGCTCCAGCTGATCGACATCGCCCCGATGTTTGCGGCGATCCGAACCTTGACCGCTGCCGCCGATGACCCGGTCGTGTACCACCGCACCGTTGATCCACGTTGGCCGGCAATTATCGCACAGGCATCGGCGGTGGAATTCATCCCCCCGAGCAGCACGGCGGACGTGCAGTTGCTCGAAGAAGTAAGCTGGCGGGCCATGCTCGCCTGCCGGGCGACACGCTTTACATATGCCGCTCGCGAATCGCGCGAGACTCATGCCCGGCTGGAGGGCGATGTCGCTGCATTCAGCGCGGGCCGGATCAACCCCGGCCATCTCTACATCCTGTTCGAGCCCGCGCTTGTGCCAGCCACGCTGCGGGGCCGGGTGCAGCGCTTGGACGGCATTGCCTACATTCCGGCGACCAGCGGCGGTCGACCGATGCAGGGCTGCCGTTAGCGCTTGTCCCGCGCTGCCAGCAACGCCTTGACCTCCTGCGAGCGCCCCCGCGGCATGATCATCACGTCATTGCCGCTGGCGACCACAATCACATCGGCCATGCCAACCATGTGGATGCGAATGCCGTCGCTATGCACCAACGATCCAGTCGTATCGAGCAGCAGCGCCTGGCCGTTGATGGCATTGCCATCGGCGTCCTTGCTATTGACCGCGTGAAGTGCATCCCAGCTGCCAACGTCGCTCCAGCCCATGCTGACGGGAACTACGGCCACGCGGTCCGCTTTTTCCATCACCGCATAATCAACCGAATCGGCAGGGCAGGCGGCGAAACTTTCGGTAGCCGGGAACAGGCGGATGCCCTCGCGAGTCGCCCCGTCCATCGCTTGCTGGCAGGCCGCCAGCATGGCCGGGGCATGGGCATCCAAAGCAGCCAGAAAAGCATCGGCCCGAAATAGGAAGATGCCGCCATTCCAATAATAGTCCCCAGCGGCAAACATCGCCTGCGCCTGGTCGAGCGGTGGCTTTTCCACAAATTGAGCGACACGGTTGACCCCCGTGCCGATCGCTTCGCCACTCTTGATCCAGCCATAGCTGGTATCAGGGGCGTCGGGGTCGATGCCGAAAGTGATCAGCCAACCGTCGCGCGCCAGCGGCAAGGCGCGATCTATTGCGGCGTGGAACCCGGCAAGGTCGGCAATGACATGGTCTGATGGCATGACGAGAATTGGCGCTGATCCGCCGCCCGCCGCGATCGCCGCCAGCGCAATCGCGGGCGCGCTGTTGCGCCCCATAGGCTCGAGGATCAACGCCTGAGCGCCCACGCCGATTGCGGCAAGCTGCGCGTTGACGGGATCACCATGTTGCGCATTCGCGACGATGATCGGCGCGGCGAACCGGGCGGGATCAGCCGTTCGACGGGCGGTCAGCTGCAGCATTGTTTCTTCTGCAGTCAGCGCCAGCAATTGCTTTGGCATTTCGGGCCGCGACATCGGCCACAGGCGCGTCCCTGATCCTCCCGACAAAATCACTGGAACGATAGCGGGGGCGGAAACGGCGTCGGGGGCGAGAGCGGGCATCAACTTCTCCGGTAATGGTTGCCGCATAGCGTGCAAGCCGCGGGCAGGCAAAGCATCCCGACGATTAGCGATGCGATTTCAGACGGTTTTGACTGGCGGATTCAAGCGGGTGGGCGTGTCGGAATTATTTACACTTTATGGGCTAAATGGTTCCCGCAATGATCAGGCTCTTCAAGCATTATGTCCCCAACGCGGTGCTCCTGCTCGCGATTCTGGATATCATCCTGCTATTTGTGGCGGGCGAGGTCGGCTGGCTGGTCCGGATGGGCCAACTCCATGTGTCGGTGCTGCCGATCAGCACCCGTCTGCCGCAACTGATCTGTTTTGCCGGAACGCTCGAAATCGCGATGATGGCGGTCGGCGTGTATGGCGCGAACGCGCTGCAATCGCTGCGCTACGCGACGGCGCGCTTGATCGTCGCGGTGTCGCTCGGCGTTATTCTGCAAAGCGCGATCTTCTATCTCGTGCCAGCGCTCGATTTCTGGCGATCCAATCTCTTTTACGGGATGGGATTTGCCGTCCTTGGGCTAATTGCGCTGCGTATCCTGCTGGGCAAGACGCTGGGCAGCCAGGCGTTCAAACGGCGAATCGTTGTTTTGGGCGCAGGCTTGCGTGCGCAACGGTTGAAGATGCTGGCGCAGACGCCAGGCTCTGCCTTTGTCGTCGTCGGCTATGTGTCGATGAGCGAAGCCAACCGAGTCATTCCCGAAGCCATTGCGCGCGACGCCATCTATAATCTGGCAGACCATGTCGTGCTGCTGAACGCGAGCGAAGTTGTGCTGGCGCTGGAGGAACGGCGCAACGCCTTGCCACTCAAGGATTTGTTGCGGATCAAGACCACTGGGGTTCATGTCAACGAGATATCGACCTTTCTGGAGCGCGAAACCGGTCGCGTCGACCTCGACAGCGTCAATCCCAGCTGGTTGATTTTTTCCGACGGATTCTCGTCGGGGCGGATGATTTCGGGCGCGTTCAAGCGCCTTTTCGATATCGCGGCCAGCGTCATTCTGATCATGTTCACGGCGCCGCTTGTGATTCTGACAGCGATTGCCATCAAGCTGGAGAGCAAGGGGCCTGCCTTCTATCGGCAACGCCGCGTCGGCCTTTACAATGTCGGCTTCGATATCGTGAAGCTCCGGTCGATGCGACAGGACGCCGAGGTCAATGGTCAGGCGGTCTGGGCTGAGAAGGACGATCCGCGCATTACCCGGATCGGCAAGTTCATCCGTAAGACACGGATTGACGAAATCCCCCAGGCGTGGAGCGTGCTCAAGGGCGAAATGAGCTTCGTCGGCCCGCGCCCGGAGCGGCCGCAATTCGTCGATGATCTCGAGCAGAAGCTGCCTTATTATGCCGAGCGGCATATGGTGAAGCCGGGCATCACCGGCTGGGCCCAGATCAACTATCCCTATGGCGCGTCGATCGAGGATTCGCGGCAGAAGCTGGAATATGATCTTTACTACGCCAAGAATTATTCGCCCTTTCTCGATCTGTTGATCCTGCTGCAGACGATCCGCGTGGTGCTGTGGCCCGAAGGGGCGCGCTAGCCCGTGGTCGCGATCATCGTCCTTTGGTCGCACGCGCTCGCGGCGCTGCTGTTCGGGGCACTCGCCCTGTCGCAGGTTAGCCGGGCAACGGCTGCGTTGCCGCGCTTCGCTTTCCTGGTTGCGCTCACGGTCACCGCGCTATGGGCGCTGGCGGTTGCTGGTATCGGTGCGGGCGACCTGATCAGTCAACTTGCCGAATCGGGTCGCAACATCGCCTGGCTGGCCTTCATGGTCGCGCTGTTGCGTCGTGACCGGCGCGCACCTGCGGCTGCGGCGATCACCATTGTTTATGCCACTGTTGCAATCGTTGCGATGGCGGGGGGCATTCTTGCCATCGTGTCGGCGGCGACGATCGATGCGATCGAACAGACAGCCGTCGGCCAGGTGGCAATCATCATGCGTATGCTGGTCGCTGCAACCGCGCTGGTCCTTGTCCAACATCTCTACAATGCCGCAGCCCCTGCTGCCCGCGGCGGGATCAGGCTTGCGTTGCTTGCCCTTGCGGCGATGTGGGCGATTGATCTTGGCCTCTACACACTGCGGTATCTGGATGTGATGCAGCCGATCACGCTCGCGCTGGCGCGTGGTATCGTGATGGCACTGGTCGCGCCGCTGCTGGCGCTTGCCGCACACCGAAATGGCGATTGGTCGCTGCAATTGTCGCGCACCATTGCCTATCGCTCCGTGTCGCTCGCCGCGCTCGTCCTTTATGTTGTGGCGATGGCACTCGCGACGAGCGCCCTGGGCGCGCTGGGCGGCAATTACGGGCGGATATTGCAGACGGCCTTTGTGTTTGGCTCGACGACGGCGATGGTCACGATCCTGTCGACCCCGTGGTTGCGCGCCTGGACGAAGGTGAAGCTCGCCAAACACTTCTTCACGCATCGCTATGATTACCGCGCGGAATGGCTGCGCTTCACCGACACGCTGGGTAAGCCCGGCGATGGCGCCGCGCCGCTTGAGCAGCGCATCGTCAAGGCTGTGGCGGACCTGACCGGATCGACAAGCGGCATGCTGCTGGTGCCGGATGGCAGCGGGCTGGGTCAGGGGGCTGCCTGGAACTGGGATATTGGCGGGGTGCCCACGCAGAGCGGCGCGGCGAGCCTTGCCCGCTATCTCGAAACGACGGGCAGAATTGTCGCGCTGGATTCGGTGCGCGACGGCGATGCGGATGCCGCCGAAATGACGACAATGCCGATTTGGATGCTTGATCGCGCCGATGCCTGGGTGCTCGTGCCGCTTATTCACTTCGGCAAGCTCACCGGGGCGATCCTGCTCGCTCGCCCGCCGATCGATCGCAGCCCTGATTGGGAGGATCTCGATCTGCTCAGGCTGGCTGGTCGACAAGTGGCGAGCTATCTGGCCGAAGCGCGCGCGCATGAAGCACTGTCGGACGCACAGCGCTTTGATGAATTCAACCGGCGGTTTGCCTTCATCATGCACGATATCAAAAACCTGGTCAGCCAGCTGAGCCTGGTGGCGCGCAATGCCGAACGGCACGCCGACAACCCGGATTTTCGAGCAGACATGATCGCGACGCTCAAGGATTCGGCCACGCGGATGAACGATCTGCTCGCGCGCCTCTCGCAGCACCATTCGAACCGGCTGACGGCACCCGAACCGGTAGAAATCGTGCCGTTGATCGAGCGCGTGGCTGCTCTGCGTCGCGCTCAGCATCCTATCGCAACGGGCGGTCTGCGTGATGCTTTGGCGATTGCCGATGCGGCGCGTGTCGAACAGCTGCTGGGGCACCTGCTGCAGAATGCGATCGAGGCCAGCCCGCCGGGTGATCCCGTCGCCATGATGGTGACGCGCGAGGGCGGCAAAATTGCGATCGACGTGGTCGACCACGGCTGTGGGATGGACGCGGCGTTCATCCGCGATCGGCTGTTCAAGCCCTTTGTATCGTCCAAGATCGGCGGCTTCGGTCTTGGCGCGTTCGAAGCGCGTCAGTTGGCCGAATCAATGGGCGGCAGCGTTGAGGTTTTCAGCCGTGAAGGGGAAGGGACCCGCTTTCGCGTGACCTTGCCCGCCGCGCTTGCAGGGGTAGATCGCGTGGGGCAGGCAGCATGAGCGAAATGCGCAAATTGCTGATCGTGGAGGACGATGCCGGGCTTCAGCGCCAGTTGCGCTGGGCCTATGACGGCTATCAGGTCTTCGTTGCCAGCGACCGTGCCGAGGCGATCGATCTGCTGCGTGCCGAAATGCCTGATGTGGTGACGCTTGATCTCGGGCTCCCGCCAGATCCTGATGGCGTGACCGAGGGATTCGCCACGCTTGATGCCATCCTTCAGTTGAAGCCCGATACCAAGATCGTGGTGGCCTCCGGCCACGGCGCACGCGAAAGCGCGTTGCGGGCGATCGAACATGGCGCCTGGGATTTCTATCAGAAGCCCATCGATATCGATCAACTGGGGGTGATCGTGGCCCGCGCCTTTCATGTGCATGCGCTGGAGGCGGAAAATCGTCGACTCGCCAACAGTCAGGGCGTGCAGACGGCACTTGGCGGGATGATCACCGCGGCGCCGGAAATGCTCAAGATCACCCGGACGATCGAGCGCGTTGCACCGGCGGATGTCTCGGTCATGTTGCTCGGTGCTAGCGGCACCGGCAAGGAATTACTGGCGCGAGGACTCCACGAAGCGAGCCCGCGCCGGGGAGGCGCCTTCATCGCCATCAATTGCGCGGCCATCCCGGAAACCCTGCTCGAATCCGAGCTCTTCGGTCATGAAAAGGGCGCCTTCACCGGCGCGGTGAAAACGACCGAGGGCAAGATCGAGCAGGCGCAGGGCGGGACGCTTTTTTTGGACGAAGTGGGTGATATCCCCTTGCCGCTGCAGGTGAAGCTACTGCGCTTCTTGCAAGAACGCGTGATCGAACGGATCGGCGGACGCAAGCCTATCGCCGTCGACACACGCATCGTTTGCGCCACCCACCAGGATGTCGATGCGATGATTGCCGATGGGCGGTTCCGCGACGATCTCTATTACCGGCTGGCGGAGATCGTCATCCGTATCCCGTCGCTGGCTGAGCGTACCGGCGATGCCAGTCTGCTCGCGCGGCATTTTTTGAAAAAATACGCCAAGGCCATGCACTCCGGCGTCACCAGTCTGGCACCCGATGCGCATGCAGCGATCGACAGCTGGGGCTGGCCCGGCAATGTCCGCGAACTGGAAAACCGGATGAAACGCGCGGTCATCATGGCCGAGGGCAAGGCGATCACCGCAGCCGATCTTGATCTGGACGATCGCGCGCCGGCCGAGCCGCTGAACCTGAAGGCGGTGCGCGAAAGCGCCGATCGTGCGGCGATCCGCCATGCGCTTGCCCGCGCCGAAGGAAATATCTCAAACACCGCCAAGCTGCTCGGCATCAGCCGACCGACTTTGTATGATCTGCTTAAATCTTATGACCTTCATGCGTAGGCGCGCGCTGCTCGGGCTGGTCGTTGCGTTGCTGATCGGCGCGACGTTGGTTGTGCTGACCAGGGTGGGGCCGGCGCGCGCTGATGCCGGGGCCGCCCGCCAGCAGCTTGCCCAGAGCCTGGCGCTGTTCGACCATGGCAACGCGACCGCTGCGCGCAGCCATGCACTGAAAGCGGTCAACGCAGATCCGAGCTGGGGTCTTGCGCATGCCGTGCTGGCACGGACTTACCTGGCGCTTGGTGAAGGGCAGGCCGCCCAGGGCGAACTCGGGCGAGCGGCTGATTCAGGCTTCGATATGGCACGCGCCCACCAGCTTTATGCGCAAGCATGGCTGCTGCAAGGCGACCCCCGGCGCGCGCTGGCCGAGGCGGCCAAAGCCGAGCCGAAATACGCAGTGTATGCGATGCGTGTGGCCGCCAGGGCATTGGCCGCACAGGGGCAATTGCCGCGCGCCCAGCACCTGCTGGCCCATGTCATTGGTGCGACACAGGGCCGCGACAGCCTGGCCTGGACCGATCTTGGCCGGGTACGCCAGCAATCGAGCGATATCGCCGGTGCCATCGCGGCAGCCGATCGCGCGCTCGAAATCGATCGTGGCAATGTCGATGCGTTGGTGCTGCGCGGCGAGTTGGTCCGCGCGCAATATGGCCTGATCGCCGCACTCCCCTGGTTTGAAACCGCGCTAAGGGTCGATCCGTGGCGGCATGATGCGCTTATTCAATATGCAGCGACCTTGGGGGATGCCGGGCAATATTCGGCGATGCTGAAGATGACGCGCCGGGCGCTGGCGGCACGGCCCGGCAGCCCGCAGGCGCTGTATCTGCAAGCCGTGATGGCCGCGCGCGCTGGCAATGACGATCTCGCGCGCAGCCTGATGCAACGAACCGGCGGTGCGCTGGCCGGTCAGCCCGGCGCGCTGCTGCTCGGTGGCATTCTTGACTACCGCGCCGGGGCCTATCAGCAGGCGATTGATCAGTGGCGCGGGGTGCTGAGCCTGCAACCAATGAACCTGCCTGCTCGCCGGTTGCTCGGCGCCGCACTGTTGCGATCGGGCGACGCCGCCGGCGCGCTGCAAATTCTGCGGGCCATCGCGGTGCGCAGCGATGCCGACAGCTACACGCTCAATCTGGTCGGCCATGCTTTCGAGCAGACGCACGAGCACGATTGGGCCGCCAAGTTTCTTGATCGCGCAGCAGTGCCGCTAGTCGAAACCACCACGCCATTCGGTACAGACAGCCCTGTGGCCGAAACCGCCAGCGCGCTTGATCGCCATCCCGACAACCCGATTGTCGCCGTCGACTATATCCGCGGGCTCATCGATAGCGGAAGGAGTGGCGCTGCACTGTCCGAGGCGCAACGATTGGCTCGCCTCTATCCCGGCGCGCCACAAGCGCATCTGCTGGTGGGTGATACGCTGATGCAGATGGAACGATTCGATGCCGCTGCCGCTGCTTATGCGCGCGCTGCCAGCCTGCGCTTTGACGAGGGGACGATGCTGCGCTCGGTGGAAGCGCTTGATCGTAGCGGCGATCGTCAACACGCAGCAACGGTGCTGGCGTTGTTCCTGACGCAAAACCCACAGAATACGGCAGCCCTGCGACTGACCGCGCATTGGCAGATTGCCGCAGGCGATTGGGATGCCGCAATCGCCACGCTGGAGGGGTTGCGGGAACGGTTGGGCAATCGCGACGCCGCATTGCTGGCTGAACTGGCTTATGCCTATGCCGGCAGTGGCGACGTCGACTCGGCCCGCCTCTATGCCGCCGCCGCCTATCGCCTGGCGCCGCTCAACCCGGCCGCGACGGACGCGTTGGGCTGGGCGCTGTTCCAGGCGGGGGAAGATCGCGCCGCGCTTGAGCTGCTCCGGAAAGCTGTAGCGATCGCCCCCAACCATGCCGGCCTGCGCTGGCACATTGCGCAAGTCCAGGCCGAGCTTGGTGACAAGGCATCGGCCAGGGCCAATATCGGCGTGGCGCTCGCAGATGCCACCTTCAGTGACCGCAGCACGGCAAGGGCGCTGCTCGCGACGCTGGGGTAGTGCGCTGGGGTAATGCCGTGCCGTCGACGCAGAAAAGCGCCTGATCCAGATCAAGCCCAGGCCTATAACGGTTGACTTGGACAATCGTTACGGGCCCAACCGGCTGATGGCGCGCATTGGCGAACTTGACCTTGTCGATCGGCTCGCGCCGATACTGCCTGCGATCGTCACGCAAATCGGCTTTGGCCTCGCCTGTTCGGGAGGGGCCATCCTCGCACGCATCGCGACTGATATCCTGGCCCCCGGCGCCGGCCCCTTTGCGCTGGCCTATCCCGCGATCCTGCTCGCCACGCTGTTTGCACGCTGGCCATCGGGCGCGATAACGGGCCTTATGTCGGTGCTGTACGCTTGGTATTTTGTCTTGCCGGTGCACCAATCCTTTGCCTTTGCCGATCCCGCTGATGGGCCAAGGCTGCTCGTGAATATCGCTGCTAGCGCAATCATCATTTGGGTGGCGGAGTTGTTTCGCCGTGCCGTCCGCCGTGCCACTGAGGAGCGTGACCGCCAGATCGCCGACCGCGACCTGTTCCTCGAAGAGTTCGATCACCGCGTGAAAAACAACTTCGCGCTGGTTTCCAGCCTGCTCCAGCTGCAGCGCCGTCGCGCAGAACCCGCGACGGCGGAGGCGCTCGATTCAGCGATCATGCGGGTCGATAGCATCGCGCGCGCGCACCGGCATCTCTATCGCGGCGGGGATCAACCCGGCGCTGTCCAGATTCGCGATTATCTGGCGGAATTGTGCGCCGCGCTTGGCGATGTGCTGGCGATGCGCGGGGGCATCGAACTGGCGTGTAGCAGCGACGATGTGCTCCTGCCGCGCGACCGGGCAGTCTCAATCGGCCTGATCGTCAACGAACTGGTGACGAACGCCGCCAAACACGCCTTTACGGGGCGCGAGGCGGGGAAGATCGCGGTGTCCTTCACCGCTGTTGCCGAGGGCTGGCGGCTGGTGGTCGCTGACAATGGCGTGGGTATGCCCACCGCGCCGCGCCCGACCGCCGTCGCCGATGGCGGGCTCGGCACCAAGCTGGTCGATGCGTTTGTCCGCCAGGCTGATGGCACGATCATGGTCGATAGCGACGCGACCGGCACCGCTGTCACGCTGCTATTGGCTGCCTGATCTGAACTCGTCGTCCCTTCGACGGGATCGTTCCCCCGCGCATGGGGGAGCCCGGTGTCCCCGGGCACAGTGCCAGGTGGCCCGGACCCATGCTATCGCAGGGTAACGATGCCGGTTCGGCCTAACTGAAATCAGGTCTAGCCCAGCGTTTCGACCTGCTCGGCAAGCGCGAGCCAACGCAATTCCGCCGCCTCTTTTTCCTCGCGCGCATCGGCAACCGCCTTGGTTAGCGTTTCGAACCGCTTGAAATCGCGCGTATAAAGCGCGGGGTCGGCAAGAAGCGCCTCATCCCGCGCTATCGCTGCATCCAGCGCCTCGATCCGCTTGGGCAGCAGATCATAATCGCGCTGGTCCTTGTAGGTCAGCTTCACGCGTGGCGGCGGCGGCGGCGGGGCGGGGGGGGCGGCTGGGGCGACCGGGGCGGTATGCGCGACCTTGCCGCCGCTGCGCTTGGATGAGGCGGCAGGGGTGCGCTGGCGCTCCCAATCCTCATAGCCGCCGGCGACGATATCGACATGGCCGGTCCCGTTCAGGCCCAAGGTGATCGTCACCGTCCGATCGAGGAAATCGCGGTCATGGCTAACGATCAGCACTGTACCGTCATAGTCGGCGATCACCTCCTGCAACAGATCGAGGGTTTCAAGATCGAGATCGTTGGTCGGTTCGTCCAGCACCAGCAGATTGGAGGGCCGCGCAAACTCGCGCGCCAGCAGCAGCCTGGAGCGCTCCCCGCCGGAGAGCGTGGCGATCCGCGCCTCAGTCATGTTCGGATCGAACAGGAATTCCTTCAAATAGCCCTGAATGTGCTTCTTGACGCCCTGCACCTCGATCCACTCGCCGCCATCGCACAGCACGTCGCGCACCGTCTTTTCGGGCGCCATCAGACTGCGCTGCTGATCGATGATCACCCCGTCGAGCGTCTTGGCGAGCCGGATATGCCCCGCATCCGGCGCGATTTCGCCAGTCAGCAGCTTGAGCAAGGTCGTCTTGCCCGCGCCATTGCGGCCGACAATGCCGATCCGGTCGCCGCGCGTTACCCGAAGTGTCAGATCGCCGATGATCGTGCGGTCGCCATATTTTTTGGTTACGCCCTTGGCATCAATCACGGTCTTGGTGCGCACATCGTCGCTGCCGATCGTTAGATTGGCAGACCCCTGTGGCCCCAGCATCGCCGCGCGTGTCGCGCGCATTTCATGCAGTTTTGACAAGCGCCCCTGATTGCGCCGCCTGCGTCCCGTCACCCCGCGAAGCAGCCAATGCTCCTCCAGCTTGAGCTTCGCATCAAGCCGCTCGGCGTTGCGCGCTTCCTCGGCATAGACCTGCTCGGTCCACGCCTCGAACCCGCCAAAGCCGATTTCCGCGCGCCTGATCGCGCCACGATCCAGCCACAGCGTCTGCTTGGTCAGCCGGGTGAGAAAGGTGCGATCATGGCTGATGACGACAAAAGCGCCGCGAAACCGCGCCAGCCAGCTTTCCAGCCATTCGATCGCGGCGATATCGAGATGGTTGGTCGGCTCGTCGAGCAGCAGGACATCGGGGTCCTGCGCCAGCGCGCGGACAATCGCCGCGCGCCGCCGTTCGCCGCCGGACGCGCTCGCTGCCTCACGCGTCAAATCGATGCCGAGTTGGTCGGCTATCGCCTCCGCCTCATGCGCCAAGGGCGCATCATCGCCGGCCATCACGAAATCGGCGAGTGTGGCAAAGCCGGTCACCTGCGGGTCCTGTTCGAGCAGGATTACCTTGGTTCCCGGCACGATTGTCCGGCGCCCTTCATCCGCATCGATGCGGCCGGCGATCAGTTTGAGCAAGGTCGTTTTGCCCGCCCCATTGCGCCCGATCAGCGCCAGCCGGTCGCGCGTACCGATATGAATGTCCAGGTCACGGAACAGCCAGCCCGATCCCTGAACGATCCCGAGTTTTTCATAAGCAAGAATTGGTGCAGCCATGCTGGCAGCCGTTAGGGGCGTTGTTGCGGCGCGGCAAGTTGCCGATGAAGGGTCGTCGCGATCGCCTTGCCTGACCATTGCCTGACGAGTGTATTCACAGGCTGTTCAACGCAGCGTAGCTATGCGAAGCCTCATGAAGATGAAATTGCCTCTGTTTATGGCCGCCTGCGCGGTGCTTGCCTCTTGCGGTCACGCGAATGCGCAGCACCGTGGCCAGCAGCAGGAAGTGTTCGATCAAACGCGCAATGGTCGCATTCTGCCGCTGAAGGAAATCGAGCGCCGCGTGCTGCCGACGATGGGCAACACGCAATATATCGGTTTCGACTTCGATTCGGTCAGCGGGATTTACACCTTGAAGTTCCTGCGCAATGGCGATGTCATTTGGGTTGCCGTGGATGGCCGTTCGGGGCAGATCATCGGCCGGACCGGCAACTAAGCGCCATGGACATCGTTGAACATGGCGCCGAGCAGGGGGAAGAAATAATGCGCGTATTGATCGTCGAGGACGAACCAAGCCTGGGCCAGCAGCTGAAGAACACGCTGGAAGGCGCGGGCTATGCGATCGACCTGGCGACCGATGGTGAGGAAGGCCTCTTCCTCGGCCAGACCGAAAATTATGATGCCGTCGTGCTCGATCTCGGCCTGCCGGAGATTGACGGGCTTACGGTGCTCGATCGCTGGCGCAAGGAAGGCAAGGTGATGCCCGTCCTCGTGCTCACCGCACGCGACAGCTGGTCGGACAAGGTCGCCGGTCTCGACGCCGGCGCCGATGATTATGTTGCCAAGCCCTTCCAGTCGGAAGAACTCATCGCCCGGCTGCGTGCGCTTATCCGCCGCGCCTCGGGCAATGCCTCGTCCGAACTGACGGCAGGCGACATTCGGCTCGACACCCGCTCGGGCAAGGTCACCAAGGCGGGGGAGCCGGTAAAGCTCACCGCGCAGGAATATAAGCTGCTCAGCTATCTGCTCCACCACAAGGGCAAGGTCGTCAGCCGTACCGAGCTGATCGAGCATATCTATGATCAGGATTTCGACCGCGATTCGAACACGATCGAGGTGTTCGTCACGCGCATCCGCAAGAAGCTGGGCCAGGACGTCATCACCACGATCCGTGGGCTCGGCTACAGCCTGGAAGAGCCCGATGCCTGAGCGCGCGCTGATCGCCAGGATCGGCTGAGATGGACCTGTCCGGCACGCCCAGCGATCTGATTTCACCCGGCACGCGGACCACGGGGTCGCTCAGCCGGCGGATGATCGTGATTGCGGCGGCCTGGATCATCGTGCTGCTGACGGGCGGCGGCTTCGCGCTGGACCGGGTCCTGACGGCAGCGGTCACCCGCAATTTTGACGATCAGCTCGAATATGTGCTGACCGCGCTCATCGTCTCGGCGGAGCTCGGGCCAGACGGTGAAGTGATCTTCAACCGCGAACCCGCCGATCAGCGCTTTCTGGAGCCCTATTCGGGGCTTTACTGGCAGGTCAGCGGCAAGAATAGCGAGGATTTTCCCTCACGATCGCTCTGGGACCGGCGGCTGCGCTACGGCGCGAATCATACCGATCTTGGCATCCACACCTATGACAGCGATCAGTTTGCCGACGAAAAGCTGCGCGTGATAGAGCGTGACGCGCGGCTGCCCGGCTCCAATGTGCGCTGGCGCTTTCAGGTCGCTGGCAGCCGGGTCGGGCTCGACTCGCAGATCAAGACATTGCGCCAGACGTTGCTGTTCAGCTTCCTGATGCTTGCGCTGGGGCTGATCGTGATGGCCGCGCTCCAGACCTTTTACGGGCTGTGGCCGCTACGCAAGGTGCGCGAGGAAATCGTTAAGATGCGTTCCGGCCAGTCGCGCCAGATCGACCGGCCGATGCCGATCGAGGTCGCGCCGATGGTGGAGGAGCTGAACGGGCTCATCGCGCACAATGAGCGCCAGGCAGAGGAAGCGCGGCGGCATGCCGGCAATCTCGCTCATGCGCTGAAAACGCCGCTCACCGTCATCATGAATGCCGCCACGGCCAATGCCGACGATCTCGGCCCGACCGTCATCCGCGAGGCGACGACGATGCGGCGGCAGGTCGATCACCACCTCGCTCGTGCCCGCGCGGTCGGCAGGCGCGGCAATGCGCACAGCCGGGCCGATGTTTGGCCCAGCCTCGAATCGGTCGAACGAGCCGTCGGTCGGCTTTATGGCCATGTCCGCTTCGATCTCGACGGGCCAAAGGATCTGCAGGTCCATGTCGAGCGCCAGGATCTGGATGAAATGCTCGGCAACCTGATAGAAAATGCTGCAAAATATGGCGGCGGCAGCGTGTTCGTCACGGTCGGGGCCCAGGCGGGCTTTGTTGAATTTCTGGTGGAGGATGACGGAAGAGGCATTCCCGAGGCAGAGCGGGTGCGCATCTTCGATCGCGGCGCTAGGCTCGATACCGGCAAGCCCGGCACCGGCCTTGGCCTAGCCATCGTCCGCGACGTGGCCGAGATATATGACGGCACCGTCTCGCTCGAAGAGAGCGAGGATCTGGGTGGGCTACTCGTCAGGCTGCGCCTGCCTGCAGCGAAATAACCCGCAAGCGCATCGGCAACACGGCGCCCGATTGCATCCGCCTGCGCGCAACTCGCGTAACTTGCAGCAGATGCCGCGCGAACTCCATCAAGCATGACCCAGTCCCACGAGTCTCACGCGCCGCTGCTCAGTCGTCGTC
>JBBQHG010000014.1:0-21922 GCA_038323755.1 Sphingomonadales bacterium
GCGTTCGTTCTCGGGCTTTTCCCCCGCTACGACGGGCAGCGCGACGCAATCCTCGGCGAAGCTGCGATAGACTTCGAGCATCTTGAGCGTCTCTTCGCGCGCCTCTTCGGCCGTCGCGTGCGCGGTATGCCCCTCCTGCCAGAGGAACTCGCTGGTGCGCAGGAGCATCCGCGTGCGCATCTCCCAGCGCACCACATTGGCCCATTGGTTGATCAGCACCGGCAGATCGCGCCACGACTGGACCCAGCGCGCAAAGGCGGTGCCGATGACGGTCTCAGAGGTCGGCCGAACCACCAGCGGCTCTTCCAGCTTGGCAGTGGGATCGGGCATCAGCCCGCCCTTGCCATCGCTCACCAGCCGGTGATGCGTGACGACCGCCATCTCCTTGGCGAAGCCCTCGACATGCTCGGCTTCCTTCTCGAAATAGGAGAGCGGGATGAACAACGGGAAATAGCAATTCTCATGCCCCGTTGCCTTGATCTGATCATCAAGCAACCGCTGGATCCGCTCCCAGATTCCGTATCCCCACGGCCGAATGACCATGCAGCCACGAACGCCGCTCTCCTCGGCGAGGTCAGCCTCGGTGATGACGGATTGATACCATTCGGCGAAATTGGCGTCGCGGGTGACGGAGAGTGCATGCTTGATCATCGCTGTCGGATAGCGTGGGAATTCCCCCTCGTCACGTAGGACTTGATCGCAGACGCGCGGGCGAACAAGAGAAGGCGCATGAACCAGCCCGTCATCAGCCGCGACCGCGTCTTCTATGGTGTCGCGTTGCGGCTGGGGTCAGTCGCGACCTTTTCGGTGATGAACGTGCTGATCAAATTGGCGGAAGCCAATGGCGCCCATCTCGCCGAGCTGATGTTCTTCCGCCAGACCTTTGCCCTGCCGATCGTGCTGGTTTGGATTGGCTTCGGGGCGGGGCTCGGGACGCTGCGAACCAATCGGATCGGCGCGCATTTGTCGCGCGCGGCGCTTGGCCTGGTCAGCATGTGCTTCGTTTTTTCGACCATCCTGTTTCTGCCGCTGGCGGAAGCGACGACGTTGCAGTTCACTCTGCCGATCTTCGCAACCGTGCTTGGTGCGCTGGTCCTGAAGGAACCAACCGGCTGGCACCGTTGGGGCGCGGTCGCGATAGGGTTTATCGGCGTGGTCATCGTGGCGCAGCCGGGCACCGGGCAGATGGCGGGCATCGGCGTGTTCACCGGCCTGATGGGCGCGATGATGAGCGCGAGCGTCTCGATCCTGCTCCGTCAGATCAGCAAAACCGAAAGTGCGCCCACCATCGTCTTCTGGTTCTCCGCGCTATCGGTTCCGCCGACCGCGATTGCCTTCGCGCTCTACTGGACGCCACATCCACTAGAGACCTGGCTATTGATGGTCGCCGTGGGGCTGACAGGCGGTGTCGCCCAGTTGTTCATGACCGCCTCGCTCAACGCCGCCCCTGTGTCTGTCGTGGTGCCGATGGACTATACCGGCCTGGTTTGGGCGGCCGTCTATGGCTGGGTGATCTTTGGCGCGGTGCCCCAGTGGTCGACCTGGATCGGCGCGCCAGTGATTGTCGCGAGCGGGCTCTACATCGTGTGGCGCGAGCACCGGTTGCGGCGCGAAAAAGTAGAGCGCGTCATCGCCTGATCAGGCCTTGCGATAGACGAGTATCAGGTTGTTGGCCGGCATCTCGATCAGTCGATCAAACGCGAGGCCGTTTGCTTTGGCCGCTTCGGTGACGCTTTCGACCGAGCGCAGCCCCCATTGCGGATCACGCGCGCGCAGCGATTCGTCGAACGTTTCATTGCTTGGTGCCGTCGCCACGCCCTTTCGGCGATAAGGGCCATAAGTGATGAGGGGGCCACCATGCGGCAGCAGCCGCGCCGCGCCTGCCATCAGGCCAAGCGTGGCGGCCCACGGACTGATATGGATCATGTTGATGCACAGCACCGCGTCTGCCCGCTCGATTGGCCAATCGGGCGCCGCTGCATTGAGCTCCAGCGGCGCACGGACATTGGGCATGCCCGCCGTCCATGACGCGATTGACGCACGCGCGGTGGCATCCGGGTCGCTTGGTTGCCATTCATGGCCGCACAGCATGTGGGCGAAATAGCCGCAATGCTCCCCACTCCCGCTCGCGATTTCCAGTACGAGCCCCTGCACCGGCAGCACATCGGCGAGCACTTCTGCAATCGCCGAACGGTTTCGCTCTGTGGCGGGGGCGTGCTTGCGCACGTCACCGCCATCTTCCGTCACGATCCAGGGTGTGGGATCAGCCATCATATGCCTCGCTTGTCGACGGCATGAGCGCTAAACCAGCCATCTGGCTTTGCAATAGGGGGCGTGATGGCAGAGGTTGATCGCGGCGCGGGCGTGCTGTTTCCGCCGCCGTTCATTTTTCTCGGGCTCTTGCTGCTCGGGCCGGTCATTGATTGGCTGCTGGGCCTGCCACCGTTGCCAATCCCCGGCGGTTTGAGCATGATCTTTCTATTCCCGGGCTTTATCCTGATCGGCATCGCCATCGGCTTGTTTCGCAAGCGGGGCGAGAACCCCAACCCGGCCACAGCGACCAGCGGAATCATCGACACCGGCATCTATGCCCGCACCCGCAACCCCATGTATCTCGGTATGTCGATTGCTTATCTGGGGCTGGCTATCCTGCTGCACAGCATGCCCTCGCTGCTGCTCTGGTTTGTTGCGCTGTTCACCATCAACACGCAGGTGATTGCGCGGGAAGAACGCTATCTGACCGCGAAATTCGGCCAGCCCTATGTCGACTATATGGCGCGGGTGAAGCGCTGGTTCTAAGCGCGCGCGGGTCGAACCTGCGCCAGCAATTGCCGCGCCCGCAAATACATTTCAACGCGCTGCGCCGTGAAGAGGCCGAGCGCCATGACAATCAGGACATCGGTCAGCACCATGGTGTTCAGGTGCAGCGGACCGCCGCCGCTACCCAGCAGCCCGCGCGCACCGAACCGGATCGCGACCAGCGCAACCAGGAATATCAGCGCCCCGGCGGAGGCCCGCTGGTTCAACATGTGCGTTGCCGGATCGACCTCGATCTGCATCATCTTGCCGCGCTGCCAGCCAAGCGCGCCACCAACGACTAAAGCCAAGCCGCACAGCGCCCATTGCAGGCCCGATGGCGGAAATTCGAACAGCATGACGCTCGCCAGAACGAGATAAAGCGTAGGAAATATCCAGAGTCGTTCGAGCTTTAAGGGACGCGACTGGCTCAGCCGCCGCATCCGGAGCGCCAGGACGAAGGCGACGATGGCCGCCGTGACGACATAGCTGATCCACTGTTGTGGGTGAGCTGGATCAACCGGCATCATCATTCCCCTTCAACCGCCAGAACGAGCGCGACAACAACAAATGCAAGAATAGCCCCGCTGGCCCGGCAAGAAAAGTAAGCGCCAAAACAGGCGCCTGGACGAAGCGATTAATGCCTCGCCTGTCGCCATCCTCTGCGATCCAGAGCCCTGTGAAGAGATCGAGCGCGAGATAATGCGTCCAACCCGTCACGACCCCGCCATCGGTGCCAAAAATGGCGCGGATGCCGGCGATCGTCGAGAAATCGGGCGCGGTGCCCGGTGCATCGCCAAAACCGATCGTCAGTGCCGTCGTCAGCAGCACAACGTAAAAGAGACACAGCCCGCCCACGCCCAGCAGCCGGAGCCAGCCAATCGTACCGAACCGTCGCGGCGCCAGGACCAACACCAGCCACAGGACAAGGGCAGCCGTATTGACGATCTGGAATTGCGCAGCCCAGGTCATGCTATTCCGCTGCCTCGGCTAGCGGCGCATCCTTCCACACCAGCACAGGTTTTCTCGCGGCCAGCGTCTCATCGAGCCGGGCGCGCGGGGCGAAGTGCGGCGCGGTTTTCAACGATGGATCGCCCGCCTTGGCCCGCCCCGCCACCGATCGCAGCGCGCCGATGAACTGGTCCAGCGCGGCCTTGCTCTCGGTCTCGGTCGGCTCGACCAGCATGGCGCCGTGAACGACGAGCGGGAAATAGACCGTCATCGGGTGGAAGCCCTCGTCGATCAGGCCCTTGGCGATATCGAGCGTGGTGAAGCCTTCTGCCATCCCCTCATCGCTGAACAGCGCCTCGTGCATGCAAGGGCCGCTCGCGGCGAAGGGGGCATCGAGCACGCCCTCCAGGCTGCGCAGCACGTAATTGGCATTCAACACCGCGTCTTCGGCAACCTGGCGAAGCCCGTCGGCGCCGTGGCTCATGATGTAGCTGAGCGCGCGGGTGAACATGCCCATCTGCCCGTGGAAGGCGACCATCCGGCCAAAGCTGTGCGGATGGCGATCGCCGACCGTCTCTTCCTCAACCAGCGTTATATGGCCGTCCTCATAGCGTTCGGTAAAGGGCAGCGGCCCGAAGGGCGACAAGGCTTCTGAAAGGACCACCGGCCCGGAGCCCGGCCCGCCACCGCCATGCGGGGTCGAGAAGGTCTTGTGCAGATTGATATGCATCGCATCGACGCCGAGATCCCCCGGGCGGACCCGCCCGACGATGGCGTTGAAATTGGCCCCGTCGCAATAGACATAGCCGCCAACGGCATGCACCGCGTCGGAAATCTCCTTCAGGTCGCGTTCGAACAGGCCGCAAGTGTTGGGGTTGGTGATCATCACCCCTGCCACATCCGGGCCGAGGCGTGCCTTGAGCGCCGCTGTATCCACCCTGCCCTCTGGCGTGGCCGGAATATCCTCCACCTGATAGCCCGCAAACGCCGCTGTTGCCGGGTTCGTGCCATGCGCGGATTCGGGCACGAGGATGACATTGCGGTGGCCCTCGCCGCGGGCTTCGAGTGCCGCCTTGATGCACAATATGCCGCAAAGCTCCCCATGGGCGCCGGCCTTGGGGCTCATCGCCACGCCGTGCATGCCGGTGAGCTTGATCAGCCAGACGGCGAGTTCGTTGATGACACCGAGCGCGCCCTGCACCGTATCGACAGGTTGCAACGGGTGAATATCGGC
This sequence comes from Sphingomonadales bacterium, assembly GCA_038323755.1. Taxonomy (GTDB): domain Bacteria; phylum Pseudomonadota; class Alphaproteobacteria; order Sphingomonadales; family Sphingomonadaceae; genus Sphingomonas. The sequence goes on from JBBQHG010000014.1 coordinate 4,982, forward strand.
GAAGCCCGGCAACCGCGCCATCTTCTCGTTCAGGCGCGGGTTATGCTTCATCGTGCAGCTGCCGAGCGGGAAGAAGCCGAGATCGATCCCGTAATTCTGGCGGCTGAGGCGGGTGTAATGACGCACCGTTTCAGGCTCGGACAGACCGGGCAGTCCCATGATGCGCTCCCGTGCCAAGCCACCGAGTCGGGTGGCGACGGGGGCAACGTCGGCGATGTCGACGCCGGTCGTCTCGGTCGAGCCGATTTCAAAAATCAGTGCCTCTTCCAGCATCAGCCCCTTGTTGCCGGTGAAGGTGGCGGGAGCGTCGTTGATCGATGCCGCCATTTCGGGGCGCCAGCCGCTTGCGTTGATCGTCATGCCAGCACCTCTTCGAGCGCGGTTGCGAGGGTTTCGATATCGTCGACGCTCGTCGTTTCGGTGACGGCAACGACCAGACCGTGATCAAGCGCTCCCTCCCCGGGATAAAGCCGGCCGAGCGACACGCCCGCCAGAATGCGGCGATCAGCCAGCTGGCGGACGATCGGCCGCGCCTCTTTGGGCAACACCAGCGTGAACTCGTTAAAAAAGCTGTCGTTGATCAGCGTGACGCCCGGCACTTTGGTCAGCCGGTCTGCCGCAGTGACCGCGAGCCCGTGGTTGACCGAGGCCAGTTTGCGCAATCCCGCCTCCCCTAGCAGCGTCATGTGAACGGAGAAGGCAAGGGCACACAGGCCGGAATTCGTGCAGATGTTCGACGTCGCCTTTTCGCGGCGGATATGTTGCTCGCGCGTGCTGAGCGTCAGCACGAAACCGCGTTTGCCGGTCGCGTCCACCGTTTCGCCGCACAAGCGACCCGGCATCTGGCGGACATATTTTTCCTTGCAGCCGAACAGCCCGACATAGGGCCCGCCAAATTGCAGCCCCACGCCGATCGACTGGCCTTCACCCACGACGATATCGGCATCCATCTCGCCCGGCGACCTGATCGCCCCCAGCGCGACCGGCTCGGTCACCACCGCAATCAGCAGCGCCTTCTTTGCATGGCAGGCATCCGCGAGTGGCTTCAAATCGGCGATGCGGCCGAGAATATCGGGATACTGCACCACCACGCACGACGTTTCGTCGTCAATGGCGGCGATCAGGCGGTCGATATCCGTCTCAGCCGTCAGCGTCGGCAACGCGGTGTTGAGTTGGTCGCCGGTGTAGGTGGCCATTGTTTTGGCGACCGACACATAATGCGGGTGCAGACCTGACGACAGGATCGCCTTGCCGCGCTTGGTAATGCGCCGGGCCATGCCGATCGCCTCCCAGCAGGCAGTCGACCCGTCATACATCGATGCATTCGCCACATCGGTGCCGAGCAGGCGCGCCACCTGCGACTGGAACTCGAACAGCATCTGCAGCGTGCCCTGCGCGATTTCGGGCTGATACGGCGTGTAGGCGGTCAGGAACTCACCGCGCTGGATCAGATGATCGACGCTGGCGGGCACATGGTGGCGATAAGCGCCACAGCCGAGGAAGAACGGCACCTCGCCCGCTACCAGATTCTTGCGGGCGAGCGCGGATAAATGTCGCTCCACCGCCAGCTCGCTGGCATGCATAGGCAAGCCGTGAATCGGCCCCTCGAGCTGCGCAACGGGCGGAACATCGACGAACAGATCATCAATCGACGACGCGCCAATGGTCGCGAGCATTGCCTCGCGATCGGGTTGGGTGAGCGGCAGATAACGCATCGCATTCTTCCTGAAAATCATGGCCCAACACAAAGGGCCTGATGCCGTAGGGGAGACCTAGAGCTTGGCGACGAAGGCTTCGTAGGCGACTTCGTCCATCATCGCTTCGACTTCACTCGGGTCGCTGAGCGTGAGCTTGAAAAACCAGCCATCGCCTTCGGGATCTTCGTTGACCAGATCTGGCGTATCGGCGAGTGCTGCGTTGCCTTCGATCACCGTCCCGGAGACCGGCGAATAGACATCCGACGCTGCCTTGACCGATTCGACCACGGCGGCTTCGTCGCCCTTGGTCAGTTCCTTGCCCTCTTCGGGCACATCGACGAACACGATGTCGCCAAGCTGACCTTGTGCATAATCGGTAATACCAACGGTGCCGATGTCACCATCGAGCTCAACCCATTCATGATCTTCGGTAAAATAACGGCTCATCACTTGCCTCCAGTGCGAACATAGCGGTGGGGAATGAAGGGCATCGCCGTGACGATGCCGGTGTGGATCTTGCCGCGCTGGGCAAGTTGAACAGGGGTGCCGGGCACCGCCATTGCCGCAGGCACATAGGCCATTGCGATGGGGGCACCGACGCTTGGCGCGAAGCCGCCCGAGGTGACCTTGCCGACCTCGGACCCGTCCGCGTCGAGCACCGCGGCGCCCTCACGCACTGGCTGCTTTCCCTCGATCATCATGCCGACCCGCTTGACGATCGCGCCTTGATCGCGCTCGGCCATGATGCGGGCGTGGCCGGGGAAGCCGCCCTCCTCGCGCCGCCGCTTGGATAGCGCAAAGCCAAGGTCGGCCATTACCGGCGTCGTTTCAGGATCGAGATCATGCCCATAGAGCGGCAGTCCTGCCTCCAGCCGCAGCGAATCGCGCGCGCCCAGACCAATGGGCTTCACTTCGGGTTCGGCACACAGCGCCTCTGCCAGCGTCTCCACCTGATCGGCTGGCACGGAAATTTCAAAGCCATCCTCGCCGGTATAGCCCGATCGGCTGATCCATATCGTCGTGCCGTTCCATTCGAATGCCGCCGCGCTCATGAACACCAGCGCCTCCACACCGGGCACGAGTCGCGCCAGTGCATCGACCGCCTTTGGACCCTGCAACGCAAGCAGCGCCTGATCATCGAGATGGTTCAGTCGCACATCATCGGGCAGATGCTCGACGAGGTGAGCGATATCATCGGCCTTCACCGCGCCATTGACGACCATATAGAAAGCGGCACCCTCAAATGCCCCTTGCGGCAAGCGCGTGACCATCAGATCATCAAGAATGCCGCCATTGTCGGCGAGCAGCAGCGAATAACGCATCCGCGCTTCGCCTAGCCCTTTCAGGTCGCCCGGGAGCAGCGCCTCAAGCGCGGCCGCAACATCCGCGCCGTTTTCGGCAAAGAACAGCAGCTGCCCCATATGGCTGACATCGAACAGCCCTGCAGACTCGCGCGTCCACAGATGCTCGGCCATGATCCCGTCATACTGGATCGGCATGTGGTAATCGGCGAACTCGACCATCCGCGCGCCGCGCGCACGATGCCATGCGTCGAGCGGCAGGTTCTCGATGGTATCGATGAAGTCGATTTGGTCGCTCATCGCAGGCCTTCCGTTGGTTGGATGACGACGATGCGCAACCGGAATCCCGGTGTCGATTCGTCGCCCCCTCTGTCACGGAACCTGAGAGCTTTCGCTGCGCGCCTGGTAGCGCGTCGGCTTACCCCTTCGGTGGGCATCGCGAACGCCGCGCTGCCGCTTTCCAGAGTGTCATATCAAGGCCAGCGCGGTCCCGATTGCCTGAGAGATTCCGGGGCGGTTGCTCCTTCGGCGGCGAGGGTTGCCCCCCACGCTCTCCCGCGCTTGCCCATGCCGGTTGCCCGCCATCGACACGCCAGCTTTGACGCGCCGCAACATGCGAGTCAATCGACGATAAACAGTTTTGCGCCCCTTTCGCTTCGAGAGCGATGGGGCGCGTCCCCAAAGTCTGAGACCTGGTACGACATGCCAGCAGTCAAGCATTGGCGGCGACCGTCGCGCAACTCGCTTTCGATCGCACCATCGAGCACCAGCAGAACATGGCCGCGGTCGCACCAATGGTCGGCGAGATAGCCCGGCGAATATTCCACCATCCGCACCCGAAGGTCGCCGACCGCGAAGGTCTGCCACCAGGCCGTGCCGGTTTCGCCTGGATATTCGATCCGCGGCACCGCCGACCAATCAGTGGTGGTGAAAGCGAGCGCCGGTATCTTCACCGTGTCGCGTTATATTTCAGCTGGGCGTCTGTGAGCTGGAAGCCGACCAGCGCCTCAAACGATGCGCGCTGCACAGCCTGGCGGATTTCCGGGCGCGCCAATGGGTCAACCGCGGCATCATCAGCGCCGGCCTTGCGGACCTTGGTCAGCGATTTGCGAATTTCAGGCGACAGCGTAGCGGCGGAACGCAGGACGCTTGCGGTTGCCTGGCCGCTGGTGCTCGCGCGCAATTGCCCGGCATCAAAATGGATGGAAACATGGCCGATGCTCTTGGCAACAACGGCGGTACCGCCCTGCACCACAGTAATGAAATACGGAAAGTCCACGTTGCGGGCGCTTTGGGCGTCGCTACGCAGCGCGCGCACATCAAAGCTGACCGTCGTCTGGACATTGTCTCCAACATCGACGCAGGTCGAGCGGACATTGGTGATCAGTGCCGACAGGTCGATCGCATTCTGGTCCTGACTTGTTGGCGAGGTGAAAAGCGTGATGTCGCCGGTGGAAGCCGGCACAGCCACCGCCGGACAGGCCGTGCGAATTGCGGTGATGCCGCCAAGTGCGATCTCGCCGGTCTTGGCGCATCCCCCCACCGATAGAATCAGGGCGGCCGAGATAAGGATTTTACGGGCTGTCACGGGCGTACGCACCTTTTTAACGAGAAGGGGGCCGCCGCCTGCATCCGCGTCGACCCCTGACCAGTAGCTAGCATAGGAACCGGCTTTCGCGCACGCAAGCAATCGCGTAGGAACTGAATTTATGACCACCATCCTCAAACCTGCACTTGATCTCCTCATCGCTGCCCCGCGTGGGTTTTGCGCGGGCGTCGATCGCGCCATCCACATCGTCGAACTCGCGATCGAGAAATATGGCGCGCCCGTCTATGTTCGGCATGAAATCGTCCACAACAAATATGTCGTCGACAGCTTGCGCGCCAAAGGCGCGATCTTCGTCGAGGAGCTGGAAGAAGTGCCCGATGGCGTGCCGGTCGTTTTCTCTGCGCACGGCGTGCCAAAATCGGTACCTGCAGCAGCCGAGGATCGCGGTCTCGCTTATCTCGACGCCACCTGTCCGCTGGTCTCCAAGGTCCACCGCCAGGCCGAGCGGCTTGTGGAAACGGGGCGCCACATCATCTTCGTCGGCCATGCTGGACATCCCGAGGTCATCGGCACCTTCGGCCAGGTCCCTGCCGGCGCGATGACGCTGATCGAGACGATTGAGGACGCTGAGGCCTTTCAACCCGTCGATCCCGACAATGTGGCTTTCCTCACGCAAACGACGCTGTCCGTTGACGATACCGCCGATATTGTTGCCACGCTGGTCAAGCGCTTTCCGACCATCAAGGCGCCGCGCGGCGAGGACATTTGTTACGCGACGTCGAACCGCCAGGCAGCGGTCAAGGCGATCGCGGCGGAATGCGACGCGATGCTCGTTATCGGCGCGACCAATTCTTCGAATTCGCTGCGCCTTGTCGAGGTCGCAGAGCGCCATGGCATCCCGGCTCGCCTGATCCAGCGCGCCGCCGATCTCGATTTTGGCTGGCTGGAAGGCGTCAAGACTCTGGGCATCACAGCGGGTGCCTCCGCCCCGGAAATCCTGGTACGCGAGCTCGTCTCCCGGCTGGCCGAGGTGTTTACGATTACCGAACGCGAAGAGGAAACGACGCGCGAGACGATTTCGTTCAAGCTGCCCCGCGGCCTTGAAGTGCCTGCCTGATCCGTGGCGGTTTATACCCACGTCTCGTCCGAGGCGCTGGCCGAATTCCTGACCCGCTTCGATCTGGGCGCGCTCGTCTCCGCCAAGGGGATCGCTGAGGGCGTCGAAAACAGCAATTACATGGTCGACACGACCGAAGGGCGCTTTTTTCTCACGCTGTATGAAAAGCGTGTGCGCGAAAGCGACCTGCCCTATTTCTTTGCCTTGCTCAGTCATCTTGCGGTGCGCGGCTGCCACGTCCCCCGTGCCCTGCCGGACCGTATCGGCAGGACGATCCACGAAGTCGCGGGTCGCCCAGCGGCGCTGATCGAATTCCTGCCAGGTGTTTCGGTTTCGCACCCGAACCCGGCACAGGCGCGAGCGGTGGGTGCTGCGCTGGGCCGAATGCATCAGGCTTTGACGGATTTTACGCTAGAGCGCCGGAATACGCAGGGGCCGGACGACTGGTCAGGCCTGCTTGCGCGATGCGGGCACGACCTGGATACGATCGCGCCAGCGCTTTACGCCAAGGTGCAAATGGCACTGAGCGAAGTGCTTGCGCGCTGGCCGGTGGATCTGCCCCGCGCCACCATCCATGGCGACCTGTTTCCCGATAATGTGCTAATGCTGGGTGACAAGGTCAGTGGACTGATCGACTTCTATTTTGCCTGCACCGAAATCCGGGCGTGGGATCTCGCGGTCGCGCACAGTGCCTGGGCGTTCGACGCGAGCGGCGCGCCGATTGATCCGGCAGTCGGTGCGGCGTTGGTGCAGGGCTATGATTCGGCTTTTCCGCTCAGCCCGACAGAGCGCGCGGCGCTGCCCGTGCTCGCGCAGGGTGCCTGTATCCGCTTTCTGCTGACCCGCGCCTGGGACTGGCTCAATACGCCAGCGGGCGCGCTGGTAACTCGCAAGGACCCGCTGGCCTATTTGCGTCGGCTGGATTTCTACCGTGCCGAAGGCGAAGCGGTGTTCCGGTGACCATCGCCCCCACCGAACTGCCAAAGGTCGAGATCGCAACCGACGGCGCCTGCAAAGGTAATCCCGGGCCCGGCGGATGGGGCGCGGTGCTGCGCATGGGCGACAAGGAACGCGAGTTATCCGGCGGTGAAAAGCTTACCACCAACAACCGCATGGAAATGATGGCGGTTATCGAGGCACTGAAAGCCCTGAAGCGCCCATGCGCCGTCACGCTATCTACTGACAGCCGATATGTCATGGACGGGCTGACAAAGTGGATCAAAGGGTGGCAGCGCAATGGTTGGCGAACAGCCGACAAGAAGCCGGTCAAGAATGCTGATCTTTGGCAAGCGCTGATCGATGCGACCAAGCCACATCGGATAGAATGGCAATGGGTGAAGGGGCATGCCGGCCACCCGGAGAACGAACGCGCCGATGCACTGGCAAGCGCGGCAGCCGTGGCGGCGGGCCGGTCCTGACCAACCCGCCCGCCGCGACCATCAGCGCTTAATCTAACTCTTCTTCGGTCGGCGCGCCGGGGCCGTTCTTCTTGATCGATTCGATCGCGTTTACGGCGCTGGCTTTGCTGGCATAGCCTTCGGTCCAGAAGATCAGCTCGCTGTTATATTTGAACTTGGCGACGAACTCGCCCTTCTTGTTCTTCTCGATCACGAATTTATGGGCCATGATACAACCTCTCGCTCTTGGGGAATGCCAGCCTACGCCCCTTGCGATTATTCAGCCAGCGTCACAAAACGGCCTGGCTCGAAATGGGTAGCGTTGATCGAACAAAGCGCTTCGGGCATTGGCCGATCAAGAAGCAGGCAAGCCGCAAGTGTTGCCGCGGCGGGTGCGGTCTGGATGCCGACGCCACCCTGCCCCGCACACCAGAAAAAATCAGGGACGACCGCGTCGAAGCCATAGACCGGCAGCCGATCAGGCGCAAAGCTGCGCAGGCCTGCCCATTTGCGCTCGACGACCGCGACCTTCCAGCTGGTTACGGCCTCGAACCGATCGATGGCAATGGCAACGTCAAGCTCTTCAGGCGCCGCATCACCAGCCTCGACTGGGGTTTCGTCGTGCGGGCAAAGCCACAGCCGGTTGCTGGCTTCGGGCCTGAAATAATAGCTGCCGGCGATATCGATCACGAGCGGTAATGTGTCCGGGACGTCATCGGTCTCCACGCGGACCTGCGCAATCGTCCGCCGCATCGGCTGGATGCCGATCGGTCGAACACCGGCGATGTCGGCCAGCCGATCGGCCCATGCGCCGGCGGCGTTGACGATGATACCGGCCGCTGCCGACCATTCACCTGCCTCAAGCAGCCAATCGCCATTCGCGCCTGAAACCCGCCCAATCCGATCGATCCTGCACCGCGTAACGAGTGTGCCCCCTGACCGCTTGAAGGCGGCGAGCATGCTGCCATGCAGGCCGGCGACATCGATATCCGCCCCGGTCGCTTCAAGCAGGCCGCCGACGAGTACCGGTCGCGCGCGCGGCACCCATTGGCGGATACCATCATGATCGAGGCGGGTCAGGCCCACGCCCGTTCCCGCAAAGCTCTTTTCGAGCCGGTCGAGCAGCGGCAGTCCCTCTGCTTCGGCGACTTCGAGCGATGCGCGCGGCTTAAGGAAACCACCAGCCTGCAGCACGGGATGGGAGGCGAGCGTCAGCGGCTGGATTAGCGGCCCACCCAGCGTTTCGTGCCAGAACGCTGCTGACCGCCCGGTGGCGTGATAGCCGGGCATGTCCTCTGCCTCGACCAGGAGCACCCGTGCATGCGGCGCAAGCTCGGCGGCAAGGCCCGCGCCCGCAATCCCGGCGCCAACTACCGCGATATCGTACCGCTCCATGTCAGTGCCGTTGCGCGCGCGAGGACAGGAAGATGTCGACCTCCCCGATCGCGCGGTTGCGTACGCTGTCTGTCTCCCGCATCACTTCGTGCGCGGCTTCCTTGCCAAAACGCACGACACGGCAGTCGGGCAGACGGGCACCAACCGCCACTGCCGCCTTTGCATCGACGAGCTGATCCGCCATTGGCACCAGCATCAACGTCGGTACGCGCATGGTTTTCAACCGCGGATCGCTGCGCAATCTGCGAGTCGAGGCAAACGCTTCGATCACCCAGCGCCAGCTCGGCGGGCCGGTCACGATATCCGGCTTGGTTTGCTGCCACCAGATTTCATCATCATATCGATCGGCATCATGCGTGAGCAGCGATTGCCGCGTATCGTGCCCGCCCGGCTTTTCATTGCCCTTCCACGCTGGTCGCGCCGCGTTGCCGATGCCACCGATGATGCGCGCGATGCGCTCGCCGAGCGCGGCGCCAAAGGCCGTCCGCAGACCGAGCATGGGCGCCACCAGCACGCACGCATCCGGCTCGGCAATGCCCTCAACCATCGCGCGCAAGACGAGGTGCGCGCCCATCGAATGCCCCATCAATACGCGCGGCGTCGCAGCTTTGGCCGCCCAGGCCTCGTAAAAATCTTTAAAATCAGCAATGTAGTCAGCAAAGTCATTAATGTGACCGACGGCTTGATGCGGGGTCAGCCGGCCAGATCCAGCCTGGCCGCGCCAGTCCATCCAGGTTACCGACCAGCCTTGACTGTGCCAGTGCGCGAACAGCTCGAGATATTTCTCGAAGATGTCGCCTCGGCCACCCTCGAACAGGATACTGCCTCTGGGCGTTCCCTCGGCAGGCCAATCGAAACGACGCAACTGCCAGCCATCGCTGGCCGTCCAGTGCGATATCCGGGCCGCTGAGGGAATCGCCCGGCGATATAAAAGCGCAGAAGTCATGGCCGTTGGTTACTTTTTAGAAAGCCACTCCGTCTAGGACATGGCGTGATGAATGGGGGCTATCTCGTCGCGTCTTTGCCGGCGCTGCTTGCGCTTCTCCTTGTGTCTGCAGGGATAGAGGACGCGCGCCTGCGCACAATCGCCAATTGGAAAAATTCGCTCATCGCTTTGCTGGCGCTGCCCTGGTGGGTCGCCAACGGCATGACATTATGGCCAGATATTGCGCTGCAGCTAGGCGTGGCGACCGCGATTTTCGGCTTTTTCTGCGCAGCCTTTGCGTTCGGGCAGATGGGCGGTGGCGATGTGAAGCTCATCGGCGCGCTCGCCCTGTGGTTCCCGGTCGAGCCGATGATTGTGCTGCTGGTCGTGATGTCGCTGGTCGGCGGCGCGTTGACAGTCGTCATGATGATCGATCGCTGGCGGCGAAATGACAAAAGCCCGGCGGAGATTCCCTACGGGGTGGCCATCGCCATCGCCGGATTGCTGGCGGTACGCGAACCACTTTTTAACCAATTTACTTGAATGCTTAACGGCGGATCAATTGATCCGCGTCCGAAAAGGCCAAATGCGTCATGGATGGTAAGAAGATTGCTCTCTTGATTGGTGCGCTGATTATCGCAGCGTTGACCGCCTTCATGGCGCGATCATTGGTGGCTGGCTCATCGGCGCCCGTGGCAGCCGCCGCACCCGGCGCTCCTGCCGTGCCGGTCGACGGACCGGAAGTGCTGGTTGCAACGCGCGCGTTGCCGATCGGCACGATCCTGGATGCAACGGCACTGAAGTTTCAGCCCTGGCCCAAGGAACTGGTCGACAATGCCTATTTCCTGAAGAAGGAAACCAACCTCCAGTCACTGCAGGGCACCGTTGTCCGCAACGCGATTACCGCCGGTCAGCCGGTCACGCAGGGTGCGCTCGTCAAGCCGGGCGATCGCGGCTTTCTCGCGGCGGCTCTCGGGCCTGGCATGCGCGCCGTGACAGTGCCGGTGCAGGCCAATGCCGCCGTGGCCGGTTTCGTGTTCCCGGGGGATCGAATCGACCTGATGCTGACTCAGACCGTCAATGGCGGCGGCGACGGCCCACCGCTCAAGGTATCGGAGACCGTGTTGCGCAACCTGCGCGTGCTGGCGACCGACCAGCGCACCGACAATACGGTTGGCGACGACGGCAAGACGGTTGTGCGCACCTTCTCCAGCATCACGGTTGAGGCCACACCCAAGCTCGCCGAGCAGCTCACCGTCGCCCAGACGCTGGGCTCACTATCGGTCGCGCTGCGCTCGATTGCCGACAACTCAGCCGAGCTTGAAGAGGCCATCGCCTCCGGCAACGTCTCCGTGCCGGATGGCAATGATCCCAAGGCCGAAAAAGCGATGATCATGAAGATCGCCGCCAGCCCCTCGTCAGGCGCCACAACCTACGCCACCGGCGCCGATGTCTCGCGCTTTCAGCGCAGCACGGTGCCCGGCAAAACAGAAACACCGACGATCGGGCCGAACGGCGCCGTCGTCGCTGTGTCAGCAGCATCTAAGGGCCCCATCGTTCGCGTGGCCCGCGGTAACAATGTGACCGAAGTGCCGGTCGGGGGGAAGAACTAGGATGCGTAAGTTCGCACAGTCGATCGGGTGGCCCATGGCCGCTGCGGTCGCGGCCAGCGCGATCGGCAGCACCGCGCCATCGAGCGCCCAGACCGTCGCTGCATCGCCCACCTCGATCGTCGAAGTCGCGATCGGCAGGGGTCGCCTTGTCACGCTGCCGCGGCCGATGAGCGATTTGTTCGTTGCAGACGATAAGATCGCCGACGTTCAGGTACGCTCACCCACGCAGCTTTATATCTTCGGCAAGTCCGCAGGCGAAACAACGCTTTATGCATCGGCCAAGGGCGGTGGCATCGTCTATGCGACCACGGTCCGCGTAGGGGCAAACATCGACTCGGTCGGCCAGATGCTGGTGCTCGCGATGCCTGACGCCAAGATTGTTGCGACTCCGATGAACGGGCTGGTCCTGCTCACCGGCACGGTCGCCCAGCCCGACGATGCCGCGGAAGCCGAACGACTGGTGCAGGCCTATGTCGGCGATGCGACCAAAGTGCTGGTGCGGCTGAAGACCGCCACGCCGCTGCAAGTTAATCTGCAGGTGAAGTTCGCTGAAGTCAGCCGGTCGTTCATCAAGAATATTGGCGTCAACATCCAGAACAAGGATCCCGCCGGTGGCAATCCGGTGGTCAATATCGGCCAGGGGCGGCAGGGTTCGATCTCAACGGTGCCAGGCGTTCCGGGCACACCGGGCGTCGATGCGAACGGCGCGAGCCCGGGCGACACATTGTTCCAGTTCCCGAGCAACCCTGCGCTTGGAACCGCGATTGGCCTTGCCGGCCGATATTTCGGCACCAACCTGCTCGCCTCGCTCGACCTGGGCGAGCGCAAGGGTCAAGTTTCCACGCTTGCCAACCCGAACCTGACGGCGCTGTCGGGCGAGACCGGCAATTTTCTGGCAGGCGGCGAAATACCGATCCCTATCAGCCAGGGTCTCGGCGCGGTTTCGGTCGAGTATAAGCAATATGGCATCAGCCTGACCTACACGCCAACGGTGCTGTCGGACGGCCGTATTTCCTTGCGCGTTCGCCCTGAAGTGTCGCAGCTGTCGTCGGCTGGCTCCGTGCAGATCAACGGCACGACGATCCCCGCGCTGACCACCCGCCGTGCAGAAACGACGGTCGAACTCGGGTCCGGACAGAGCCTGATGATCGCTGGGCTGCTGCAGAACAACCACAACAACTCGATCTCGCAAGCGCCTGGGTTGGGCGACGTGCCAGTGCTCGGCGCGCTGTTCCGCTCGAACGGCTTCCAGCGTGACGAAACCGAGCTCGTCATTGTGATCACGCCCTATCTGGTCAAGCCGGTCAACGCGAACGACATCGTGCTGCCTACAGACGGGTACAAGGCGCCTTCAGATCTCGATCGGGTATTCATGGGCTCGCTTGGCCGAGGTTCCGATGATGAATCGCGGCCAAAGCCCAGCGTCGCACCGTCGTCGACAGTGCCTTCGATCGGCGCGGTCGGCACGCTTCCCAACGGCCCTGACCCGAAAGCGCCGGCGCGCGAGGACTCAAAGATCGTCGCACCGCCACCACGCAAGGGCGCCAGCGCCGCCCCGGGATTCAACCTCAAATGATCGCGCATCGTCGCAGGGAGAACATCATGCTCAAGCGCTTCTCGATCGTCACCCTGACAGCGCCAGCCTTGCTGCTGGCCGGCTGCGCGGGGACGACTGCGCAAAATCGCGGGCTTGAATCAGCGCATCAACCCGTTGTCAGCCGCACCGATTATGTGTTCGAGATGAACGCCGACTATGGCCGGCCCGCACCTGGCGAGCTTCAGCGCCTGGCCGGGTGGCTGGCGACCCTGCGGCTAGGCTATGGCGACAAGGTAGCCCTGGATGACGCCGCCGGTGGCAACAGCACCGCGCGCGCCGATATCGGTGCGGTCGTGGCCCGCTATGGCCTGTTCTTGGCCGATTCGGTCCCCATGTCGGCGACTCCGCCCAACCCCGGCACCATGCGCGTCATCGTTAGCCGAACGACGGCCAGCGTCCCCGATTGCCCCGATAACCGGGACGCGGGCACGATCAATTTCAACGCGCACACATCATCCAACTATGGCTGTGCCATGAACTCGAACCTCGCGGCGATGATCGCGCAGCCCGAGGATCTGGTGCGCGGCCAGCGGGGATCGGCGACATCCGATCCAGCGACTGGCTCGCGCGCGATACAGGCGCTGCGCAAGGGTAGCGGTTCGGGCGGCACTGGCTCCACCGGTACAGCCGGCGCCAGCGGTGCGGCTGCAGGCGGCGGTGGCGATAGCGGCGGCTCCTCCAGCGGCGGAGGGTCCAACTAATGAATGCGCCCTTCAATCCACGGGTCGGCACGCGTGATCCGTTTGTTGCCTTTGTCTGCGACGAAACAACGGCCGAATCGCTACGTCCGATCGCTGTCGAGCTCGGCTGGGCACCGGAGAAGGTCAACAAGGGCGGCCTGCGAAACGCCGTGCAGACTCTGTCGGTCTCGGCCAGTCCCCATATCCTGTTCGTCGACCTGTCCGAGAGCGGCGATCCGCTGAATGACATCAATGCGCTGGCAGAAGTATGCGAGCCGGGAACCGTCGTGATCGCAGCGGGCCAGGTTAATGACGTGCGCCTTTACCGCGACCTCATTGCCAGCGGCATCCATGACTATCTGCTGAAGCCCTTCAACCCTGATATGTTGCGCGATGCATTTGCTACCGCGCAGGCGATGCTCAATGCCCCCAAAAATGTCGAAGCGTCGCTTGAACGCCCGCATTGCTCGGCCGCCGTCATTGGCACGCGCGGCGGGGTAGGCGCGTCGTCGATTGCAACGTCGCTTGCCTGGTGGATTAGTGAAAAGGGTGGCCGCACGACGGCGTTGCTCGATCTCGACGTCCATTTCGGCACCGGTGCGCTCGCGCTCGATCTGGAACCTGGCCGCGGATTGACCGATGCGATCGAAAACCCCAGCCGGATCGACGGGCTCTTCATCGAACGCGCCATGGTCAAGTCCAGCGAACGATTGTCGATCCTGTCGGCCGAAGCACCGATCAATTCGCCCGTGATCAGCGATGGCTCGGCCTTTTACCAGCTCCAGGAAGAGATGCGCGCCGCGTTCGAATGCACGATCACTGATCTGCCCCGCGCCATGCTGGTCAACCACCCGCACCTGATCAGCGACGTGCAGCTCGCCGTTGTCGTCACCGAGCTGACGCTTGCCGCCGCGCGGGACTCGATCCGCATCCTGTCCTGGCTAAAGTCCAACGCGCCACAAACGCATGTCTTTGTTGTGGCCAACAAGGTGCATGGCAACGGCGCGCTCGAAATCAGCCCCAAGGACTTTGAAGGATCGATAGAACGCAAGATCGATTTCACGATCGGCTTTGATCAGAAAATGGCGGCACAGGCAGCCAAGCTCGGCAAGCCGCTTGCAGAGGTGGGCAAGGGGTCCAAATCGATATCACCGCTAGGCGATCTGGCCGCCAAGCTGCTGGCAACCGCCGATGGTGCCAATGGCGGCGCGCCAGCCAAGGGCAGCAAGTCCGTTAACAAGAGCAGCTCGCTGATGGGCAAATTTGGCGACCTAAAGGCACTGATTCCCAAGCGCGCCGCGAAGGCCAAGTGACGATTTCGTGTCCAGCGGATGGACGACCGGTTGATGTAGAGGCGAGTTAAATGCTGCTGTCCCTCATGATCCTGTGCCTCGGCGGCCTGCTCGTGCTGGGCCTGATCGCGTTCGCCTTTGCCGGCCCTTCGCCGCAACGCGCCAAAGTACGGCGCTTGCGGGTGCTGACCAATCGGCACAATGGCGCAAGCGGTGCGGTCGCCGAGGCGCATCTCCGCCGCATCACCCAGCATCGATCAAGCCGGATGGATGCCGCCGCGATGCGCTTCATCCCCAATCCTGCGCTATTGAAAAAGCGGCTGGCGATGACAGGCAAGACCTGGACGGTCGGCCAATATGGCGCAGCCACAGCCGCCATCCTGGTGGTGCTCACCGGCCTGCTCGCGTTGCGAGGCGTCCCGATTTTCCTGTCGCTGCTGATCGGCATCATTATCGGCGCGGGGCTGCCGCATATGGTGGTTGGATTTTTCATCAAGCGCCGCATCGCCAAGTTCACTGCTAAATTTCCCGACGGCATCGAGCTGCTGGTCCGCGGTCTTCGCTCGGGCCTGCCGATCGGCGAGACAATGGCGGTTGTGGGTACTGAAATCGACGGCCCCGTCGGCGTGGAGTTCCGGTCGATTACCGACAAGATGAAGATCGGCCGCACGATGGACGTAGCGCTGCAGGAAACGGCAGACCGGCTGGGTACGCCCGAGTTCCAGTTCTTCGTCATCACCATCGCGATCCAGCGCGAAACCGGCGGCAACCTTGCCGAAACGCTCGCCAATCTGGCGACGGTGCTGCGGATGCGCGGCCAGATGAAGCTCAAGATCAAGGCGATGTCGTCTGAATCCAAGGCATCGGCCTATATCGTCGGATCGCTGCCATTCATCGTGTTCGGCATGATCTGGATGATCAACGGATCGTACATGCAGGGCTTTTTCATCGATCAGCGGCTGATGGTCGCGGGCGGCGGCGGGCTGCTTTGGATGGGTATCGGCGCCTTCATCATGGCCAAGATGGTCAATTTCGAAATTTAGGATCGGGACAGAACGCGTGCAAATCCAGGGTGCCACCGGACCAACGCTCCTCGGAGTCGATGTGATCAGCGTCGCGACAGTGCTCGCTGGCGTGGCAGCCTTCATGGTGATGGTCGCGATCTATGCCGCCACGACCGTGCGCGATCCGATGGCCAAGCGCGTCAAAGCACTCAATGACCGGCGCGAACAGCTAAAGGCGGGCATTACCGCTTCGACTGCCAAGCGCCGCGCCAAGCTGGTCAAACAGAACCGCACGACCGACAGAATCCGGGATTTTCTGCAATCGCTCAAAGTCTTGCAGGACAGCCAGGTCAAGGCAGCACAAATCAAACTGATGCAGGCTGGCATCCGCTCGAAGGAATATGCCGTCGCGGTCATTTTTGGCCGGATGGTGCTGCCGATCGTCTTCGGCGGGCTGATGCTTTACCTCGTCTATGGCACCAACATGTTTTCCGACTGGACCCCGATCAAGGCCTATGGCCTCGTCGCCGGGACCTTCGTGTTGGCCTATAAATTTCCCGACATTTATCTGAAGAACAAGATCACCAAGCGATCGGACGCCATTCGCAAGGGGCTGCCCGATGCGCTCGACCTGCTCGTAATCTGCGCTGAAGCAGGGTTGACGGTCGATGCCGCGTTCCACCGCGTGGCGCGCGAACTAGGCCGCGCCTATCCCGAGCTGGGCGACGAATTTACGCTGACCGCGATCGAGCTCGGCTTTCTAGCCGAGCGTCGCCAGGCCTTTGAAAATCTGGCGACGCGCGTCGCGCTCGATGCCGTCAAAGGCGTGGTGACCACCATGGTGCAGACCGAAAAATACGGCACTCCCCTCGCCTCCGCCCTGCGCGTCCTGTCCGCAGAATTCCGTAACGAGCGGATGATGCGCGCTGAAGAAAAGGCCGCACGCCTGCCCGCGATCATGACCATCCCGCTGATCCTTTTCATTCTACCGACGCTTTTTGTGGTCATTCTGGGCCCGGCGGCCTGTTCGATCTCCGATGCTTTCTCTGGGGGCATCTAGGGCGGTTCGGCGCTTGATCGGCAGACGGTTGACCGGCACAATGGTTAATGACCCTAATGTCATGAGGCGAAGCCATGCCGTCCTTAGCGCCGCTACAGATCGTTATCCTGGCATCACTGCTGATCAGCGCCTGGGCGCTGGGATTTTTTGCCTCAACCTACGAAGGTAAATGGCGCAGGCGCTATCGCGACGAGCGCAAATTCTATGCCGAATATCGCGACAAGACCGACCTTCTCAACATCGAAAAAACCCGCCGGATCGCTTCGCTGGAAGCCGAGAATAGTCATCTACGCCAATCGGTTGAAGCAGCGACT
>JBBQHG010000015.1:0-21447 GCA_038323755.1 Sphingomonadales bacterium
GAGGATGGGATCAGCGCGCTGGCTGGCAAGCTGGGCGAAGCGGCGCTGTTCGTGGGCGATGACGCGCACCAGATCAGCCCCGATATCGTGCGCCTGCCCAATCTGACCGTGGTGCGCTGCGTCAAGACCGCGATTGCCGCGATCGATGCGATCGTCCGCCAGGGCGAGGGATCCGACCCCGACGAGGAGGGATCGCACTTCCAGCGCTTTTTGCGCATCCGCACCGAGTATCAGGCGCTGCTGGCGGCGCGGCCGGACTTCAAGCCGGGGCGGGCCGCCGCGCACAACCCGGTGATGCGCAAGCCGCCTTTGCCCGAGGGCAAGATGTGGGTGAATGCCGAACCCGCCGCGAGCCTGCTCGATATTGGCAATGCGATTTACAATCACAGCGTGCGCTGTTTGGCGCTGAGCTATGCGGGCGTCGACCAGGCGGCGCAGCGTGGGCTGGTCAATGCCAGTATCGAGCTGATGCGGATTTTGACGCCCGTGGCGGAGCGGCTGACGACACTGCCGGCCAATGCCGACAAGCCGGGCTGCACGGCGGGCCTGAGCTTTGCGACGCTGCGCTCGGCCGCAGCCCTGCCCGCGTCGGCAGGCGCGGTCCCGGTGCTGGTCGAGCGGTTGCGCGACATCGCCGCCAAAGCCAATTCGCTGGCCGCGCAGGATGAAACGCTGGCCGCACTCGCTCAAGCGACGGCGGCGAGCCTTGATAATCTGGCCGGGCGACTTGCGACGACCGTGCTCGCCCCGTCCGCACCCCCGGAGGTTTTGATGACGCCACCGCCTGCGCCCGAACCCGCTGCATCTCCAGCCGCCGGCGCGCCGGTGCCCGACGTGACCGCCGATGGGGTGGAGATCATCCCCGGCGCAGCGATCGACCTGATCTTCGACGGCGACCGTTGCATTCATGCGCGCCACTGCGTGCTGAGCCAGCCGGCGGTGTTCAAGGCCAATGTCGAAGGGCCGTGGATCGACCCCGATGCAACCAGCACCGAGGGGCTGGTGACGGTGGCGCATATGTGCCCGTCCGGCGCGATCCAGTATCGCCGGCATGATGGCGGCACCGAGGAGCAGCCGCCGCCCGTCAATCTGGTGCAACTGCGCGAAAATGGGCCGATCGGCGTGCGCGCTGACATGGTGCTGGCAGGCGAGAAGGTGGGCTACCGTGCAACGCTCTGCCGCTGTGGCGCGTCAAAGAACAAGCCCTATTGCGATGGCAGCCACACCGGCATCGGCTTTCAGGCGACGGGCGAACCCGCGACGCAGGAGTCGCAGCCGCTGGCGGTGCGCGGCGGCCCGCTGACGATCGACCCGCAACAGGACGGGCCGCTGCAGGTGACGGGCAATCTGGAACTGTGCGCAGGCACCGGGCGGACCTTTGACCGCGTGACATCGACATGGCTGTGTCGCTGCGGAGGCTCCGCCAACAAGCCTTATTGCGACGGCACGCACCGCAAGATCGGCTTCAAGAGCTGACAACGCACTTTTGAGCGGCTTGCTTTGAGCCCCAGCAGCGTGAGCCTGGCAAGTCTCGTGGTCAAGCTAACGCACCCGTCAGACCGGACTTCATCCGGGAACCCACCGCTGCCGGGCCGAAGAAAAAGCGGGGCCCCCGGGTCAAGCCCGGGGTGACGAAAAGGGGGGCTTGGTACGTTCGCAAACGGCCCAAAGGTAAAACACGCCCCCGCCCCCGGCGATCCCGAATGACAGGGTCGCTTGACATCGTCGCGACTCATCGTCATATGTCAGTTGACCATGACATTTGGTCATGGGTGAATGACATGTGGGGACGAAGATGTCAGCGGGCATGATGGCAATGTTGATGGGCATCGCTGCCGGGTTTTTGACCCTGATCGGCCTCTACATCTGGCTCGCCGGCAATGATGCGACGACCGGAATCGTCCTGTTTGCGATCGCCGGGGCACAGATGGCGTTGATCCCGGCCGCGACGAGAGGCAGGGGCGACAGCAAGCGTTGCTCCAAAGGCTGACCGATCATTTCAAGAAGGGTGGACATGACCAAAGGACGGGTGATCACCGGCGCGATTGTCCTCGCGCTTGGCTATGCAACCGGGGCGGCGATGGCGCAGGTTGCCGACGCACCAAAGGCAGCGACCGAGTGGCAGACGCTGCCGACCGAGGCTTATCCCGGCAAGCGCGACGACATCAGCTTTGCCGACGCGCAGCATGGCTGGTACGGCACCGGCAAGGGCGATCTGTTCGCGACGAGCGACGGCGGCGACAGCTGGACCAAGGTGGCGAGCAAGCCTGGCACCTTCATCCGCGCGGTGGGCTTCGTCGATGCCAAAACCGGCTATATCGGCAATGTCGGCACCGATTATTATCCCGGTGTGACCGACACCACGCCGCTCTACCGCACCGATGATGGCGGCGTGACCTGGAGCCCGATCGACATTGGCGGGGTGAAGGTCGCCGGTATCTGCTCGATCGACATATTGCGCACCAAGCGCATCTATCAGGGCAAGCTGGAGCCGCGCGTGATCATCACCGCTGCCGGGCGTGTGGGTGGGCCGACCGGGATGATCAGATCGGTCGATGGCGGCGCAACCTGGACCGCGACGGATCTGAGCGACATCGCAGGCATGATCCTGGACATCAAGTTTCTCGACGAACAGACCGGGCTGATCTTTGCGGCGAGCAGTCGTGATGCCGCAAGCGGCAATGCGCTGATCCTGCGCACCACCGATGGCGGCAAAAGCTGGACCAAAGTGTATCAGAGCAGCCGCCCGGCCGAGCTGATCTGGAAGGCCTCGTTCGTCGATGCGACCACTGGCTATGCGACGGTGATGAGCTATGACCAGGCAGCGACGCAAAAGCACATCGTCAAGACAGTCGATGGCGGCAAGACCTGGACCGAGCTGCCACTGGTCGACAATGGCGCGGCGGTTGAGCTCGGCATTGGTTTTGTCGATGCGCAGCACGGCTGGGTCGGCACCACGGTGGGCGGGTTCGAGACCAGGGACGGCGGCAAGAGCTTTGCGCCCGCGCCCGTTGCCAAGGCAGCGAACAAATTCCGCTTCGTGAAGACGCCAGCGGGCACCCGGGTCTATGCGATCGGCACGGCGGTCCAGCGGCTCGCGCTGCCGCGCTGACAGCGCGCCGAAACAAGACGGGACGACACGATCATTCCGCTTTACTGTAATAACACACCATGACTATGATGGCGCGATTGTCCGCGAGGGGGAAAAGATGCTCGAACTTAGCCATGTCACCCATGTCTATCCGAACGGCACACGCGCGCTTGACGATGTGAGCCTGTCGATCCCGACCGGCATGTACGGGCTGCTCGGCCCCAATGGCGCGGGCAAATCGACGCTGATGCGCACGGTGGCGACGCTGCAGACGCCGACATCGGGCAGCATCCGCTTTGGCGATATCGACGTGATTGCCGAGCCCGAGCGGTTGCGCGCGCAGCTGGGCTATCTGCCGCAGGATTTTGGCGTGTATCCGCGTGTATCGGCCTATGACATGCTCGACCATATGGCGGTGCTGAAGGGTGTCGCGTCGGCGCGCGAGCGCAAGCAGACCGTCGAGACGTTGCTCAACCAGACCAATTTGTGGACTGTCCGCAAAAAGGCGATCGCGGGTTTTTCGGGCGGGATGCGCCAGCGCTTCGGGATCGCCCAGGCGCTGATCGGCAACCCCAAGCTGATCATCGTCGACGAGCCGACCGCCGGACTTGATCCTGAAGAGCGCAACCGCTTCCTCAACCTGCTCGCCGAGATTGGCGACAATGTCGCGATCATCCTGTCGACGCATATCGTCGATGATGTCGCTGATCTGTGCCCGCGCATGGCGGTGCTGGCGGGCGGCAAGATCCAGCTGGAAGGCGCGCCGCTCGACCTGATCGAACGGTCCCGCGGGACGGTGTGGGCCAAGACGATCGAGCGTGAACAGATGGCTGATTTTGCAGCGGCGCATGAGGTGATCTCGACCCGGTTGTTCGCCGGGCGCACGATCATCCACGTCCTGTCGGACAATGACCCCGGCAACGGCTTCACTGCCGTCGATGGCGGGCTCGAGGACGTGTATTTCTCCACGCTCGCGCGCTCACGCCGCACGCCCGCCGCGCAAGCCGCATAAGGGGAGCGCACCGATGTTTGCCAAGATCGCCGCGTTCGAGCTGCGTTACCAGTTCCGCAACCCCGTTTTCTGGGTCGTCTCAGTGCTGTTCTTCCTGCTCGTGTTCGGCGCGGCGACAGTCGAGCAAATCCAGATTGGCAGCGGCGGCAACGTCCACAAGAACAGCCCGTTTGCGATCACGCAGACGCACATCATCATGTCGATCTTCTTCATGTTCGTGACGACGGCGTTCGTCGCCAATGTGATCGTGCGCGATGACGAAAGCGGCTTCGGGCCGATGGTCCGATCAACGCGGGTATCGAAGTTCGATTATCTGATCGCGCGGTTCACGGGCGCCTTTCTGGCGGCGGCGGTCGCGTTTCTCAGCGTGCCGCTGGCGATCTGGCTCGGCTCGCAGATGCCGTGGGTGGATTCCGAGACGCTCGGCGCCAATCAGCTTTCCTATTATCTCTACGCTTACGGCCTGATCGCGCTGCCCGACATTCTGCTGACCTCTGCGCTGTTCTTTGCAGTGGCGACGATGACGCGGTCGATGATGTATTCCTATGTCGGCGTGGTGCTGTTCCTGGTCGCCTATCTGACCATCACCAGCATTGCCCGCACCCAGCCCGATCTGCGTGAATGGATCGGCTATTTCGAACCCTTTGGTGCGGCGGCGTTCGGCAAGGTCACGCGGTATTGGACCGCGACCGAATCGAACACGCTGACCCCGCCGATCGACGGCATGCTGCTGATCAACCGCGCCTTGTGGTTCATGGTATCCATGGGTGCGCTGGCGCTGGCCTATGCGCGGTTCAGCTTTGCCGAGCGGGGCGTATCGCAGCGCCAGCTGAAGAAACTGGCCAAGCGCGAGGCCAAGCTGGCCGCGACCGCGCCGATGCTGGTCGGCACCTTGCCGACGCCGCAGCCGAGCAAGGCGGCGGGCGCACGGATGATGGCGCGCATCCGCTTCGAGATGGCGCAGGTCTTCAAGAGCCCGGCGTTTTTCGTGCTGATGCTGATCGGCCTGCTGAATGCGGGCGGCGGGCTGTTCTTCGCCAATGAAATCTATGGCACGCCGGCACGGCCGCTGACCTTTGCGGTGTTGCAAGTGCTGTTCGGCACCTTCGGCATCATCCCGATCATCATCGCCATCTATTATTCGGGCGAGCTGGTGTGGCGCGACCGCGACCGCAAGATGCACGAGATCATCGATGCGACCTCGCTGCCCAACTGGGCCTATCTGGTGCCCAAGGTGCTGGCGGTTTCGGGCGTGCTGTTCGCCACACTGATCATCTCGATGGTTGCCGCGCTGCTGATCCAGGTGGGGCGCGGCCAGACCGAGCTGGGCCTGGGCGAATATTTCGCCTGGTATATCGTGCCGACCACGGTTGACATGATCCTGCTCGCGGTGCTGGCGATCTTCGTGCAGGCGCTGAGCCCCAATAAATATGTCGGCTGGGCGGTAATGGTCGTCTATTTCGTGGCGACGATCACGCTCGGCAATATCGGCTTTGAGCATCCGCTCTATACCTATGGCAGCACCGGCAATGTCCAGCTGTCGGATATGAACGGCGACAATGTCGGCGGGGCGACGGGCTGGTGGCTCAGGCTCTATTGGGGCGGTATTGCGCTGATCCTGGCGGTGCTTGCGCATCTGTTGTGGCGGCGCGGGACGGCGGTGTCGCTGTCGGCACGGCTGAAGCGGATGCCGAACCGGTTGAAGGGGATGCCGGGGGTGCTTGCCGGTATCGGTGCGGTGACGGCGGCTGCGTCGGGCGCGTTCATCTTCTACAATATGAACGTGCTGAACGAGTATCGGACGCGCGACGACAATGATCTGCAGCAGGCCAATTATGAGAAGAAATTTCTCAAATATGAAACGCTCAAGCAGCCGTCGACCACCGACATCAAGCTGAACGTCGCGCTGTACCCGGCGCAGAAGCGGATGGAGGCGACCGGCCATTATGCGCTGGTCAACGATACCGGCGCGCCGCTGAGCGACCTGCATGTGCGCTTCGCCGGGCGGACGGTGAACGTGCTGGATGTGCAGGTGCCGGGCGCGACGCTGGCGATGGACGACAAGGACAATCGCTACCGCATCTATCACTTCCCGCAACCGCTGGCCCCGGGCGCAACGACGAGCCTGAGCTTCAAGACCGAGCGCTGGCAGCACGGCTTTCGCGCGCAGGGCGATGATACCAGCATCGTGGCAAACGGCACGTTCCTGAACGCATTCGAATTCGCCCCGATCATCGGCATGTCGCGCGACCAGTTGCTGCGCGACCGGGTCAAGCGCCGCAAATACGGCCTGCCCGCCGAACTGCGGCCAGCCAAGCTGGAAGATGTGTCAGCCCAGGACCGCAACTATATCGCCAATGCCGATTGGGTGACGAGCGACATCACGGTCACCACCGATGCCGGACAGACGCCGATTGCGCCGGGCAGGAAGGTATCGGACGTAACAGCGGGCGGGCGGCGCACGGCCCATTTCGTCGCCACGGCGCCGATCATGGCGTTCTTCTCGGTCCAGTCGGCCGCCTATGCCGAGAAATCGGCGGATGCGGGCGGCGGCGTGACGACGACGGTCTTCTACGACCCCAAGCACGCCTATAATGTCGATGCGATGCTGAAGGCGATGAAGCTGAGCCTTGATTATTACCGGGCGAATTTCGGGCCTTATCAGTTCGACTATGCCCGCATCGTCGAATTCCCGGGCTATGCCAGCTTTGCCCAGGCCTTTGCGGGGACGGTGCCTTATTCGGAGCGGATCGGCTTCATTGCCGACAACCGGAACAAGGACGAGATCGATTATGTGAGTTACGTCACCGCCCATGAGCTGGGCCACCAATATTGGGGGCACCAGCTACTTTCCGCCAACATGCAGGGCGGCACGGTGCTGGTCGAGACGATGGCGCAATATTCGGCGATGATGGTGATGAAGCACCTGTACGGCGAAGATAAGATGCGCCGCTTCCTGAAATACGAGCTCGACAGCTATCTGCGCTCTCGCGGGGGCGAGGCGATCGAGGAACTGCCGCTCGAGCGCGTCGAGGACCAGGGCTATATCCATTATCGCAAAGGTGCCGTGGCGATGTATCTGCTGCAGGACCGGCTGGGCGAGGACCGGATGAACGGCATGCTGGCCGGGCTGCTCAACCAGTACCGGTTCAAGAGCCAGCCCTATGCCCGCTCACTCGTGCTGGTCGACGGTCTGAAATCGCTGGCGCGCAACGATAGCGAGCGCCAGCTGATCAGCGACCTGTTCGAGAAGATCACCATCTGGGACCTGAAGGCGACCGAGGCCAAGGTGACCAAGCTGCCCGATGGCCGTTACCAGACCGTGCTGACGGTGAAGGGCGACAAATTCTACGCCGATGGCAAGGGCAAGGAAACCAAGGCGTCGCTGAGCGACATGATCGATATCGGGCTGTTCGCGGCGCGGCCGGGCATCGGCAAGTTCAGCGCGAGCGATGTCGATTTGATCGAGCGCCGCCCGGTGGTTTCGGGCGAGCAGAAGATCACGGTCATTTCGAAGAAGAAGCCGGCCTTTGCAGGGGTTGATCCGTACAACAAATATATCGACCGCAATTCGGACGATAATGTCGTGGCGGTAACGGAGTAGCGGCGCGACTGAGCCGATCGCTGCGGTGCGTGGGCGCATGCAGCGGTGCGTGGATCAGGACAGCACCAACCATCCGGCCGCGCCGCCGAGCGCCAGCAGCAGCGGCGTGGTCAACCGGCTTTTCCAGCGCCAGGCACTGGCGAGACCGACGGTAAAGATCAGCACCGCTGGCCACAGGCTTGGCGTGCGGCCAAGCGTTGCCATGCCGAGCTGGACGCAGGTTGCGGCGATAATGCCGACCACGGCGGCGGCAACGCCATCGAGCAGGCGGTGCAGGCCCGGGTGCTCGACGAGCTGCTCGAGCCGTTCGAAGAAGATCATCGAAAAGGCAAAGGCCGGCAGAAACATCCCCGCCGTCAGGGCCAGCGCGCCCGCCCAGCCGCCGGCCAGAAAGCCGGCAAAGGTGCCGAAGATAACCAGTGGCGCCGGGAGGATTCCGGCAATGGCGACCCCATCAAGAAACGCACCATCGCTTAACCAGCCGCGCCCGACCGTGTCGGCCCGGACATAGGGGATGGCGGTATAGGCGCCCCCGAAGGTGAGCAGGCCACCCTTCAACCCGGTGACGAACAGCCCAAGCGTGGTGGCGTGCGCGGCGCGGACCGCTGCCGCGGTGGCCGATGGGCTGATTTCGTGACCGGCGACAGAATAGCCCGCCAGCGCGCCGATGATCGCCAGGACGCAGGTCGCCAGCGGCCGCAGCCCGCAGGCATAGGCGATGCCGCCGATCGCCAGCGGCATCCAGAAGGGCACACCGCCCAGCGTTGCCAGTGCGCTGACGATGGCGATGACGATCAATGATCGATCAACCAGCACATGGCTGCCGATCCGGTGGATTGCGCGGACGATAATGGCGATCACCACCACCTGAACGCCCAGCAGCACCCCCGCCAGCCCCGGCCGCCCGGCGATGAGCGAGACATAGGCAAAGGCGCAACCGAGCATGAGGACAAGCCCGGGGAGCATGAATCCCAGCCCGGCCAGCAACCCGCCCATGCGGCCACGCGCGACGATGCCCAGATGCACGCACAGCTCATGCGCTTCGGGCCCGGGCAAGATCTGCATCACCGCCAGCAGCCGGTTGAAGCGGGCTGGTGACACCCAGTGCTCCTCTTCCACCAGCGCCTGACGCACCATCGCGATCTGCGCGACCGGCCCGCCAAAGGCGAGCGCGCCGAAGCGGAGAAATTTGAGGAACAACGCACCCAGCGAGATCGCCGGTGCGCTTGCGTCGTCGGCAAGTCGGGTCATGCGGTGCCCTTTGGAAGATGCGGGGGCAGTGTTCCCGTCGGCACCGGTCCTGTCAAAATAGCGCTTGTTGCAGATGGTTATAGCGGGGCTATCGCAGTGCCTAGTGCGCCATTCGCGCTTCGAGCCAGGTTGCGGCCTGTTCCGGGCTGACCTTGTTGGAGTCGCGGTCGACCATGTAATTGGCCTCGCGCATCAGCTCGACCGGGATGTGCCCGACGATCGGCTGGACGGCGTTGATGAAGCGATCATCCCTTGCATGCGCGGGGGCGACCAGCAGAATGGCGTCATAGCCCGGGATCGCGCCCTTGGGATCGCTGAGCACCGCCAGATGCTGAGCGGCGATGCGTCCGTCCGACGAGAAGGCGGAGATCACGTCTGCCCGGCCGCTGTCTACCGCGCGGTACATGAAGGTGGGATTATAGGCCTGCGCCGATTTGAACTGGAGCGGATAGGCGCGCTTGACCGCTGCCCATTCGGGGCGTTCGAGAAATTCAAGGTCGGAGCCGAAGTTGAGCGCGGGGGCTTGGGCGACGAGGTCGCTGAGCGAGGTGATGCCAAGCTGCCTGGCCTGATCGCCGCGCATGGCAAAGGCATAGGCGTTCTCGAAGCCGAGTGGCCCAAGCAGGCGGATGCCGTGGGTCTTGCTGGCCCAGGCGCCGATGCCCTTTACGATATCGGCGCGTGGCGGCACGTCCTGCCGCTTCATCTCGTTGGTCCAGATCGTGCCCGAATAATCGACATAGACATCGATATCGCCGCCCGCCAGCGCACCGAACACGACCGCCGAGCCGAGCCCTTCGCGGTAGGAAACATGATAGCCCGCGCGTTCAAGCCGGTGACCGATGAGGCGGGCGAGGATATATTGCTCCGAAAAGCCCTTGGCGCCGACCACGACGGTCTGCTGGCTCGAGGGCATCAGCGGCGCGAGGGCGGCGAGGATGCCCGCGCCGAGCACGCCGAGCGCGACAAAGGCGCGGATGCGCTTGCGGTGGGCGATGGCGTGTTCGACCACGCCGAGCAGCGCATCGACAATCAGCGCGAGCGCGGCAGCGGTGAGGCAGCCGGCGAGGACAAGCGCCCAGTTCTGCGTCTGTAGGCCAGCGAAGATCATGTCGCCCAGACTGGGTTGGCCGACGGTGGTGGAGAGCGTCGCCGCGCCAATCGTCCAGACAGCGGCGGTGCGGATGCCCGCCATCAAAACGGGCGAGACCAGGGGCGCCTCGACCAGCAGCAGCTTTTGCCACCCCGTCATGCCGACACCGTCTGCCGCCTCGATGACGGCGGGATCGATGCTGGTAAGGCCAGTGACGCCGTTTCTGAGGATGGGCAGCAGCGCGTAGAGCGTGAGCGCGAGCAGCGAGGGCAGGAAGCCGAGCGCAGGGATGCCGCCGCCGACCATCGCCGAGAGCGACAGCAGCAGTGGGTAGAACAGCGCGAGCAACGCCAGACTCGGGATCGTCTGGACGAGGCTGGCAAAGCCAAGCGCTGTGCGCGCGACGAGCGGGCGACGCGCCGACCAGATGGCGAGCGGCAGGCTGATCACCAGTCCCAGCACGAGCGACGAGGCGGCGAGCAGGACATGCGCGGCGAGCAGATCTGGCACGCGGGCGAGCGCGTCAAAGAAAGGGCTGCTCATGCCCCTTCCTCCAGCGCGCGGAGGCGGCGGGCCTGCTCGCGCGGGACGGCAACGAGCGCATCGGCTTCGGGCCCGCCGTCGCCGGCGATCAGCGCCCGGGGGGTGCAATCGGCGACGATTTTGCCGCTGTCCATCACCAGCACCCGGTCTGCGAGGAGCAATGCTTCGGCCATGTCGTGCGTGACCATGATGGTGGTGAGCGCAAGCCGATCATGCAGCCGCCGGATCGCCTCGCCCAGCTGATCGCGCGTGACCGGATCGAGCGCGCCAAAGGGCTCGTCCATGATCAGCAGCCGCGGTTCGGTGGCGAGCGCGCGGGCGACGCCGACGCGCTGGCGCTGCCCGCCCGAGAGCGCATCGGGCATCCGCGCGCCGAAATCCCGCGGGAGATCGACCAGATCGAGCAGCTCGGCGACGCGGGCGGCATTGTCCTTTTGGCCAGCGAGCCGCAGCCCGATGGCGATATTTTCGGCAACCGTCAGATGCGGGAACAGGCCGACATTCTGGAAGATATAGCCGATCCGCCGCCGCAGCAGATGTGCATCGTCATCCCCTACTGCCGCGCCGCCAACGGTGACGCGGCCCTTGGTTGGCTCAACCAGGCGGTTGATCATCTTGAGCAAGGTCGACTTGCCCGATCCGGAGCTGCCGACGAGCGCGACGAAGCTGCCCGCTGCAATCTCAACCGAGACGTCGTTTACCGCGGTCGCGCCACCGGGATAATGTTTGGAGACGCCTTTAAAAGCGACCGATGGGCCAAGGGTGCGCGATTCTTGTGGCATCGGCTGCGGTGATGCGGGATGAAGCGCGCGGCGTCAAACGCGGCTGAGCAAACGGGGACGCCTGAGAGTAGGAATGGGACGCATGACCAAGGCGATTTTCATCACGGGCGGTGGTTCTGGCATTGGCCGCGCAGTGGCGGTGTATTTTGCAGCGCGCGGCTGGCGGGTTGGGCTGGCCGATGTCAACGAGGCCGGCATAGCGGAGACCGCAGCGATGCTGCCGCAGGGCATGGCGCATCAGTACAAGATGGACGTGCGCGACCGCGATGCGTGGATCGCCAGCCTCGATGATTTTACCGAGGATGCTGGCGGTCGGCTCGACGTGCTGTTCAACAATGCCGGGATCGGCACGGGTGGCCCCTTTGCGCAGGCGACCTTCGACGAGATCGACCGGACGGTCGCGATCAACTTTACCGGGGTGCTGAACGGGGCGCGGATCGGCCATGCCTATCTGGCGCGGACGCCGGGCTCGTGCCTGCTCAACACGGCCTCTGCCTCGGCGATCTATGGGTCCGCCGGGCTGGCGACCTATTCGGCGACCAAATTTGCGGTGCGCGCGCTGACCGAGGCGCTGGACGGCGAATGGGCAGCCGATGGCATCAAGGTACGCGACCTGGTGCCAGGATTCATCGAGACGCCCTTGCTCGACGGCGTGGCGGGCGGCACCAACCGATCGATCCGCGAGGCAGTGACGGGCGCCGGGCTGGAACTGACGCCCGCAAGCGATGTGGCGGCGGCCGCCTGGGCAGCGGTGCACGGCGACAAGGTCCATACCTATGTCGGCAAGACCGCGTTCCGCCTGGCCTTTGCCGCGCGCTGGATGCCCGGCCGCCTGCGCAAGCAGATGCGGCGCGGCGGCGTGGCATCGTCGGAAAGCTAATCGACGAGCGTATCGATAGCCTCGGCGAGCTCGATGTCGCGGTGGCTGAGGCCGCCGGCGTCATGGGTGGTGAGCAAGATCTCGACGCGGTTCCAGACATTGGACCATTCGGGGTGGTGATCCGCCTTTTCGGCGAGCAGCGCGACGCGCGCCATGAAGCCGAACGCCTCGACGAAATCGGCAAAGGCAAAGCTGCGGGTGATGGCGTCGCGTGCTTCGTCAAAATCCCAGTCGGGCAGGCCGTCCAGCGCTTCGGCGCGTTCGGCTTCGCTCAGTGGTTCGATCATGATGATCCTTTCCTTGCCGTGGCTTTGTGCGCTGGCCTATGTCCGGCAGGATGATGGGGCAAGCGCCGAGTGCGGATGATATCGAACGACTGGCGCGGGCTGTGCTCGCGCGGCTGCCCGCCCCCTTTGCGGCGCATTTGGCAGACATCGTGCTGACGGTGGAGGAATTTGCCGACGAAGCGACGCTGAAAGAGCTGGAGATCGATGACCCCTTCGCGCTGACGGGGCTGTATCACGGCCAGCCGATGGGCGAGAAAAGCAGCATGCAGACAGGCGCGCTGCCGGACAGGATCCATTTGTATCGGCGGCCGATTCTGGATGAATGGTGCGACACAGGTGTCGATCTGACTGCGCTGATCCGCCATGTGGTGGTGCATGAGGTGGGGCATCATTTCGGGCTATCCGATGACGATATGCATGCGCTGGAGGCGGGTGCTTGAGCGGGCTGGCGTTCGAGGGCGTGGCTTGTACGCGCGGCGGACGACTGTTGTTCGAGAAGGTGTCGTTCGCGCTCGATGGCGGCGATGCGCTCATTGTGAGCGGGCCCAATGGAATCGGTAAATCGAGCCTGATCCGGATTGCGGCGGGGTTGCTGACGCCGTCTGCAGGGACTGTGTCGGGGGAGGTGGCACGGGCCTATCTGGCCGAGGCGCATGGCCTTGATCCCGAGCGGACGCTGGCTGACGCACTGCTGTTCTGGGCGCGGATTGACGGGGCAGACCGGGGTGCGGTGATGGCGGCGCTGGCGGAAATCGGGCTGGCGCATATCGCCGCGGTGCCGGTGCGGCTGCTCTCGACCGGGCAGCGGCGGCGCGCAGCACTCGCACCGCTGATTGCGGGCGGGGCGCCGGTATGGCTGCTCGACGAGCCGGCGAGCGGGCTGGATGTCGCGGCGGTGGAGCGGCTCGGCGGGATCATTGCCGCGCACCGGGCGCGCGGCGGGGCGGTGCTGATCGCGACGCACCAGCCGATTGATTTGCCGGGTGCAACGACAATCGCGCTGACGGGGGTGGACGCATGAAGCCTATACAGCCCGTTCGCCCCGAGCGCAGCCGAGCGGCGGGCCGCAGGCGCTGCGCGGGGTGGCTCGACTGCGCGCGACACGCACGGTTGGGCTTAAGATGATTGTCGACCTCATCATCCGCGATGTGCGGCGGGCGTGGACGGGCGGGGGCGCGGTGTTTCCGGTCGCGTTCTTCCTGCTCGCCTGCATCCTGTTTCCGTTCGGCGTGGGGCCGGACCGGGCGCTGCTCGCGCGGATCGGGGGCGGGGTGATCTGGGCGGCGGCGTTGCTGGCGGCACTGCTGCCGGTCGAGCGGCTGGTGGCGCCCGATGCCGATGCGGGGGTGCTTGACCAGATTGCGGTGCGCGGGGGGAGCATGGCGGCGGTTTCGGTCGCGAAAATTGCGGCGCACTGGCTGAGCTTTGGCCCGCCGCTGATGCTGGCGGCAGTGATTGCGGCAGGGCTGCTGGGGCTGGATGCGCGCACGCTTGGAAAAATCGAGCTGGGGCTGCTGATCGGCACGCCGGGGCTGGCCGGGCTGGCGGTGGCGACATCGGCGCTGGTGGCGGGCTTGCGCGGGGCGAGCGCGGTGGCGGGGCTGGTGATGCTGCCGCTGGCGGTGCCGCTGCTGATCTTCGGCGCGGGATCGATCGAGGGCGGGCAGGGTGCGCTGAAATTACTGGCGGCAGTGACGTTGTTGCTGGTGGCGGGGGCACCGTTTGTCGCGGCGGGGGCTATCCGGGTGGGGCGGGATTAAGGGTAGAAGGGGTTGGTTCACGCGAAGAGCGCGAAGGCGCGAAGAGGCGTCTATGGACGTCGAGGTGGTGGCCGCCATTGCTGTTGATAGTGGGCTGAAGGTTCATCAAAGCATTGGGCCGGGTTTGCTCGAATCGGCTTATGAAGCGGTGCTGGCGCGCGTGTTGGAGCGACGAGGGCTATCGGTCGAGCGCCAGAAGGTGATCCCGATCCGTTATGAGGATATGCTGATTGACGGCGGCTTTCGTGCAGACCTGATCGTTGAGGGTAAGCTGCTGATCGAGCGCAAGTCGATCGAGCGGCTCGCGCCAGTGCATGCAAAGCAGGTGCTGACCTATTTGCGATTTACCAACCTAACGGTTGGTCTTTTGATGAATTTTGGCGGGGCGACTTTTCGCGAGGGGCTGAAGCGAATCGTCAATCATCATAACGACACCGCCATGTCGCACCTCAAGATCAACCAATGAAGCTGGCCCCTTCGCGGCTCCGCGCCCTTTCCGCGAACCAACTTCTTCCTACCGCGACCAGCGCGCGAAGATGGCGGTGGGGAGGAGGAGGCCGCGCGCTTCTTCGCGCACCGCCATTTCGCCGACCTCCACGGTGCCGCCGAGATCGGCCATCGCCTGTTTGAGCAGCTCGCCGATGGCCAGGGCCGACATACGTACGGCATAGACCGTCAGCACGAGGAATTTGCTGTCGGCATCGAGCAGGCGGCGGCAGTCTTCGATGAGGGCGGGGAGGTTTTCCTCGAGTCGCCAGATTTCGCCTGTCGGCCCGCGCCCGAATTTGGGGGGATCGAGGAAGATACCGTCATAGCGCTTGCCGCGCCGCACCTCGCGCGCGGCGAATTTGGCGGCATCATCGACCATCCAGCGGATCGGGCGATCGGCCATGTCGGAGAGAAAGGCGTTGGCTTTGCCCGCCTCGACCGATTTCTTGGAGGCATCGACATGCGTCATCCGCGCGCCCTTGGCGGCGAGCGCAAGCGTGCCGACACCGGTATAGCCGAACAGGTTCATCACCTCGTCCCCCTCGGCGACGCGGTCGCGCATCCAGCTCCATTGCGGGGCCATATCGGGGAAAAAGGCGAGGTGGCGAAAGGGGGTGTTTTGCGCGAGGAACAACAGGTCCTCCCAGCGGACATGCCAGCCGCCGCGGGGTACATCCTTCGACAAATGCCAGCGACCGCCGCCCTCTTCGTCCGAGGCGCCGATGAAATCGCCGTCGGCCTCCCAACTGTCCGACGCGGGGGCCCACATCGCTTGCGGCTCGGGCCGGATGAAGCGGAAGCGGCCATAGCGCTCAAGCTTGCGACCATGGCCGCTATCCACCAGGCCGTAATCGGCCCAGGGTTCGCCGATCAGGGTGAGCAGGCTCACCGCGTTTTCGCCCGCGCGGCGATATAATCGGTCACCGCGCCAAAGGTCGCGGGCAGGCCGTCGAAGCGTTCTTCGCGTTCGAACAGATCGCCGATGCGCGGTGGCAACGGCGGGCGCGAGCCAGTGGCTCGTTCGACCGCATCGCGGAACTTGGCAGGGTGGGCGGTGGCGAGGGTGACGACGGGCGTGTCGCCGATATCGATCCGGCGCGCGGCGGACAGGCCGATGGCGGTGTGCGGATCGATCGTCTGGCCGGCTTCTGCATGCGCCCAGCGCATGGCGAGGGCCATATCGTCGAGGTCGATGCGGTCGCTGGTAAAGAGCGGGCCGGCGCCCTCGATCTGGCGATTGGTGAGCCGCATCGCCCTGCTCGCTTCGAACCCGCGCATCTGGGTGGCGAGCGCCGGGCCGTCGCGGCCGCCGAGATCAAACAGCAAGCGTTCGAAATTGCTCGAGACCTGGATGTCCATCGAGGGCGTCGGCGTGGGAACGACGGTGCCTTGCGCATAATCGCCCGAGCTAAGCGCCCGGTGGAGGATGTCGTTGACGTTGGTGGCGACGATGAGTTTGGCGATGGGGAGCCCCATCTTCGCTGCGACATAGCCGGCAAAGACATCGCCGAAATTGCCGGTCGGCACCGAAAAGGCGACGGGGCGCCCGGGTGCGCCGAGCCGAACGGCGGCGTAGAAATAATAGACGACCTGCGCCATCAGCCGCGCCCAGTTAATCGAATTGACGGCAGAGAGCGCGAAGCGGCTGGAGAAGCCTGAATCGTTGAACATCGCCTTCACCAGCGCCTGGGCATCGTCAAAGCTGCCATCGACCGCGATGTTATAGATGTTGGGCGCGAGCACCGTCGTCATCTGGCGGCGCTGCACGTCTGACACGCGGCCCTTGGGGTGGAGCATGAAGACGTCGACGCCCTCACGCCCTGCCAGCGCATCGATTGCGGCCGAGCCGGTATCGCCCGACGTCGCGCCAATGACGGTCAGCTGCTTGTCGGTGCCCGAGAGGAACCGTTCGAACAGTAAGCCGAGCAGCTGGAGCGCGACATCCTTGAAGGCAAGCGTGGGGCCGTGGAAAAGCTCGAGCAGCCATTGGCGCTCATCAAGCTGGACGAGCGGGGTGACGGCGGGGTGGGCGAAACGGCCATAAGCCTGGACGCAGAGCGCGCGGAGTTCCGTCGCCGTCATCGTATCGCCGATGAATGGCAGCATCACCGCGACGGCGGTGTCGACATATGACAGGCCGCGCAGGTTGCTGATCGTCTCTGCGGAGAGCTGCGGCCAGCTTTCAGGCAGATACAGCCCGCCATCGCTGGCGAGGCCGGCCAGCGTGACCTGCTGGAAATCGAGGATAGGGGCAGTGCCCCGGGTGCTGAGATAGCGCATCGGCGTTGCGGTAACGGTCGATGCCGCGCTGCACAAGGAGGTGCCTTAGGCGGGGCGCATCCGGCGGCGGAGCGCGATGACGTAGATGGCAACCGCGATGCCAGCGAACAGGAACCATTGGACGCCGTAGGCAAGGTGATTGTTGGGGATCGAATCGAGCGCCGGGCGCGGCGCGCGGGTGAGGCCGGGGGGCGGCGTATCCGCGACGATCATCAGCGTATCGGGTGTCTTGTCGAACAAATTGCCGATCAGGCTGCGGTGGACGGGGGCAAGCGCGATGGTGCCGCTGACCTCGCCGCCCTTCCATAAAGGCTTGTAATTGGGATCACGCGAAATGCCCATTTCTGCCGCAAAGCCTGGACCTTCGGCACCGGTGCGGCACCGGGCGATGAAGCGCCAGCCGAAGCGGCCGGCGCCTTCGGTCTGCCAGCTGGTCGGCTCGAGACAAAAGGCGCTGGTGCGGCGGTAGAGCAAAGACTTGTCGGTCGGGATGCTGGGAAAGGCGACGGGCGGGCGCGATGGGTTGGCCGCAAGTTGGGCGAGGAAGGCCTCCTTCTTGGGCAGACGATCAAACAGCTGCCAGCAGCCGAGCGCGATCATCAGCGCAACCGCGAGCGCGACGATGCTAGTCGCGAGGATGGGCACGCGCTTCATGCGTCGGGCTTTCTGATCTGGCCTTCGCGCGCCTTGTTGCGATATTCCAGGCTCAGCATCGCCGCTTTCGACAGGCGGAGCGCGCCAACCACGCCGATGGCGGTGAGCGGCGTCCACAGCAACAGATGCACCCAGATGGGCGGCGCGAGGGTGAGGGTGAGCGTCACCGCGCCGATCATCACGATCGCGCCGATGATGAGGGTGAGGAAGGCGGCGGGGCCGTCCCCGACATTGAACGCCGTCAGATCGAGCCCGCAATTGGTGCAGCGATCAGCGAATTTGGTCCAGCCAACGTACAGCGTCCTGGCCCCGCAGCGGGGGCACAGGCCCTTGAGCGCCACCTGCAAGGGTTCCGGCGCGCTGGCGGGGACGGGCGCAGGCGCAGGGCCATTGCCCGTCATGACATCAACCGCCGTGAACGGGTGCGCCGGCGCCGCCCCAGACATAGATCGACACGAACAGGAACAGCCAGACGACATCGACGAAATGCCAGTACCAGGCAGCCGCTTCGAAGCCGAAATGCTGGCGCGGGGTGAAGTGGCCCTGATAGACGCGGATCTGGCAGATCAACAGGAAGATGGTGCCGATCAGCACGTGGAAGCCGTGGAAACCCGTCGCCATGAAGAAGGAAGCGCCGAAATTCAGCCCGGCGAAGTGAAACGGCGCTTCGGAATATTCATAGCCCTGGATCGCGCTGAACAATGCGCCAAGCGCGATCGTGACCCACAGGCCTTTTTTCAGGCCGTCGCGGTCGCCGTGGATCAGCGCATGATGCGCCCAGGTAACGGTGGTGCCCGAAAGCAGCAGGATGACGGTGTTGACGAGCGGGAAACCCCAGGGGCTGATGACCTCAATCCCCTTGGGCGGCCACTGGCCGGCAACATTCTTGACGGTTTCGGCAACGCGGCTGACTTCACCGGCCATCACCTCGACCGGGGCGGGGAACAGCGAGAAATCGAAAAATGCCCAGAACCAGCCAACGAAGAACATGACTTCGGACGCGATGAACAAAATCATGCCGTAGCGCAGGTGAAGCTGCACGACGGGCGTGTGATCGCCGGCATGCGCTTCCTTCACCACATCACGCCACCACAAGAACATCGTCGCCAGCACGCCAGCCAGCCCGGCATAGAACACCGCGCCACCGGCGGGTGCCTTGTGCATCCACATGATGCCGCCAGCAGCCAGCGCGAGCGCCGAGAAAGCGCCCATCAGCGGCCAGATGCTGGGGGGGAGGATGTGATATTCGTGGTTCTTGGCGCCGGCCATCGTCATTTCCTGTTAGCAGCTGTTGGAGTGCGCTCTAGCCTGAGGCTTTCGCGGAATCCACCGGGTAAAAAGTGTAGCTCAAGGTGATCGTGTCGACATCGGCTGCGTCGGGATCCTTGAGGATCTTTGGATCGACGAAGAAGATGACCGGCATGCGCACCGTTTCATGCGGTTTCAGCGTTTGCTGGGTGAAGCAGAAGCACTGGATCTTGCTGAAATATTTGCCCGACTGGGCAGGCGCCACGTTGAAGGTCGCGGTGCCGGTGATCGCGTGATCCGAATCATTGGTGGCGGTAAAGAACGCCATTTGCCGCGCGCCGATCGTCACGGTGACGGCGGGCTGTTCGGGCTTGAAGGTCCAGGGCAGCTTGGGGCTGGTATTGGTATCGAAATCGACCCGCACCGTCTGGCTGACGGCGCCGGGTGCGTCGAGCGCGCGCTGCGTCGTGCCGTTCAGCCCCGTCGCCTGGCAAAAAATGCGGTAGAGCGGGACGCTGGCAAAGCCGAGACCGCCCATGCAGCAGACGCCGATCGCGGCCAGCAGACCCGTTCGCAGATTGCGATTCACTGATGCCCCGCCTGAATCTTGGCGATCGTCACCAGGAAGAACAGGACGACGAGTGCGCCGAGGATGAGCGCCATCGCCACCGAGCGCGACTTTTGCCGGGCGCGGATCAATTTTTCGTCTTCAGGCGTCATGCGACCCACTTATCGAGCACGAGGGCGGCGAACATCGCCAGGATATAACCGATCGAATAGACGAACAGGTAACGCTCGGGCTTCATCTGCGCCCGCGTTGGTGCGGCCTTGACCACGACCCAGGCGGCGAGGCCGACGAACACGGCAGAACCGATTGTGGCGATGCTGCCATACAGCGCGCTGGTGAGGCCAAGCGGCCAGGGCGCGACGGCGACAACGGCCATGGCGATGGCGTAGAACAGCATCTGCCAGCGCGTGGTGCGCGCGCCTGCCACCACCGGCATCATCGGCACGCCGCCCTTGGCATAATCGTCGCGGATCAGCAGCGCGAGCGCCCAGCTGTGCGGCGGCGTCCACAGGAAGATGAGCGAGAACATGAGGATCGGCAGCAGCGAGAGGCTGCCGGTCGCGGCAACCCAGCCGATAAGCGGCGGGAAGGCGCCGGCGGCACCGCCGATGACGATGTTTTGCGGGGTGTAGCGCTTCAGCCCGATCGTATAGACGACGACATAGAACAGGATCGAGATCGCCAGGAAGGCAGCGGCGATGAGGTTGACGAACAGCCCCATCAGCAGCACGCTGAACACGCCGACGCCAACGCCGAACTGGAGTGCGCTGTCGCGGTCCATCCGGCCTGCGGCGAGCGGGCGCTTGGCGGTGCGCTTCATCAGCGCATCGATATCGCTTTCATACCATTGATTGAGCGTACCCGCCGCGCCTGCCGCCAGCGCAATGGCAAGGATGGCGGTGAAGGCGATGACGGGCGGCAGCGACACGGGGGCGACGAGCAGCCCGCACAAACCCGTGAAGACGACCGAACGCATCACCCGCGGCTTGGTCAGCGCGAAAAAATCCCGCCAATCGGACGGGAGGTACGTGGGAAGCGTGGTCGTCGTCATCTCATCTGCTTCAAGAGCGCCCTGCCGCGTGGTGCGGGAGAGGCTGGGAGCGACTGGTCCGCAGCAGCGGTCCGGTCAAAATCGGTAAAGCGGCTTTTTCTTCCCCGGCGCACCGGAAGAGAGAAAGGCGCTCTGCCGACCCTCCCCCGCCTGGGCGGGAGAGGGTGGGAGAGTCAGTCGATCAATGACCGTGGCTGTCGTCGATGATCGGCAGCGTTTCGAACTGGTGGAACGGCGGCGGACTGGACAGCGTCCATTCCAGCGTCGTCGCGCCTTCACCCCAGGGGTTGTCGCCCGCCTTCTTGCCGGCGGCCAACGTCCAGAACAGGTTGATGAAGAACACGATCATGCTCGACGCCATGATCATATAGCCGACCGTCGCCCAGTAATTATAGGTCGAGAAAGCAGGCGAATAATCCGGGATACGCCGCGGCATGCCCTGCAGACCCAGGAAATGCATTGGGAAGAACAGCAGGTTCACGCCGACGAAGAACACCCAGAAATGGATCTGGCCGAGCAGCTCGTTATACATCCGGCCCGACATTTTCGGCAGCCAGTAATAGAAACCGGCGAACAGGCTGAACACCGCACCCAGCGACAGCACATAGTGGAAGTGCGCGACGACGTAATAGGTGTCCTGCATGTAATCGTCGATGCCGCCATTGGCGAGCACGACGCCGGTAACGCCGCCGACGGTGAACATGAAGATGAACCCGATCGACCAGAGCATCGGCGTCTTGAAGCTGAGCGAACCGCCCCACATCGTCGCGATCCACGAGAAGATCTTGATGCCGGTCGGGACCGCGATGACCATCGTGGCGGCGGTGAAGTACATCTTCACATTGACGCTGAGG
>JBBQHG010000016.1:0-21057 GCA_038323755.1 Sphingomonadales bacterium
CATGATCAGCGTCTTCTGCGTACTCAGCCCCAATTGCGTCTGTTTGGTCGTCACAACCGCCACGAACCGCGCGGCAAAGGCCGACAGGCGATTCTGCTCGCGCAGGCCCTGCAGGCTGGCATTGGCGATCGTCACCGCATCGGGATCAAGCTTGTGCTGGACATAGCGGTTGAGCCCCCACAGCCCACCCACCGCCAGCGCGACGAGAATGCCGATAGCGGCCAGAAATTGCAGGAAACAGCGCATCAGATCTTCCACCAATGATCATTCTCGATGCGTACCAACGCGCGACCTTCGAGATCGATCAGATGTGCGAGTACCGATCCGCCCGCCGCCCCAAACAAGCGCCGATCCACGCCAACATACATGCGCTCGACCAGCTCTGGGACCGTGCCGATGCCTTCTTCGAGCAATCGCAATATCTGCGCTTCGCGCTGACGGCGGTGGCCCAGAAAGCCGCGCACCTTTTGCGCCGGGTTGTCGATCGGCTCGCCGTGCGCTGGATAATAGCGGCGGTCGTCGCGCGCCTGCAGTTTTTGCAGGCTGGCCATATAGTCGGTCATGTCGCCATCGGGTGGCGAGACAACCGTCGTCGACCAGCCCATCACATGATCACCTGTGAACAGCGCCCCCGCTTCCGGCAGCGCAAAACACAAATGGTTGGATGTGTGCCCCGGCGTCGCGACCGCCGTCAGCGTCCAGCCCTCTCCACTGACTGAGTCGCCATCCGCCATGATCCGGTCCGGGGCATAATCCCTGTCGAAGGCGGCATCGCCGCGCGGGCCCAGCGTGTCGAGCACAAGTGGCGCACAGCCCATGATCGGCGCGCCCGTAGCAGCCTTGAGCGGTCGGCTGCCGGGGCTGTGGTCATTATGGGTATGGGTAATGACGATGGCACGCACCGGGCGCCCCGCGATCGCCCGGATGATCGCATCGATATGCAGCGCGTCTGCCGGGCCGGGATCGATCACCGCCAGGTCGGTGTCGCCCACCAGGTGCGTTTGCGTGCCGGTAAAGGTGAAGGGCGACGGATTGGGCGCCAGCACCCGGGATACGAGCGGCCCTATCGCGATGCAGTCGCCTGTCGGTAAGCCATCCATTCAATCGAAATGCCGGTTCGCGCAGGCGAAGGCAAGGGCGTCGCCGATGATCGAGTGGCAAAAGCATGAGCGCGGCCACCCATGCGAAAAAACCCGGCAGGACAGGGGTTGCCTGCCGGGTCCCCTCCCCAGCCGGTCAATTGACCTTGGCGAGATCGCTTTCCACTTCGGCAATCGCCTCATCGATCGCCTTGAGCGCCTCGGCATTGGCACCGCCCTTGGCCGTCATGTTGGCACGCGCACCGCGCAGACCTTCAAGCGCAGAGCGATAGGCATTGCGCTCGATGTCGGCGCTGTTGGCTGCCATCGCCGTCGCTTCGCGCGTGACCTTTTCGATGCGGTTGCGACAGATGATGATGCGGTGTTTGCCATTCACGCTATCATGGCGAACCATAGACTTGTCGTCGCCCTTGGCATCGCTGCACTTGCCGTCGATCACCTCGGGGACATCAACGGTGATGTTGTGGATGTCCGCGATCTCCGCCAGGTCGGCAGTATCATTCGTGTCTCGCGTCGTGATCTTGCCATCCTTGTCCCGGAAGATGACCTTGACCCGCCGTTCAACCTTGCCGCCATCGCCCTTGACGATAATGACCTGCCGATCGACGCGTGTACCGGGGGCGGCTGCAGCAGGCGGGGCGGGCGGCGCAGGCGGCGCGGGAGCGGCCACTGGTGCCGCATTGGCGGCCGACATTGGCACCGCCACTGGTACCGGGCCCGCTGCACTGGCTACCTGCGGTGCAGCTGGTGCCAATGGGGCAGCAGGCACGAGCACGGGCAAGTCGAGGCCAATATTATCCCGAACCTTTGCCCGCATGCGCTCAGCTGCCTGGGTTCCCGATGCGGTCAGCCCCAGCGCTGTCACCGTCAGCACCAGCACACCCGCCGATCCAGCGACGATGCGCGCACGTGATTTTTTTCCTATCGACAACATCCTCAGTCTCCCTTTCAATTCGTTGATTGTGTGTAGATGGCACGCGGCCGAAACTGCGCCGCCATGCGCCGATTTTACGATGGCCCGGCCATAGGCATGGGCAAAGGCTGCATCGCGACCGGCCAGCACCAGCGCATCGCACGCCATTTCCTGATCCGCGCGGAAGGCGCGAAACGCCCGCCAGGCAATCGGGTTGAACCAGTGGAGGGCGAGCACAACCAGCGCCACCCAGTTTGCGATCAGATCACCGCGCGCGTGGTGCGTCAGCTCATGCGC
Source organism: Sphingomonadales bacterium (assembly GCA_038323755.1). Classification (GTDB taxonomy): domain Bacteria; phylum Pseudomonadota; class Alphaproteobacteria; order Sphingomonadales; family Sphingomonadaceae; genus Sphingomonas. Next base: position 2,311 of record JBBQHG010000016.1, read on the forward strand.
AAGCGCGAGATCACGCTCATCCTCGTCATAGCGTTCGGCAAAATCGCTCGGAAACGCCACGACCTTGCGCCAGATACCAAAAGCCAGCGGCCCGCCGGTTGCATCGGTTTCGATCACCTCAATGCGGTGACCAGCCATCCGGTGTCGGCGGCGGGTGTGACTGTCGAGACGGCGACAAAAGCGGTGATAGGTGATGAGGTGATAACCAAGGAAGATCACCGCGCCGATCGCCCAGGCGATCAGCACCAAGAGCAAGACGCTCGGTCCATCGGCTGTCGCAACCGGCGGCACGATCACCATTCGGACTGGCGCAGCGGCCATGTTCAGATCGATCGTGGCAATGGCATGGTCTGTCACCGAGGCGGGCAGCCGATCAGGGTTGAGCACCCCGACCGTCATCCCCTTCGCCATCGTCTTTTCGATCAGCGGCGTCAGCAGCCCGCTCAATCGCCAGTCGCCGGGCAGCGGGGGCAGCCCCAGCCGAAGCACCGGCAGCGCCCATAATGCATAGGCAACCGCCGGCCCAAAGGCGCGACGCACCGGATTGCGCAGCAGCAACACCGCCAGCATCAGCAGCGTGGTCGCCATCAGCGTTTCCATCCCCCAGGCGATCATGATTTGAGCCCCTTCAGCAAAGCCTCGATCTCGGCGATATCCTGATCGGTCAGCTGGTCCCGTTCGGCGAGATGCGCCACCAGCGGCGTCAGCTTCCCACCGAACAAGCGGTCCATCAGCCGCCGGGATTCGCCCGCAACATAATCTTCGCGCGCGACGAGCGGGCGATACAGGTAACGCCGCCCGTCTTCCTCATGGGCGATCACATTTTTGGCGAGCAATCGACCGAGCAACGTCTTGACGGTGTTCGCGCTCCAATCGCGATCCGGCGTGATCCGTTCGGCGACATCCTGCGCCGATAGCGGCGCGCGATCCCACAGCACTTCCATCACTGCATGTTCGGCATCGCTGATTCGTTCGGCCATTCTCTGCTCCTGTCGACTACGGCTGTAATCACACCGATTACAGCCGTAGTCAATACCGGTGTCGCGGTCGACGCTTCGGGTGTGGGCTAGCCCGGGACGGGGCCGGGCTTACCCGTTCAGGGGCACTGTCGGATTCTCTTACAGTCGGGTTTGCTGGCAGCGCGGCGTTAACCACCGTGACCGGCACTATTGCGTGGATCTGCGATGCTGGCACGGCAACTGCATCATCATTTGCATGCCGAGCGGTAGCGCTTCAGCAGGGCGGGTCGACAGCTTCTTTCCGGTATCGCGTCGATCCGCCCGCCCCGGCATCCCGCCCGCGCCACCAGACAAGCTAGAGCGCTGAAGCCTTCGCTGGCACCATCGGCAACTTCGGTCGGCCACCGCGAATGCGGCGCTGCACGGCGGTTTGCAGCGCCTTAGGGTAAATCTCGGTCAGCAGCTGGTCAAAAGTGCGGTTCCAGCTGAATCGCTCCTCGACATGCGCCCGCGCGGCCCGGCCGATTGCGCGGTGGTCGCCGCGCCACATCGTCTGCACATGCCGCGCCATGGCAGCACCATCGTCAACGGGCCCAAGCAACCCCAGGCCGGCAGGCACCCGATCGAGCATTGCGCCACTCGCCACGCCAATCACGGGCAACCCGGACGCCTGCGCCTCAATGATTGAAATGCCGAAGGTTTCGTCTGCCATGCCCGATACGTAAATGTCAGAAGACGCAAGTGCGCGGGCCAAAACCTCGCGATCATGGACAAATCCCATGAAGGAAATCGGCAGTCCGGCACTTTCCTCCATCAGAGGCTCGCGCAGCTTGCCGTCCCCGATCAGCACCATCGCAGCGCCAAGCGATGGGGGCAGCGCCCGGAACATCTCTACCAGCCGGTGGGCGCGCTTTTCATTGTCGAGCCGCCCGGCATAAATCAGCAACGGCCCATCGCCCGCCAGACCCAATTCGTCGCGGAACTGCGGATCGCGCTTGGAAGGATGAAAGGTATCGATATCCACGCCGAGCGGCAGCACGCTGGTGCGCGGCACATTATGCTGCGCCAACACGGCCGACACGTCTTCGCTCAGCGTGTAGACCCAATCGAATTCGCGATAGGTGATTTCGGCATAGCCATAGGACAGCCAGCGAAACCCCTTGCCCAGGAACGTGCCAAACAGGCTGCTGGCGACGCGATAGACATGCGCGTTGGGAAAATCGGTGCTGTAGGCCGCGACCAGCGCGGTATCCGGAAAGGCGCGGCGGTGGTGGATCGCCGTCCAGGGCAGCACCCAGGGGCAAAGCGACTCGATAACGTCGGGCCGGTGCTGCGCGAGCAGATCGCGCACGATCTTGGTCCGCAGGATGAAGCGGTAATTGGGGCTGCCGCGGACCGGATCGGCACCCACTTCGGCCCAGATATGCCGTCCGTTGACGACAACCTTATCCTCTGGCCCGGGTACGATCTGCAACAGGCTATGAGGCGTATTGGCCAGAATATAGTCGCGCTTTTCACGCAGATAGGTACTCACGCCGCCACCGCCGGCGGGCGAATAGCTCTGCGTCAAATCGCACAAGAGCATCGGCTCTGGCCCAGCGGGGCCGATGGGCAGATCGCCCTTGGTCAACAGCATCGGAAAAGCCCCCTGGGTCCGCTCAGCCAGCGCTTACCAGTCCTTTGTCGGCAAACAACTGGGTCAGCTCACCGCTGTCAAACATTTCCATCATGATATCCGATCCGCCGATGAATTCGCCCTTCACATAAAGCTGCGGAATCGTCGGCCAGTCGGAAAACGCCTTGATGCCCTGGCGGACGCCCTGGTCCTGCAGCACATCGACGCTGCCGAATTCGACATTGAGGTGGTTCAGGATCGCGACGGCCTTGCTCGAAAAGCCGCACTGCGGAAACAATGGGCTGCCCTTCATGAACAGCAACACGTCATTGCTTGAAACCATTTCGGCGATACGCGCCTGTGAGTCGTCAGTCATCGGTCGTTCCTTCCAAAACCGGTCATGCTCATGCCGGGACGGCGGTGGTCAGCTGCAGTGCGTGGAGGACGCCCCCCATGCGCCCGCCAAGTGCAGCATAAACCGCCTGATGTTGCTTGATGCGCGGCATACCCCGGAAACTTTCCGAGACAACCCGCGCGGCATAATGATCGCCGTCACCGGCAAGATCGGTAATCTCAACCACCGCATCGGGAATACCGTTGCGGATCAACTGTTCAATCTCTGCCGCCGGCATCGCCATGATCAGGGCGCTTCCATCAACTGGCGGCGCGCTTCGATCACCTTTTCCGCCAGCATCCCGCGAACGGTCGCTTCGTCGGTCTCCACACCCGCAGCGATCAGGTCGCCCATCACCTTGCGGATCACGTCTTCGTCGCCGACTTCCTCGAAATCGGCCTGCACGACTGCCTTGGCATAGGCATCTGCCTCTTCCGCCGTCAGCTTCATCAAGCCGGCCGCCCAATGGCCTACCAGCTTGTTCCGCCGCGCGATAACGCGGAACTGAACGTCTTCGTCCCGCGCGAATTTGGCCTCGAATGCTTGCTCGCGATCATCGAAGGTCGTCATTGTGGGTTCAATTCCTGTGCAAATCCCTGAGCCATGCCAGATAGGGAAGCCGCCCCCTTAAAGCAACGCTTGGCTATTCGGCCACACGCACCACAAGCTTGCCGATTGCGCCCCGCGCAGCCATTTTCTCAATCGCCTTGCCGCCATCTTCAAACGCAAACACATCGGTGACAAGCGGGTTGATCGCGCCTTCTTTCCACAATCGGAACAACCGCTCGACATGGTCCTGATTGGCCTTGGGGTCGCGCGCCGCAAAGGCACCCCAGAACACGCCGCAAACGTCGCAGCTCTTGAGCAGCGTCAGATTGAGCGGCAATCGCGGAATGCCGGCCGGGAAGCCGACGACAAGGTACCGCCCTTCCCAGGCGATCGATCGCAGCGCAGGCTCGGCATAGTCGCCGCCGACGGGGTCATAGATGACATCGGCGCCGTTCGGCCCGAGCGCCGCCTTAAACTGCTCGGCCAGCGCCTTTGACTGATCCTTGTCGAACGGCGCGCGACCATAAATAATCGTGTCGTCAGCGCCTGCCTTGCGACACGCCTCAGCCTTTTCCTCGCTCGACACAGCGGCAATCACGCGCGCGCCGAAGGCTTTGCCCAGCTCAACCGCCGCCAGGCCAACACCGCCCGCTGCACCCAAAACGAGCAACGTCTGCCCCTCGGCCAGATGGCCGCGATCGAGCAGCGCATGAATCGTGGTGGCATAGGTCAGCAGCAGCGCCGATCCCTCCTCGAAGCTGCGCCCCTCCGGCAGGCGATAGAGCCGCACGGCATCGACCAGGATTTTTTCGACCAGCCCGCCATGCCCCACAGTGGCAATCACCCGGTCGCCCGGGGCCCAGCCGCTGACGCCCTCACCCACGCTTTCGACCACGCCGGCAATCTCACCACCGGGCGCAAAGGGGCGCTGCGGCTTGAACTGATATTTATCCTCGATAATCAGCACATCAGGGTAATTGATCGAGCACGCTTTCACCGCCACCAGCACCTGGCCCTTGGCGGGCACGGGATCGGGCAAGTCCTGGATTGTCAGGCTGTCCGGTCCGCCAACCGCTGTCGAAAGCAATGCCCGCATCAATCATCTCCCGCTGTCGGATGCGACCAGCCGCCATGGGCCGGTCGATCCTGTTCGAATATGCGGTATCCCTGCCAGCGACAGGCAGGTCTCGTCCAGCGGCTTATTCGGCCGCAGCGGGAAAAGCGGGTAGCTTGCCGATATCACGTGCATCATGCTGGATGATGACGAGCGCATTGGTGTTCGCTGCCAGCTTGTTGAACCGGTCGCTCGAGGCAAGGGTCAGGCTACGGCTGTAGTTGAAGCCGGGCACGCCGTTCGCCCAAAGATTCTCACGGAAATGAAACTGATCGCCTGACAGCAGAACCGTGCCGGTCTTTGGCAGTTTGACCAATAGCGCATGGTGCCCCGGCGTATGCCCTGGCAAGTCGATCATCGTGACGGTTCCGTCACCAAACACGTCCTTGTCGCCAACCACGCCCTCGGCGCTGCCGCCACCCCCAAACCAGCGCTTGAGCGGTGTGGGATCGGCGCCATTGAGTGGCGGCGTTGCCGCAAGCGAATCATAATCGCCTTTGCCGATCAGCAGTTTCGCCTGCGGAAAGGCACCGGCCTGGCCGGTATGATCGAAATGATAATGGCTGATACCGATGATCGAGATATCTTCGGGCTTTACGCCGATCTTGGCGAGTTGTTCGCCGATGGTGACGGTCAGCGTCGCCGAAATAGGGTCCTTGTCGTTGGTCGGCACACCCTTCAACGCGGCCGGCAGCCCGGTATCCCACAGCATATAGGTGGTGCCGTGCTTGATCAGGTAGCAACTGGAAGTCAGGCGACGCTTCTGCCCGGTAAAGGCGCGCGTGTCGTTGAAGGTATTGAGATCGTTGACCTGCGCCGCGCCGCAATCGAGCCGCCAAAGCTTCATGGGAGATGGCGTCTGGCCGCTGGCGGCATAGGCACACACGCCGCTGAGCACCGTGCCAGCGATCAACAGGAACAACGCTCGTTTCACAAATCTTCCCCCCGCCAGGATCGGGCCGGCGCGCAACCATTCCAGTGGATTTTCGCCCTGCCCTGGCTGACCCTTACAAAAGTCGCAGCGATAGCGATAGCAGCCAGTTAGCGCCCTGGGCTGAAATCGGGCCTCATCTTGACACAGTCTGCCCCAATTTCAGCAAAGCGCCGGGTCGCGCGCTGTTTCCTTGGGTGACACATAGCCGGGGTCATGGGCGAATGGCAGCGGTGCACCATCGCGCAGCGCCGCCAATACGGCGCTGAAATCGGTGCGACATCGAAAGCCCAGCAGCCGCTCGGCAAGCCCGGCGTCGTACACGCGGTCGATCGACGTTGGCAGCACCCAGCCGCGCGCAGCATATAAAGCGGCCGCATCCGGGAAATGGCGCGCAATCACGGCACGCGCATCGCTTTTCAACACCATCGCTTCTTCGCGCCCGAAGGGTGTGGGCGCCGAAAGAATGAAGGTGCCGAAGCCAATCGTCGGTGCACGGTCCAATGCTGCGATATGCGCGTCCGCCGCGTCCTCCACTGTCAGCCGCCGGTTGAGCAATTCATTCGCCTTCAGATTTTCGCCCAAGGGTTCGGCATGGGTATCGTCATCTTCCGGAAAAAACCGCCCGGTCCGAAGTACCATGCACGCCAGTCCCCGCTCCTGATGAAACAGCCGACACAGATGCTCCGCCGCCAGCTTCGTCACGCCATAGATGTTGCGCGGCTCAAGCGGGGCCATCGTTTCGTCGATCCACACCGCCCGGTCACCCTCGGCCCGGCGGATCGCGTCGGAAATCATCAGCGATGTCGTGGAAGTAAAGACAAACCGATCATGCCCCGCCGCCGCCGCCGCTTCGAGCAGGTTGAGCGTGCCGGTAACGTTCACGTCGACGAATGTCTGGGTCGGGTAGCGAGCGATATCAGGCTTGTGCAGCGCGCCCGAATGAATGACCGCCTCGATCCCGTGTGCCGCGAACGCCCGGTCGATCAGCGCGCGATCGGCGACACTGCCGATCACATCGGTATCGGCCCCCGGGGCAACGTCCAGCCCCGTTACCCGATGACCCGCCATCCTTAGTCGCGGCGCCAGAAAACGCCCCAACCACCCCGAAGACCCTGTCAGCAATATCCGCATGCGTTCAACCGATATAATGTGCCGTCGTCTTGGCCTTCACGTCCTCCGGCGTCACACCGGGCGCCAGCTCGATCAACTCGAACGGGCTGGCGTGGTCGGGCCGGTGAAAGACGGCCAGGTCAGTGATGATCATGTCGATCACATTCTTGCCCGTCAGCGGCAGGGTGCACGCCGGAATGAACTTCGGATCGCCATTCTTGGAGGTATGCTCCATCACCACGACGATGCGCTTGACGCCCGCGACCAGATCCATCGCGCCGCCCATCCCCTTGATGAGCTTGCCGGGGATCATCCAGTTGGCAATGTCGCCCCCTTCGCTGACTTCCATCGCACCCAGCACGGTCAGGTCGATATGCCCGCCGCGGATCATCGCGAAACTGTCCGCGCTGCTGAAATAGACCGACGACGGCAGCTCGCTGATCGTCTGTTTGCCGGCGTTGATGAGGTCGGGATCGACCTCGTCCGGATAGGGAAAGGGGCCGATACCCAGCATGCCGTTTTCGCTTTGCAGCGTAACGTCCATGCCTTCGGGGATGTGGTTTGCAACCAGAGTCGGGATGCCGATGCCCAGATTCACATAGAAACCGTCCTGCAGTTCCCTTGCCGCACGCGCGGCCATGTCGTCACGAGTCCAGGGCATTATGCGACCTCCCGCTCGCGCGTCGTGACGAATTCGATCTTCTTGTCATAGGGTGCGCCCAGGATCAGCCGGTTCACATAGATGCCCGGCAGATGCACCTGATCGGGGTCGAGGCTCCCCACGGGTACAATCTCCTCGACCTCTGCGACACAGACCTTGCCCGCAGTCGCCATCGGCTGGTTGAAATTGCGCGCGGTCTTGCGGAACACCAGATTGCCCGCCTCATCCGCCTTCCAGCCCTTGATGATCGACAGGTCGGCACGGATGCCGCGTTCGAGGATGAACGGCTCACCGTCGAATTCCATCACCGGCTTGCCCTCGGCCACCAGCGTGCCAACGCCGGTCTTGGTATAAAAGCCCGGAATGCCCGCCCCGCCCGCGCGGCAGCGCTCGGCCAGCGTCCCCTGCGGGCAGAATTCCACCTCCAGCTCACCGCTCAGATATTGCCGCTCGAACTCCTTGTTCTCGCCGACATAGCTGGAAATCATCTTCTTCACCTGCCGCGTACGCAGCAGCTTGCCCAGCCCCTCGCCGTCGATCCCGGCATTGTTGCTGGCGATCGTCAGATCCTTGGTGCCCGCATCGCGGATCGCATCGATCAGCCGTTCGGGAATACCGCACAGGCCAAAGCCGCCCGCGCAGATCGTCATCCCGTCGAACAGCACCCCTTCAAGCGCGGCGGCGGCATTGGGATAGAGCTTTTTCATGGGGCACTCCGCTTGGGATTCGGGTTGGCTCGCTTGTCGCTTAGTCCCGTGAGCAAGCGCGGGTCAACGCCTAGGCGGTCGCGCCGAAGATCAATCCGACGCCTGCCGTGATCGCCATCGCCAATGCACCCCAGAATGTCACCCGAACGGTTGCACGCAGCACCGGCGCCCCACCCGCCCGCGCGCCGACGATGCCGAGCGCGGCGAGGAACAATATCGACCCTAAAGCGATGCCCCACACGAGCAGCGATTGCGGCAACGCCAGCACCAGCAGCAAAGGAAATGCCGCCCCGACGACAAAACTTGCAGCCGACGCAAGCGCTGCCTGAATCGGCCTGGCCTCCAGATGCGCGCTCAGCCCCAGTTCGTCGCGAAGATGCGCCTTTAAAGGGTCTTTGGCGGTGAATTGCCCGGCAACTTCGGACGCAAGCTTTCGGTCCAGCCCGCGCGCCATGTAGATGCGCGTGAGTTCCTCCAGCTCGGACTCCGGATCCTCGACCAGCTCACGCGCTTCCTTCGCCCGATCGGCCTTTTCGGTGTCAGCCTGCGAACTGACCGAGACATATTCGCCTGCCGCCATCGACATCGCGCCCGCCACCAAAGCGGCCACCCCGGTCAGCAGAATGGACGACGGGCTCGCCGCCGCCGCCGCCACGCCGATGATCAGGCTGGCAGTCGAGACGATCCCGTCATTCGCCCCCAGCACCGACGCCCGCAACCAGCCGATCCGCGCGACAAGATGTGTTTCGCTATGTGAAGCGCGGGTTGCTCGGGCCATGGTGCCGTCCTTTAATATGCCAGCTTCAGCCCCGCCCGCGCCCAGGGTATGGCGATCAGCTGACCGGTCCCTGACAGGGTGATATAGGCGGTCTTCATATCCGCCCCACCCCAGCAGATATTGGTCGTGAACGGATCTGGGGTTGGCACGAACTCCACCAAGTCGCCGGCGGGCGAAATAACCGAAATGCCGCTTTCGCCGATCGTTGCGACGCAGATGTTGCCGCAGGCCTCCACGCCCAGCGAATCGAAGAATTTATATCCAGCGGGCCGATAAAGCGGGATGCCTGCGCCGCCCAATCCGGCTTTCTGGTCGACCTTTCCCGGCCCTGTCACGTTGAACGCCATCAGCCGACACGTGTAGGTCTCCGCTGCATACAGCGTCTTGCCGTCGGGGGAGAGACCAACGCCATTGGGGTTCTCGCTCGGGAAGATCACTTCCTCCAGATGCGAGCCGTCGGCCTTGGCGTAAAAAATCCCGGTAATGTCGCGCTCGCGCGGACGGTTCTTGCCATGGTCTGTGAACCAGAAGCCGCCATCTGCATCGAACACAATGTCGTTCGGCCCGCGCAGCGCGCAGCCGAAATCGCCATCCTTGTACAGCACCTCGACAGCGCCGGTTTCGATATCGATCCGCTCGATGCGCCCACCCGAATAGTCATCGGCCTGGCCGCTGGGGATCAGCAGGCCACCGGGGTGCTCGTGATAATTGAAGCCGCCATTGTTGCAGCAATACAGTTTGCCATCGGGCCCCATCGCCAGCCCGTTCGGCCCGCCGCCCGGCGCTGCGACCGTCATTCGCTCGCCGTCAGGATAACAGCGCGTAATCCGCCCATCAGCAATCTCGACCAGAATCACGCTGCCATCAGGCATCGCCACCGGGCCTTCTGGAAAGCGCAGCCCCGTCGCCACCACGGTAAAATCGGTCAAGCGGCACCTCTTCATACTTCGCTAAAGCAAACGGACTAGCACCGTATCGCGCAACGGGGAAAGCGGCGATGGCGAACAAGCTCCTTATTCTCCTGGCTGTGGCCGCCGCGTTGGCGGGCGGATATGCAGCCGGCGGTGGCGGCTCATTCGGCACCGGCGGCGGGACAGCTCCCGGCAAGGGAGAACCCGAGCAGTGTCGCATGCTGATGCGCAGGTTCATCGAGGAAGCCAGAAAAGAGGATGCTCGCCGCCCAAATCGGCAGGTAACATGGGCGTATATCGGCGGGGCAGCGGTAAAGCTGCATCGGATAGAAGCCGTCTTGCGTCGGAATGGCTGCCCCTATCTGATCGACGAACAGACGGGGAAAGGCGCGCCGTACCGCATAGGCCTGCCAGGCGAACAGCCCGGTCCGGGCGTTTTCGTGATGCCCCAACATCGCTGACCGCCCTTGTCGCTCGCAGGTTCTGCTTACCCTCGTGCGCTGCTAAAGAGTCGTTCGACCAGACCCTTTGCAATGATTCCGGAGACGCCCATGACCGATACCGCAGCCGACCTTGCCCTGTTCGTCGATGGCATGTGGCGCGCGGGCGAAGGGCGTGATACCCGCGCCGTCGTCAATCCAGCGACCGGCGACGCGATTGCCGAGGTACCGCTCGCCTCGGCCGCCGATCTCGACGCTGCGCTGGCCGCCGCAGAGCGCGGCTTCAAGGTCTGGCGCGCGACCGAAGTCAACGCCCGCGCCGCCATCCTCCACAAGGCCGCCGACCTGATCCGGGCGCGCGCAGACGCCATCGCCGCGCTGATGACGCGCGAACAGGGCAAGCCGATCGGCGAGGCGCGCGGCGAGGTGATCAGTTCAGCGCAGATGTTCGACTGGTTCGCTGAAGAAGCACTGCGCCATTATGGCCGCGTGCTCGTTCGCCCGACCGGGCATCGCTCGATCGTCATCCAGCAGCCGGTCGGCGTCGTCGCCGCGCTCTCCCCGTGGAATTTCCCGGTCTATCTGATGGCCAAGAAACTCGCCCCCGCGCTCGCCGCCGGGTGCGCGGTGATCTGCAAGCCGCCCGAGGAGACGCCCGGCTGCACCAGCGCAATCATGCACTGCCTGGAGGATGCCGGCCTCCCCAAAGGCGTCGCGCAACTCGTGTTCGGCGTGCCCGACACCGTCAGCCGTCACCTGATCGCCTCACCAATCGTCGCCAAGATCAGCTTCACTGGATCGGTACCCGTCGGCCAGCATTTGTTGAAGCTCGCCGCAGATGGCGTGAAGCGCACAACAATGGAGCTGGGCGGCCATGCCCCCGTGCTGATCTTTGCCGATTGCGATCTGGAAAAGACGCTCGACATGGTCGTGCCACAGAAATTCCGGAACGCGGGCCAGGTCTGCGTATCCCCCACCCGCTTCTATGTTGAGGAGGCGATCTATGAGGATTTCCTCAGCGGATTCGCCGCGCGCACTGCGCAAGTGCCGGTGGGCGACGGTTTCGATCCGGCCAACCGCATGGGCCCGCTCGCCAATATCCGCCGCCCCGATGCAGTCGAACGCCTCGTCGACGACGCCAAGGCCAAGGGCGCGCGGACGCTGGCAGGCGGCGAGCGGTTCGGAGACGGCGGGTTCTTCTTCCGCCCAACCCTGCTCGCCGATGTGCCCAACGAAGCCGACATCATGTCGAACGAACCCTTCGGCCCGGTCGCGGTCAGCCGCTCGTTCAAAGATTTCGACGACGCGATCGAACAGGCCAATCGCCTGCCCTACGGCCTCGCCGCCTTCGCCTTTACCGAAAATGGCCGCCGCGCCAACCTGCTCGGCGACGCGATCGAGGCGGGCATGGTCGGTATCAACAGTTTCGCAATCAGCGGCACGGATGCACCGTTCGGCGGGGTGAAGCTATCGGGCTTCGGCAGTGAGGGCGGAACCGAGGGGTTTGACAGCTATTGCGTCACCAAGGCGATCCATCAGGCATAGCGCAACCTCCCGCCCCTCGCTAAACCCCGCCCCATGAGCACGAAACGCACCGGCGGCCGCATTCTTGTCGACAACCTGATCGCACAGGGCTGCGACCGTATCTTCCAGGTGCCGGGCGAGAGCTTCCTCGCCGTGCTCGACGCACTCCACGACACGCCCGAGATCGATGTCGTCACCTGCCGGCAGGAGGGTGGTGCTGCGTTCATGGCCTGCGCCGATGGAACGCTGACCCAGCGCCCCGGCATCTGCTTCGTCACCCGCGGCCCCGGCGCGACCAATGCCAGCATCGGCGTCCATGTCGCGATGCAGGACTCGCAGCCAATGATCCTGTTCATCGGCGACGTCGATCGCGGCATGCGCGACCGCGAGGGCTTTCAGGAAATCGATCTCGTTGCGATGTTCACCCCGCTCGCCAAGCTGGCGCTACGCATCGACGATGCGCGCCGCATCCCCGAATACATCGCCCGGGCGTATAATGTCGCGACGAGTGGGCGGCCCGGCCCGGTGGTGATCGCGCTGCCCGAAGACATGCTGTGCGATGTGGTCGAGGCGGTGGATCGGCCGAAGCTAGCCCCCCTCGTCATCGATACTGATGTCGTTGACTGGCTCGAAGCGGAGCGACTGCTGAACGAAGCTGACAACCCGATCGTAATCATCGGCGGTGCCGGTTGGACAGCGGAGACTGCCGACTACACTTTCAAATTTGCAGAAGAACGCGGCTTGCCGATCGCTACTGCATTCAGGCGGCAAGACTCGGTGTTGAACTCGAGTCCGCAATATGCCGGGAACCTTGGTTATGGACCGAACCCTCGCCTGGTGGAACGGATCCGCAAAGCTGATGTGGTTCTGGTCATTGGCGCGCGGCTGGGTGAGGCAACAACCGACGGTTACACGCTCATCACGCCTGACCATCCCGACCAGAAACTGATCCACGTCTATCCTGACCCTAACGAATTGAACCGGACTTATCGCACCGATATCGCGATTTGCAGCGACGTCACGCAATTCTGCAAAGGTCTAGAACTGGGCGTGACCGATGCTCGTCGGCATTCCACTGGGGCAGACGCCCATGCCGAATGGCTGGACTGGTCCACCCCCAAGCCCCGCCACGGCGTCACCCTCGACCTTGGCCTGTGCGTCGCCGCCATGCGCGAACGCCTCACGCCGGAAGCGACCATCATCTGCAACGGCGCGGGCAATTTCTCGGGCTGGTGGCATCGCTATTGGCATTACGGCAACCCCGGCACCCAACTCGCCCCCACAGCAGGCGCGATGGGCTACGGCGTTCCCGCCGCCGTCGCGGGTGCCCTTCGCTGCCCCGACAAGACCGTCGTCGCGGTGGCGGGCGATGGCGATTTCCTGATGAACGGGCAGGAACTCGCGACCGCCATCCAGCACGGCGCAAACATGCTCGTCATCGTCGTCGACAATGGCGGCTATGGCACGATCCGCATGCATCAGGAGCGCGAATATCCCGCGCGCCTCAGCGGCACCGCGCTCCACAACCCGGATTTCGCATTGCTCGCCAAGGCCTATGGCGCGTGGTCGGAAACCGTCGAGACCACCGATCAATTCGCGCCAGCGCTCGACCGGGCGCTCGCCCGGCCGGGGGTAAAGCTGCTCCACCTGAAAACCGATATCGAAATCATCACCAACGGCACCACGATCAGCGCGATCCGTCAGCGCGACCGCAATTAGCTCAGCCAGCCAGACCGCCGCCAGCTGGTTGCGGTCGCAGCAGCATAGTCGCGCATTGCCTGCTCGGCCCAGGCGGGATCAAGCCCAAGCGCCCGCGCATAATTTCGGGCGAAGCCGATCGCGTACAGTGGCGCGGCAAAGCTCCCAAGCTGCCCGCTTTCCATCGCTTCGATATAGCAGGCGCGGATACAGGTCTGCTCGGCCATTTCATCGATTGATCGGCGCGAGGCCAGCCGCGCCGCGCGCAGCGCCATGCCGATCTGGCATGGCCGGATTTCCTCCATCTCTTCGGCAGCGAACGGCAAGGAAGGGCGCGATTCCGCCTCTTGTATTACAGCCACTGCGAATCCGCCCCCCGACGTAGGAAGCCATGCAATCGGTCATCTGAACCATATCCGACAACACCGATGCTACCCGAACCGGGCATTGTTGCGTGACCGAAACATGCCGGGCGGCCCGGCATGAAAAAGGCCACCCCGGTTGCCCGGGGCGGCCCATTCAGCCGGGTACGGCCAAAATCCTTAGATATCGTCGCCGAGCGCGCCCTTGACCTTGCCGGCGAGCTGCTGACCCTTACCCTTCAACTCCTGCGCCTTGCCGTCCGCTTGCGTCTCGGGGTTGCTGCTCGCCTGCTTGGCCTTGCCAATCGCTTCGTTGACGTTGCCTTTGACCTTGTCGATGAGTTCGCCCATGATATCACTCCTCTACACGCGCCGCTCGGCCGGGGGAATCCGATCTTGGGGCGCCTGTAAAAAGAACGGGCAACCATCGTTTCGGTTCCCTGATCAGCGTTGCACAAGATTGAAATTCAGAAGAAATTACGCAGCCATCCCATGCCTGATCTGATTGCCGCCTTTTACGAACGGAACAGCGCAAAGTTTGACGCTGATCGCCGCAAGTCCTTCACCGAGCGCGCCTGGCTTGATCGGTTCCTCCAGCCGCTTCCCAAGGGCGGGCGCATCCTTGATCTGGGCTGCGGGGCGGGCGATCCCATCTCGCGTCACATCATCGATCGTGGCTTCATGGTCTCAGGCGTCGACATATCGGCCAAGATGGTCGGCCTGTGCCGCACCCGCTTTCCCCGCCACCGCTGGATCAATGCCGATATGCGCAAGGTGGCGATGGACGGCTTTTACGATGGCGTGCTCGCCTGGGACAGTCTCTACCATCTGCGCGGGGATGAGCAGGCACTGCTGATCGAGCGGATCGGCGGCTGGCTGGCACCCGGCGGACGCGCGCTGTTCAACACCGCGCCGCCCAAGGGTATGGCGCTCGGTGGCGAGCTGTTTCAGGAAAATCTTGACCCGGCCGACTATCGCAAGGCGCTGGCCCGTGGCGAAATGCTGGAAATCGATTACAAGCCCGAAGATGCAGGCGCCGGTGGTCGATCGATCTGGTTCGTTCGTAAACCCTGATCCCGGCCTACGGCGCGACCTGGCGTAAAAACGCACTCACCGCCTGCCAGTTGTCGCCCGCACCGCGCGGATTGCGCCTGGCGATCAATGTCGATGATCCATGGACCCCGGCATTTGGCGGAACGAACCGCACATTCGTCGCACCCGGCGCGGCCTCGACAATCGCCTTGGCTGCGGCGATCTCGCCGGCGGTTTTGGCTGAGGTAACGAAGACGGGCACGCTCACGCGTGCAGCCGCGTCACGCACCAGTGTCGGCTGGCCAAGATATTCTCCCGGCGAAAACGACATGACCGCCGCCACCTTGCCCGGATTCTCGGCCGCCACCAGAAATACCAGGGCAGAGGAATAGCTGCTGCCCCACAGCACAACCGGCTTACCCTGCGGCACTGCCCAGTCGAGCGCCGCCTGCAGATCGGCCTTGGCGTCGAGATAGCTTGCCTCATGCCCCAGCTGCACGGCGGTTTCGTTCGTCCCGAACATGTCCCCGCCCGATCGCTGATCGATCGCGAGTGCGGTATAGCCCATCGCGACCAGCTTCGGCGCAATCGTCGCATATTCGCCCTTGCCGGACCCTGCCTGGTGGAACAGCAGGATCACCGCCTTGGGGGTCGGTGCGGTGTAAAGCGTGCCGTAGATCGCCACCCCATCGGCCGCTTTCAGTTTGATCGGGCTAGCCGACACAGCCTTTGGCGTGGCGGTCGTTTGATCGGGCGCGCGCGGCACTGGCTGGCTGCAGGCGATCAGCGCGGTGGCAGCAAGACCACAGATCATCCCACGCAATGGCAGCCGCATCGTCGGTCTCCTCAAACATAAATGCCGGGGCAATTAAGGCCCCGGCATCCATTGTACCGTCGGATCAGGTGATCACACCCGATCCCGTCGATCAGCAATTCGGCATGCCGCAATCGACGCCAAGCGTCGCGCAGACGGCCATGCAGGCGGCACCGCAAGCGGCAGAAACCGCCGCCGGTGCGGCCGCATAGGCAGCCGAACCCGATACCGCGAGACCAACGATCAAAAGCTTTGCAAAACGTACCATGATAATTCTCCAATTGGTTAACCGGCGGGCGCACCGCGTCTCGCCGGCAATGTCAGCGCTGAAGATCGCCCGCCAGTCGCGGCGGCGGCAGCGCGGGCGGCACCGCAAAGCCTGGGCGCGCCCGGGTGAATGCTGGCTGGAGAATGCTGGGCAAGAGATAGGCCGCACGGATCGGCGCAGACGGTTCGGGGGCGACGATACAGCAAGCATCGCAATTTGCCTTCGCCGCCGCTGGACAGGGCATGTCATGCCCCATCGGCATGCTCGCCATCGGCGCGTCCGCCGTGCCGATCATCGCAGCGGACGCCATCGCCGTATTGGTCACCACAAGCATGATGATCGCAAAAAGGGCAGCAAGTCGGCTCATGGTGATCATTCGTGCCATTGCGCCTTTTGGTTACACGATCAGATCAGCCCGGCAAGCGGACTCGACGGATCGGCATAGCGCCTCAGCCCCATGCGACCAGAACGATACGCCAGCCGGCCGCTCTCGACCGCCAGCTTCATTGCGGCTGCCATCATGATCGGGTCCTTGGCCTCGGCAATCGCTGTGTTCATCAGCACGCCGTCGCAGCCCAGCTCCATTGCCACGGCGGCGTCGGAAGCGGTGCCCACGCCTGCATCGACCAGCACCGGCACGCTCGCGCCCTCAACGATCAGCCGGATCGTCACGCGGTTCTGGATGCCCAGCCCCGATCCAATCGGCGCGCCCAGCGGCATGATCGCGACCGCACCGGCATTCTCCAGCCGCTTCGCCGCGATCGGATCATCGACGCAATAGACCATCGGCAGGAACCCCTCCTTGGCCAATATCTCGGTCGCGCGCAGCGTCTCGACCATATCGGGATAGAGCGTCTTTGCCTCGCCCAGCACCTCCAGCTTGACCAGATCCCAGCCCCCCGCCTCGCGCGCCAGCCTGAGCGTGCGGATCGCGCTCTCGGCGTCGAAGCAGCCGGCAGTGTTGGGCAGATAAGTGATCTTTTTCGGGTCGATAAAGTCGGTCAGCATCGGCGCATTCGGGTCGCTCACATTCACCCGCCGCACCGCGACCGTCACGATCTCCGCGCCCGACGCTTCGACAGCGGCCGCATTCTGCGCGAAATCCTTGTATTTGCCGGTGCCCACGATCAGGCGCGATCGAAACGTCCGCCCCGCCACCGTCCAGCTGTCATCGGTAATCGTCGGCGCATGGTCGCCGCCGCCAACGAAATGGACGATCTCCATCTCGTCGCCATCCTCCAGCATCACCTGCGCCAGCGTCGATCGCGGCACCACCACCAGATTGCGCTCTACCGCCACCTTTTCCGGCGCAAGGCCCAGCTCATTGGCGAGGTCAGCGATCGACAGCCCCGCCCGCACCCGCCGGTGCTCGCCATTCACGTGGATACCGATTGTGCCATCAACAGCCATTGCTTGCCTTTGCATTGCCCATGGGGGGCATATAGGTAGCGGGCAGCCAAGGCGGCAACCGAAACAGTGGTGCCGCGCTGAGAAAGGTGCAGAGCGCATGAACGGAGCAGCGCTAGTCGTCGGGGCGGGCGATGCCACAGGCGGTGCGATCGCCCGCGCCTTTGCGCGCGATGGGCTCACCGCCTGCGTCAATCGCCGCCCGACCAATGCGGACAAGCTCGAAGAGCTCGCCCAGTCGATCCGCGACGAGGGGCTGCTGGCGCACGCCTTTCCTGCCGATGCCCGCGAGGAGGATCAGATGGTGGCGATGATCGAGGCGATCGAGCGCGACATCGGCCCCATCGAGGTCGCGGTCTTCAACATCGGCGCCAACGTCAATTTCCCGATCACCGAGATGACGGCGCGCGTGTACCGCAAGGTCTGGGAGATGGCGTGCTTCGGCGGTTTCCTGATGGGTCGTGAGGTCGCCCGCCACATGCTGACGCGCGGGCGCGGCACGATCATCTTTACAGGGGCCACCGCATCACTGCGCGGCGGCAGCGGCTATTCGGCCTTTTCCGGGGCAAAGGCAGCACTTCGGATGCTCGCCCAGAGCATGGCGCGCGAGCTGGGGCCGAAGAACATCCACGTCGCGCATTCGATCATCGACGGCGCCATCGACACAGATTTCATCGCCCAGCGAATGGATGATATCGACAGCGCCCGCGCCGCCGACGCCATCCTGTCGCCCGACGAGATCGCCAAAAATTACGTCATGCTCCACCATCAGGCGCGCACCGCCTGGACGCACGAGCTCGATCTCAGGCCCTGGACGGAGCGCTTCTGATATGACCAAGTCGATCGAATTCATCTTCGATTTCGCCAGCCCCAACGCCTATCTGGCGCACAAGGCCCTGCCAGGCTTGGTGGCCCGCACCGGCGCGGTTGTCCGCTATACGCCCTGCCTGCTCGGGGGCATCTTCCGCGCCACCAATAACCGTGCGCCGATGGTGCAATTTGCCGATGTGCCCGCGCGCATGGCCTATGAGCGGCTGGAAATGCAGCGCTTCATTGCTTCCCACCGCATCACCGGCTTTGCGATGAACCCGCATTTCCCCGTCAACACCTTGACTCTGATGCGCGCTGCGATCGTCGCGGCAGAGGACGGCACGCTTGATCGGCTGATCGAAATCGGGTTGGCCGCCATGTGGGAGGCGGGCGAGAACATGGCCGATCCCGAGGTGATTGTCCGCGTGCTCGATGCCGGCGGCGTTGACGGCAAGGCGATGCTGGCGCGCACCCAGGAGCAGGCGATCAAGGACCGGCTCGTCGCGAATACGCAAGGTGCGGTGGCACGCGGCGTCTTTGGCATTCCGACCTTCTTCGTCGGCGACGACATGTTCTTCGGCAAGGACCGGCTCGGCCAGGTGGAGGCCGCGCTCGGCTGAGTACGCCGCTTGGCGAGCGCAGCGCGCCCGCCTATACCCC
>JBBQHG010000017.1:0-20718 GCA_038323755.1 Sphingomonadales bacterium
TATAGTTTTCGGGCAAGGATTCGTGGATGGGATCGCCGGTCTCGAATTCCTCCATGAACCGCCATTCTGTTCCGTGTGTTCCGGCGAACGGCACCTCGATCCGAATCGTGCGCTTATCGGGGATGTCGGCGAGGTGGTCGGCATGGTGCACCAATGTCATTGTGTCCCACGGCGCGCCGACCATCAGCACGCGACCGCCTGCCTCCACCAGCCGGGACAGGGGTGTATCCTCGCCGAAGCCATAATCGAGCCGGTGATCGGCGGTGATCCAGTCGGCCCGCTTGCCGATGGCCGCGACGGAGGCGCCGGGGTTGGCGCTGCGCCGCGCGCCGGGCATTGTCCGGACGAACTCGGCGATGATCCCGTTCATCCGCACTGCGCGCGATAGTTGCGGGTCGAACCCCGGCACATGGTCGCGCCATTTGGGTAGAACCCGGCCATTATCGTCCAGCAGGTCATCGTGCACGCTGTCCCAACTCGTATAGACCAGCATTGTCCCTTCAGGACCGACGACATCGAGGATTGCGTGTGACAGGGCATCGGGGCCGTTGAGAAGCGGCCCAACCTTGCTCATTGCAGCGTGGACCATGACGGTATCGCCCGCGCGCAGGCCAATGCGCGCCAGATCGTCGCGGAGCGAGGCACGCGTGCGGAAATCGGGTAAATTGTCGGCCATAGACGCGCGTGATGCTTCAAATCGCGGGCAAGCCCAAGTGCAAAAAGTGCCGGGCGCGACCAAATGCGCCGGCTCAGCAAGAAGGCAGTGGATCTTGCCCGCAGCCGTTACTTTAGCATTACCGGCTTACCCCAGCGCTTCATCCAGCAACCGTGCCAGCCGCAGGCCGGCGCGCTGCATTTGCAACCTCGCGATTGGGATCAGTCGCTCGATCGCTGCTTCGTCCAGCTTGGCGCGCGACGGGGGCGGGGTGGTGCAGGGCTGGTCGCCGACGGCGCTCGGATAGGTGACGTCGCGGCTGATAGTCCAGGCTTCACGGCTCCAGTCTTCGGTTGTGCCGGCCTCAATCGGCGCTGCTTCCGCGGCCGAATAGCGCCGCACTAATGTTGGGCCAGTGGTGATTGCGCGTTCGGCGAGTTGCCCGTCCCAGATGCTGTGCAGGTTGAGCCGATCGGGCGCATAGACGCCGTACGCAGCCTTTACCTGGTTGCCGCCAAGGTCACCGTGATCGCCGGCATGCAGCGGCATGTGCAGATCGCCGGTGAAGTGAACGAGGAAAGCGAGCGCCTGGATGCGCTCGGCAAGCGGCACGGTCTTGTCCTTGAGCAGCTTTACTGCGCGATCGACCTGTGCAGAGACGCAGTTGCCGTCGCGGCACGCGCTTTTCAGGTCAAAGGGCTGGCAGATGTTGACGTTCTGATAGTGCCACGATGCGGTGTAGGAAAAACGCGGGCCCATGCCGCGCACGCAATCCGGCCAGACGCTCAGCTCCTCGATCGTCTGCGTCTTGCAGCCCGGCGTCGCCAGCGCCCGTGATTGCGCCAGCAGCGCGTTCACCCTGGCGCGTACCTGCGGCGTCACATTGGCCATTGCGATATCGGCAATGGTCGCATGGCCGAACTGGCCATAGGCCTGGGCGGGCGCGTGGAGCGCAAGCGAGAGCAGCGCGGCGAGGGCGAGGATGATTCTCTTCATGACACCGGCCCCTAGCCAGCGATGATGACGATTGAAAGCTAGGCCTCGTTGCCGAAGATGGCGACCGTGCGGTTGCCGCCCGCATCGGTGCTGCCGCGGAACATGCCGGGCGTCGTGAACTGCCAGCTGGACGACCCATCGGGCGCGGCGACGATCACGCCGCCGGTGCCGCCCAGCGCCGTTACATCGGCCATGACGATGCGGGTAGCGCTGGCGACATCTTCCCCCAGCAGCCGCATCCGCGCGGCGATTTCATGCCCGACGACGCCGCGAATGAAGAACTCGCCAGAGCCTGTGGCGGAAACCGCGCAGCCGCGATCATCGGCATAGGTGCCAGCGCCGATCAAAGGCGAATCGCCGATCCGGCCCCAGCGCTTGCCCGTCACCCCGCCGGTCGAGGTGGCGGCGGCGACATGGCCCTGCGCATCGCAGGCGACCGCGCCAACAGTGCCATATTTCATCGCGACGTCGAACCAGCCGGCGGGGTCGGCAAGCATCTCCGCCAGCTGCCTTTCTCGTTCGGGCGTGACGAGCCAATCGCGATTGGCTTGTTCCAGTGCCTGTTCGGTCGAGAATTGATCGGCGCCCACGCCGCTGAGCATCACGTGCGGGGTATCGGTCATCACGCGCCGCGCGAGGCTCACCGGGTTGCGGGTCGCACTGACGCCCGCGACCGACCCGGCCCGACGATCACGCCCGTCCATGATCGCGGCATCGAGCGAAATCGCCCCCTCAAAGGTCAGCACCGCCCCGCGCCCGGCATTGAAATGCGGATCATCCTCCAGCGAACGAACGGCGGCTTCGACTGCATCGATCGCTGCACCGCCTGCAGCCAGGATCGCCTCGCCGGTATCGAGTGCGCGGCCGAGCGCGCCGCGCGCGCCGTCGCTGTGTTCGGGCGTCAGCGTATCGGGCCGCAGGATGCCCGCGCCGCCATGGATCATCAGCGTCCAGGGGATGGGATTGGTCATGATCTTGTTTCCGATTTCAGGCTGTCGCTGGCACGACGGGGGGCACCACGGGGGGCACGGGCGGTGGCACGCGCTTGCGCAGGCCGATCAGCGGGCGGAGCCAGCCAATCTCGCGCCCGATGCGGTAGAAGAGCCAGCAGCCGATGATCGTCGCGGCCAGAATCAGCACGAATTCGGTCAGCGGATGCAGCCCGAAAATCAGCAGCTCGCCCGCCACGAAAACGATGATCGTCTGGTGGATCAGGTAAAAGGGAAAAACCGCCTCGTTGAGCATTGGCCGCAGCCGCTGATCATGGTTCCAATAGTGATCGGCAACCCCGATCAGCGCGATGATCGCGCCCCAGCTCTGCACGGCGCGGGCGATGCCGAACCACCACCAGACAGCGCGGGTTGGGTGGGTTGGCCCGAGATAGCTGATCTCCACCCAGGCGACGAAGGCATAGCCGCCGACCGCCAGCACCACCGCCCAGCGCCACCACGCGCGGATCGCGGCCCAGACGGGTTCGCTCTCTCGCAACAAAAAGCCGAACAGGAACATGCAGAAATACAGCCGGTGGACAGGCCAATCATCAACAAACGCATGGGTTTCCGGCACGCCGGGATAGATGATGAGCCAGTTGGCAATGAGCAGCGCCGCGGGCACGATCAGAATAAAGGGCCCCTGCAGCGCCCAGCTGGCGACATCGGCGAGCCTCTGCTTCGCCCGCGCAGGCAGCACCGCCAGCCCGATAGAGAGCGCCATGCTGTAGAACCAGAGATAGCCGACAAACCACAGATGCTGCCACGTCGGCAGGACGATGCCGTCGAGCGCGCCGAAGCGGAAATAGTCGCTCGTCCAGAAATCAAGGAAGCTGCGGGTATAGCCGTGCTGGGTGGCGAGCTCGATCCAGGGCTGGACGGGGGTGACGACGAGCACACCGAACAACAGCGGGACGATCAGCCGCTTGGACCGGTTCCAGGCAAAACTGCCGATCAAATGATCCTTGCTGAAGATCGCGCGGCTGGCATAGCCCGAGACCACGAACAGCAGCGGCAGCCGCCATGCGTTCACTGCCTGAAGCGGCACGGCGACCCATTGCATGGGGTGCGCAGTCTTGGCGTGATAGGCCCAGTGCACGAACACCAGCCCGATATGATAGAAGATGAGGAGGCCGAATGCGCCGATGCGCAACCAGTCCATCCCGTAATGTCGGCCCAACACGCTCTCCTGCCGGTTGTGCCGAAATAAGCGGCGCCGGATCGTCAATGCCCCGCGCTATCGTATCGACGGGCGGCGAAGGCAACGCTATATCGCCCTTGAACCGTTGAGGAACCCTATCATGTCGCTTCGCCCCTGGCGCGATATTACCCGTCGCAAAAGCCGTCAGATCATGGTCGGCAATGTCCCCGTGGGCGGCGATGCGCCGGTGACGGTCCAGACCATGACCAACACGCCGACCGAAGATGCCAAGGCGACGATCGACCAGATCCGTCGCTGCGAGGATGCCGGCGTCGACATCATTCGTGTGTCGTGCCCCGATGTAGAGAGCACCGCCGCGCTCAAGCAGATCGTCCGCGCGAGCCGCGTGCCGATCGTGGCGGACATTCATTTCCACTATAAGCGCGCGCTGGAAGCCGCTGATGCAGGCGCCGCGTGCCTGCGCATCAACCCTGGCAATATCGGCTCTGCCGCGCGCGTGAAGGAAGTCGTCAACGCCGCCAAGGCCAATGGTTGCGCGATCCGCATCGGCGTGAATGGCGGGAGCCTGGAAAAGGACCTGCTCGAAAAATATGGCGAGCCGTGCCCCGATGCGCTGGTGGAAAGCGCGCTTGATCATATCAAGCTGCTGCAGGACCATGACTTTCACGAGTTCAAGGTCGCGGTGAAGGCATCCGATTTCTTCCTGGCGGTTGCCGCCTATCAGCAACTGGCCGAGGCGGTCGATTGCCCGCTGCATCTGGGGATCACCGAAGCCGGCGGTTTCGTGGGCGGCACCGTGAAATCGGCGATCGGGATCGGCTCGCTGCTCTGGTACGGCATTGGCGACACGATCCGCGTGTCGCTCTCGGCCGAGCCCGAGGATGAGGTGCGCGTCGGCTTCGAGATCCTGAAGGCACTCGGCATCCGCAACCGCGGCGTCCGCGTCGTCAGTTGCCCCAGCTGTGCGCGGCAGGGCTTCGACGTGATCCGCACGGTGCAGGCACTGGAAGAACGGCTGCAGCATATCCGCACGCCGATGAGCCTGTCGGTGCTCGGCTGCGTCGTCAACGGCCCCGGCGAAGCGCGCGAAACCGATATCGGCCTGACCGGCGGCGGCAATGGCAAGCACATGGTCTATCTGTCGGGCGTCACCGATCACACGGTGCAGAGCGAGGATATGATCGAGCACATCGTCAAGCTGGTCGAAGCCAAGGCCGAGGAAATCGAGGCAGCTGACCAGGCGAAGCTGGTCGAGGCTGCCGAATAAGGCCTTGGCCTGGATTTTCCTGATCCTCGCCGGGCTGTTCGAGGTCGGCTTCACCACCTGTTTGCGTTATGCTGACGGCTTCCGGCATCTTGGCTGGACCGGCGGGTTTCTTGCCTGCACGCTTATCAGTTTCAGCCTGCTGGAAAAGGCTGCGAAGACGATTCCGCTCGGCACATCTTATGCGGTGTGGGTTGGTATCGGTGCGCTCGGCACGGTGCTGGTCGGCGTCGTGACGGGCGAAGAGCCGATCAGCGTGGCGCGCATCTTGCTGCTATTGGGGCTGCTCGCGTGCATCATTGGGCTGAAGCTCACCCATTAGGCTGACCGCGCAATCGCTTAGGACAATATTTGGCATCGCCGTTAGCAGCGACCTAAGGGATTGGCTGTACCGCGATGATCATGAAGTTCGCCCTCGCTGCCGCCTCGATTGTCGGGATCACGATCGGTCTGGCACTGGCGCCGTCGCGGCCCGCGCCTGCACCCCCGCCGGTTGCTGCGCCTGTCGATGACGATGTGCCCGTCGAAACCGTGCTCGATCGGTCGCCGAGCGGGCATTTCCTGGCGATTGCCGATGTGAATGATGAGCCGATCCGCTTCGTCGTCGATACCGGTGCCGATACCGTCGCGCTGACCGAAGCCGATGCCAAGCGCGCGCATATCGCCTTTGATCCAGCGCAATTTGCGGTGGTCGGGCGCGGGGCGGGTGGCGATGTGCGCGGGCAGGAAGTGCGGATCGCCAACATCGTGCTGGATGGCAAGCGCGCTACAGATGTGCGCGCCGTGGTGCTGCAGGGGGCCGATATCTCGTTGCTCGGCCACAGCTATCTCCGCAGGGTCGCAAACGTCCAGATCACGGGCGATCAGATGCATTTGCGCTGACCGTGGCAATCGCCCGGTGACGCGCGGGTAACGAGCCGCTAACGCGCAGAGAATGAGGAACGCCAACGCCCTTGCCTTTGCGGTCGCCGCTGGCGGTATCACCACCTATTCGGTGATGGACGCGCTGATGAAGGGGCTCAGCATCACCAGCGGCGCCTATAGCGCGGTGCTATGGCGGTCGATTGTCGGGGTGATGCTGTTGGGCGCGATTTTCCTCGTCAAGCGACGGCCTTGGCCGGGCCGACCGGCCCTGTGGCTGCATTGTCAGCGCGGGGCGACGGCAGGCTTTTCGGTGCTGCTCTTCTTTTGGGGGCTGGTGCGCGTGCCTATGGCGCAGGGCGTTGCGCTCACCTTTCTGGCGCCGCTGATCGCGCTCTATTTTGCAGCCGCATTGCTCGGTGAGACGATCAGGCGCACCGCCATCTGGGGATCGTTGATCGCAAGCCTGGGCGTGCTCGCCATCGCTGGCGGCGAAGTGCAGGCGCATGCGTCGACCGCGCATGTGCTCGGGTCGGTCGCCATTTTCGCGGCGTCGATTTTCTATGCCTATAGCCTTATTCTGTTGCGCCAGCAGGCGCAGGTTGCCGATCCGCTTGAGGTCGCGCTGTTTACCAGCATCGTGCTGGGCGGGTTGCTGTTGATCGGGGCGCCGTGGTTTGCCGTGCGCCCCTCGGTGTCGCAGCTGCCCTCGATCGGCATGGCGGCGGTGTTAGGGTCGATCTCCGCGATGGCGCTTGCCTGGGCATATGGCCGGGCAGAAGCGCAGGTGCTGGCGCCAGTGGAATATACCGCCTTTATCTGGGCGGCGATCCTTGGCTATCTGTTCTTCGGCGAGCATGTGTCGCTGTATACCGTGGCGGGGGCCGGGCTGATCATCGCCGGCTGCCTGTTCGCGGTGCGCGGCACGGCAGCGCCCGCCCCCCAGACCGAGGCTGCCGCATGACCCAGACGATCCGCTTCGCCACGGCCGACGATGTACCGACCATCCTGCATTTTGTCCGCGAACTGGCGATCTATGAGCGCGCCTTGGAAAAGGTCGTCGCGACTGAGGCGCTGCTGCATGAAGCAATGTTCGCCAAGACGCCCGCCGCCGAGGCGCTGATCGCCGAGATCGACGGGACGCCCGTTGGGTTGGCGCTGTTCTTCCATAACTTCTCGACCTGGACCGGCTGGCGCGGGCTTTACCTCGAAGACCTGTATGTGACGCCAGAGGCGCGCGGCCAGGGGACGGGCAAGGCGCTGCTCAAGCGGCTGGCGGCGGTTGCGGTTGAGCGCGGCTGCGCCCGCTTCGAATGGGCGGTGCTGACCTGGAACACGCCAGCGATCGATTTTTATCGCGCGATGGGTGCCGAGTTGATGGAGGAATGGCGCACCTGCCGCGTCTCGGGCGAGGCACTGGCCGCGTTGGCGGCAGGCGGCTGATGACTGCGGTAATCGTTCGTCCCGCAACGGTGCACGATGTTGCGGCCATGCACGGCTTGCTGCGCGCATTTGGTCGCCACTGGAACCACGAGGATTGGGTAACCAGCACGCCTATTGCGCTCGAAACAGCCTTGTTCGGCCCCGATCATAAGGGGTTCGCGCATGTCGCCGAGCACAATGGCGGCGTGGTCGGCGTGGCTTTGTGGTTTTTGACCTTCAATTTTTGGATGGCTGAGCCCGTGCTTTATCTTGAAGATCTGTATGTCGACGAAGCGGCACGGGGCAGCGGCGCGGGCGAAGCATTGTTGCGGTCGCTTGCCATCGAAGCGGAGGCACGGAATTGTGCCTGGATGGAGTGGGTTGTTCTGGGCGACAATAGCGCCGGGAAGCGCTTTTATGCCCGGCATGGCGCCAGCCATCAGCCCGATTATGAGCTTTGGCGTATGGAGCGCGATGCGCTCCGTAACTTTGCCGGCACCAATTGATGGCCGTCGATGCCGGTTTGATAGCCTGGGTAGAAGAGGCGCTGAACCCGATGGGCAGCCTGAGCAAGCGAGCGATGATGGGCGGCGCGACGCTCTATCTGGACGGCACCATCTTTGCGATCGTCGCCGACGACCAGCTCTGGTTCAAAGCGGACACAACAAGCGATGCGATCTGGGACGAAGCCGGCTGCGCGCGCTTCACCTTCCAGATGGGCGAGGGGCGCGAAGGATCGATGAATTATCGCCGCGCACCCGATGACGTTTATGACGATGCCGATGCGATGCGGGATTGGGCGGCTCTTGCGCTGGCTGCGGGGGCGCGGGCACCGGCCCGCAAGCCCCGCAAGAAACCTTAGACTCGCATTCAGTCAGCTTGAACCCGCGCCCTACCCCTGGGAAGACAGAGGACCAGAGTCACAAGGGACCTCGCCTGCGACCCTGGACTCCAGCGTTCGCGGGAGAACGCTTCGGCCAGAGCGAAAACGGGGCTAGCTCTTGTCGGCTGCCTGGGCGCGCTCGATCGCTTCGATCACGATCTGACGGGCTTCAGCCGCATCGCCCCATTTGCCGACGCGGACCCATTTTTCGGCTTCCAGATCTTTGTAATGGGTGAAAAAATGCTCGATCTGCGCGAGCACGATCGAGGGCAAATCGGTGCGCTCGCCGACATCGGTATAATAAGGGAAGGTCGTGTCGACGGGAACGCAGATCAGCTTTTCGTCACCGCCATGCTCGTCTTCCAGATTGAGCACGCCGATCGGGCGGGCACGGACGACGCAGCCGGGAATGAAGGGCGAGCGCGCAACCACCAACGCATCGAGCGGATCGCCATCGGGCGACAAGGTGTGCGGCACAAAACCATAATTGGCGGGGTAGCGCATCGGCGTGTGCAGGATGCGATCAACAAACAGCGCGCCCGACGCCTTGTCGAATTCATATTTCACGGGCTCGCCGCCGACCGGCACTTCGATGATGACGTTCAGCTCGTCGGGCGGATTCTTGCCCGTGGGGATCAGGTCGATACGCATGGAATGTCCTATTTCGCGGTCAATAGCCGATCCAGGCCACCCTCTCCGGTGCCGATTTTTTCGAGGCGCGGATAGCGCAGACCGTCATGATAGTCGATTGTTGTTTCGCTCACCCGGTCGCCATTCCTGATGAGCAGCGTGAGCGGTGTCTTTGAGTCCTTGGCGTCGGTGATCGCGGTCTTGAGCCGATCGGGTGTGTAGGTCAGCCCGTCGACTGCGGCCACCGAATCGCCGACATTGAGGCCAGCCTTGAACGCCGGGCTGTCCCAGTTCACCGATACGATGTCACCGTCCTTGCCCAACATCAGGCCGATCGAATAGCTGAGATCGGTGCGCTTGCGGTCCTTTTCTGCGACCTTGAAATAATTGGTCGGCGTGTCGGTATAGGTCAGCCGATAGCCATTGGCGGCAAAGCCGGAAATCGGCGCGGGCGCGCCCGTTTCGCTGATCCGTGTCTTGAGCAATGTCGCCCAGTCATAAGGCTGGATCTTGTCGAGCGTCGCGACGACATCGTCGAGCGTATAGGTCACCTCGCCCCAATCGCCGTCGTTGATGCCGAAAAAGGCCCGGGCGAAATCATCGATCGACTTTTTGCCCTTGGATTGCTCGCGCAGGATGGAATCGACCTCCATCCAGACCAGCAGGCCCTCATTGTAATAATCCTCGGCGCGCTGCCAGCTGGTCCAGCCCTTGGGCTTGCGCTGGGCGATTGCCGGATCATTGGTGGTGTCGATCAGCGGCCGCCATTGCCGCCCGGCGGTTGCTTCCGCATTGGCAAGAATGATCGCATAGCCATCGAGCGTGTCCTGCTTGCTGACCAGACCGGCGCGCGCCTGCAGGACATAACCCCAAAATTGCGTCTGCCCTTCATAGACCCAGAGCAGGCTGTCGCGCATCGGTGTGCGGAAATCAGGCGTCCATAGATCCGCGCCACGGCGGAACTTGCCGTCCCAGCTGTGGGTATATTCGTGCGGCAGCAGATCGCGCGCGGGGATGCTGTTGGACCAGTCGGTGAAATAGCCAAGACCGACCCCGTCTTCCGAACTGCGATGATGCTCAAGGCCGATGCCGCCAAGCTCGGCTGAAATCGCCAGCAGGAAGTGATAATTGTCGTAATGCTGCGCGCCAAAGACCTTCACTGCCTGGCTGACCAGTGCCTTGTGCGCATCAATCTGCGCTGGCGTGGCGGCGAGTTCGGCGGCGGTATCGGCAAAGGTGTCGAGCGTCACGCGCGGCGATAACGGGAACGCCTTGTAATAGCGGCCAGCCAGCACGGGTGAATCGACCAGCGTGTCATAATCGGTCTTCTCATAATGATAGACCGATCCGGTCGCCTTGGCTGGCAAGCCGGAGGCAGCAGTCCAGCCGTCCGGATAGGTGACGGTCGCCTCGACTGGAATCTGGCGGGTGAAATAACCCGCCGGGTACAGGCTCATCGATTGCCATTGCAGGCGCAGCAGATCCGGCGTCGAGACGATACGGCCCTGGGCAGCGGTTGTGGCGGATAGAAATTGCAGCTCGACCTCCACCGTCTTTGCGCCCTCTGGCACATCGAGATGGAATGCAAACATGTCGACCGGGTCACGTGTCCAGCTGAGCGGCTTGCCGCCCGCGCTGAAGTGCAGCCCGGCCAGTTTTTCGATCTGGCCGGTCGGCGAATGGTTGCCCGGCAGCCATTTCGGAAAGAGCAGGACCATCGGCCCGGCTTTGTCGACCGGCACGCGCTCCTTTACCCGGAAGATGCCGTGCTTGTTGTCGCTCGCATCAATGTCGAGCGTAATCGTACCGGGATAGGGAAGATCGCGCGCCGCCGGGATCGAGTCAACGAACGGCACCGGCTGCGGCCGGGAGTTTTCTGCAGCGGCAACAGTCGAGCCGAGCAGCAATGCGGCAAACGGGAGCATACGGATCATCAAGCAACCTTTGCTGATACGGGGCGGAGATATGGCCAACGCCGCGGCATGTGCGCCGTTAGAGCAGCGCCCGCCGCCAGCGTAAACCCCTTCAGCCAGCGCCGAGGACATTGATGGAAAAGGCGAGGACGCCGATGTTGAAGACAAAAGCCGCCAGGCAATGCGCGGTCACCTGTCCACGCACCGATGTGTGGGTGATCTCGACATCGGATGTCTGGAAGGTCATGCCCAGAGTGAAGCTGAAATAGGCAAAGTCCCAGTAATTGGGTTCCTTGCAATCCGGAAAGCGTAGTCCGGCCTTGTCCTTGCCCTTGTCATCGCCAGTGTAAAACAGGTTGGCGTAGTGCAGCGCCCAGATAGTATTGGAAAACAGCCAGGATAAGACCAGCGTTACGACCACCAGTGATACCGTGACCGGGCTTTTCATCGACGGCATTTCGCTCGCGACCGATACCAGAATGACGAGCGTGACGACGCAGCTGATCGCGAGCAGCACCGCACGGTTTGCATCATTGTTGCGCGCATGCGTGCGCATCTCGCTTGCTTTGCTGTCGAGCAGGGGCACAACCACCGCCAGAAACAGCGCCGCGGCAATGTCGAACGCCGCCATCATCCCCTGCGCCGGCCCAAGCACGGGAATCAGCGCTGCCAGTCCTATGGCGAGCGCCGCGCAGAACAGCAGGAAGCGCGGCGGGGCGATGCGTCGGCTGAGGCGAGTGGTGAGGGGCTGATCGGTCATGCCCCTCTGCTAGCCGATGCATCGCCTCCCCGATATCCCGGATTTGGCAGGCG
Organism: Sphingomonadales bacterium; assembly: GCA_038323755.1. Taxonomy (GTDB): domain Bacteria; phylum Pseudomonadota; class Alphaproteobacteria; order Sphingomonadales; family Sphingomonadaceae; genus Sphingomonas. Next base: position 11,589 of record JBBQHG010000017.1, read on the forward strand.
AATTTGTTACAATCAGGCAATCCCGTACGTTATTAAGGCTATGCTTGAACAATTGTTGCGCACAACGATAGCCTGGCTTGATGGGCATTACCCAATTCGCTTCTGGGGTCTGGTATTTGGCGTAGCGCTCGCTTAGACAGCGCCGATTCATGGCTCGGATCGAAACGCCCAACCGCATTCGCGGGACCCAGGACATCTTCGGCGACGACCAGCGGCGCTTTGCGTCCGTGGTCGAAGCGTTCGAGCGCGTCCGCAAACTCTATTGTTTTCAGCGCGTCGAGCTGCCGGTGTTCGAGGCGACAGCGGTGTTCGCGCGCTCGTTGGGCGAGACGACTGATGTGGTCTCAAAAGAGATGTACAGCTTCGAGGATCGCGGCGGTGATTCGATCACGCTGCGGCCCGAATTCACTGCGGGCATCGCGCGCGCGTTTCTGACCGAGGGCTGGCAGCAATACACCCCGCTCAAGATCGTCAGCCACGGCCCGGTGTTCCGCTATGAACGCCCGCAAAAGGGGCGCTACCGCCAGTTCCACCAGATCGATGCCGAGATCATCGGCGCGGCTGAGCCGACCGCCGATGTCGAGCTGCTGGTGTTTGCCGATCAGCTGATCCGCGCGCTTGGCATTTCGGACGGGGTGACGCTGCAGCTCAACACGCTGGGTGACGCGGAAACGCGCGATGCGTGGCGCGCGGCGCTGGTCGCGCATTTCGAGGCGCAGCGCGGGGAGTTGTCAGAGGACAGCCTGGCACGGCTCGACAAGAACCCGATGCGCATCCTCGATTCAAAGGACCCGCGCGACCGACCGATCGCCGATAGCGCGCCGGGGATCGACGGCTATCTGACGGCAGAGGCGGGCGCGTTTTTCGAAAGCGTGACGAAGGGGCTCGATGCGGCGGGCGTTGCCTGGACGCGCAACGACCGGCTGGTGCGCGGGCTCGATTATTACCGGCATACCGCGTTTGAATTCGTGACCGACCGGCTGGGCGCGCAGGGCACGGTGCTGGCGGGCGGGCGCTATGACGGGCTGATCGAAAGCCTTGGCGGCAACCCGACAGCCGGCGTCGGCTGGGCGGCGGGGATCGAGCGGCTCGCGATGCTTTTGGATGAGCCCGTTGCTTCATCCCCTGTTGTCATCGTGGTGCCGATGAGCCCTGCCGAACTACCTTTTGCAATGAATGTCCTGGCCAGTTTACGCGCAGGCGGTGTTTCAGCCGACATGGCGTTCGCGGGCAATTTTAAGCGACGCATGACCAAGGCGAATGCGGTGGGCGCGCGGTTTGCGGCGATCATCGGCGACGCTGAGGCGGCAGCTTCAACGGTTGCGCTCAAGGATTTGGCGTCCGGCGAACAGCGCGCTGTTGCTGCAGCGGGCATTGTCGAGGCGGTCGCATGATCGCCCTCTTCACACAATCCACCGGTTCCACCGCGAAAGCGGGGGTCCAGGGTTACCAGCGCTGCGCAGCGCAATTCTGGGCTCCCGCCTGCGCAGGAGCACGTTGGGGGCTGGACGCGTGACCATCATCTCCCCCGAACGGATCGCGCAGATTGCCGCGCGCCGGGATGAGCTCCAGGCGCTGATGGCGACGGGCGATTTGCCGTCGGAGCGTTTCGTCGCGGTGTCGAAGGAATATGCCGAGCTCGAGCCCGTCGTGAAGGCCGCGTGCGAAGTGCGGCGGTTGCGTGCTGAACTTGAGGTGCTCAACGGGCTGGCTGAAGCACCCGATAGCGACGCCGAAATTCGCGAGATGGCGCGCGAGGAAATCGCCGACATCAAGCTGCGCTTGCCCGATGCCGAGCGGCATCTTGCGCTGGCCCTGTTGCCGCGCGACGCAGCGGATGAGCGCGCAGCGATGCTGGAAATTCGCGGCGGTACCGGCGGGGACGAAGCGGCGTTGTTCGCGGGCGACCTGTTCCGCATGTACCAGCGCTACGCCGATAATCAGGGTTGGCGGGTCGAGCTCATCTCGGCCAGCCCCGGCGAATTCGGCGGCTATAAGGAAGTCATCGCCAGCGTGAACGGGCAGGGCGTGTTCGCGCGGCTGAAGTTCGAAAGCGGCGTCCACCGCGTCCAGCGGGTTCCAGCGACCGAGGCGGGCGGGCGTATCCACACCTCGGCGGCAACCGTTGCGGTGCTGCCCGAGGCCGAGGAAGTCGACGTCAAGATCGAGGACAAGGATCTGCGTATCGACATCTATCGCTCGTCCGGGCCCGGCGGCCAATCAGTCAACACCACCGACAGCGCGGTGCGGATCGTCCATATCCCGACCGGGCTGACCGTGATCCAGCAGGACGAAAAGTCGCAGCACAAGAACAAGGCCAAGGCGATGAAGGTGCTCCGCACCCGCTTGTACGAGGCCGAGCGCGAACGGCTGCATGCCGAGCGGGCGGGCGCGCGCAAATCGATGGTCGGCTCGGGCGATCGGTCGGAGCGCATCCGCACCTATAATTACCCGCAGGGGCGCGTGACCGATCATCGCATCAACCTGACGTTGCATCGCCTGCCCGAGATTTTGCAGGGTGAGATGGACGAGCTGATCGGTGCCTTGATCGCCGAGGATGAGGCGGAGCGGCTGGCGACGCTGGATGCCTAGGGCGGCTGGCAGCGGCGCATGACGGTCCGATCTGTCCTGCATGCTGCGGCCACGGCCCTTGGCGCAATCAGCGACACACCCCGCCTCGACGCCGAGCTTTTGATGGCGCACGCCATGGGCTTGTCGCGGGAAGAGTTGCTGCTCCGCTACCTCGATGCGCCCGCATCTGCGGCGTTCGATACATTGCTCACGCGTCGCCTGACGCATGAACCCGTCGCCTATATCACCGGCACCCGCGCCTTCTGGACGATCGAGCTGATGGTCGGCCCCGGTGTGCTCGTGCCGCGTGCCGATAGTGAAACGCTCATCGAAGCGGCGGTGGCGCATTTCGGTAAGCAGGGCCCCGCACGCGTGCTTGATCTCGGCACGGGGCCCGGAACATTGCTGCTCGCCGCGCTCGCCCAGTGGCCGCAGGCGACAGGGCTTGGAATCGACGGCTCCCTTGTTGCGCTCGATTACGCCAGCCGCAATGCCGTCGCGCTGAGCCTTAGCAGCCGGGCGGTTTTTCGCCAGGGCGATTGGGCGCAGGGTGTGATCGAGCGCTTCGATCTTGTTCTCGCCAACCCGCCTTATATCGCAACGCATGAGGCACTGCCGACCGAAGTGTGTGGGCATGAGCCCGCAGCGGCGTTGTTCGCGGGTGAGGATGGGCTCGACGATTATCGGGCGATCATTCCCGCTCTGCCTCGGCTGGTTGCCCCGGGCGGGATTGCCGTGCTGGAGATCGGCCACACCCAGGCGGACGAGGTCGCTGCATTGGTCACGGCGGCGGGATTGCGGTCAACCTGCCGGAACGACCTTGGCAATCGTCCGCGCGCGTTGATCATTTCCTGAATCGCAAACAATTCGTCACATAATTCCGCTTGGAGAATGGCCATACACCCGCTATTGCGGGGGCAGGGGCACGCATCATCAACTTAAGTTGTTGAAAATAAGCGGTTGCCCAGGTTCCTTCGTCATGAAGCCGCTGTCGTCCGGTGGCCGTGGCAGACGCATTCGGCCCCGTAATGGGCCGGACGCGCCGAAGGGCATGCATCCGCATTCACGGAGCTTCGCCGGGTTTGATTTTAAGGCACGAGGACAACAGGACTTGATCAACAATCGTCAAGCGGGCCGCCGTCGCGGTCGCGGTGGGCAGCGCTCACAGGGTGGCAATCCAGGTCGGGGCCCCGAAAACGGCAATCGCATCGACAATCGCGCGCGTGGCAATGCGGCGCAGCTGCTCGAGAAATACAAGACGCTGGCGCGCGATGCGCAAATGCAGGGCGACCGCGTCAACACCGAATATTATCTGCAATTTGCCGATCATTATTTCCGCGTGCTCGCCGAAACCCGCTCGCGCTTCGAAGAAAACCAGCCGCGCCGCAATGCGAACGATCAGTTCGACGATGACGGCGATGAGGATTTCGACGGCAATGGTGAGACCATGGCCGACGACCGGGTCGATCCTTACCAGCAGGATCGCGGGAACGACCGGGGTGACCGCAATACGGGCCAGGAACGGGGCCAGGAGCGGGGCCAGGAACGGGGGCGCGAACAGCCCCGCGATCAGAACCGGACCGACAATCGCGGCAATGGTCGTGACGGCAATCGGGAAGCGGGCAATCGCGATGGAGGCCGAGACGGCAACCGCGAATCCCAGGGCGCGCGCGCCAATGGCCAACGCGACACCGGCGATCGTCAACCGCGCCGTTATCAGGCAGACGCCGACCGCAACGATCAGGATAGCCGCGACGAACAACAGCCGGTAGCGGCGGCACCGCTGCCGCAAACCGACGAGGCAGAGCGGCCGCGCCGCGGGCGTCCGCGCCGCGCCGCGCCGGTCGAGTCCGATCAGCAGGAGGATCGCATCGCCATCGATGCTGATCGTCTGCCGCCGTCGCTCAGCCTGTCGGCCGTGGTCAGCGATAATGACGAGCCTGAGGAAAAGCCGCGTCGCCGCCGTCGCACCGCGACCAGCGAGACATCGGCAGCCGAATAACCACATCGCCTGTCGCTGGCGTTTTTCCGGCGCTGGCGGTCTTTGTCGGTTGACCCTTCGGCGCGCGACTCTAGCATGGGTCGCGCGCTAACGGAGGAGAGGCTGTCATGCGGTTCGGGCTGAAGAATGTTCTCCGGATCGGCGCGGTCTTCGCGCTGCCGGTCGCGGCAGGGGCCCAAAGCGTGCCGGAGAAATCGGCGCAGGGCGATGTCGCCGTCACTATCTACAACAATGACGTGGCGCTGGTGCAGGACACGCGCCAGCTCAACCTGCCGGCGGGCGTTTCGCGTCAGGATTTCCCTGATGTGTCGACCCAGATCCGCCCCGCCACCGTGCGGCTGAGCGCAGCGGGCACGACCATCGTCGAACAGAATTATGATTATGATCTGCTGAGCCCGGCGGCGCTGATGGAAAAGGCGGTCGGGCAGGTCATCACCATCGTCCGTACCAATCCGGCGACGGGTGCCGAGACGCGCGAACAGGCCAAAGTGCTCGCCTCCAACGACGGTGTCGTGCTGCAGATCGGCAACCGGATCGAGATTTTGCGTGACGATGGGTTGCCGGTGCGCGTGGTGTTCGATTCACTCCCGCCCAATCTGCGCGCGCGGCCGACGCTGTCGGTCACGCTCGATACGCAATCGGCGGGCCCGCGCCCGGTGACGATCAGCTATCTGACGGGCGGCTTCAGTTGGAACGCAGACTATGTCGCGCTGTTCGATGAGGCGAAAAGCGTTATCGATGTGCAGGGTTGGGTGACGCTGCAGAATAATGGCGGCACGCGCTTCGTGAATGCCGATACGGTTCTGGTCGCGGGCAACCCCGGCAGCATCAATAGCGGGCGCAGCAGCTATGCGCCGGGCACGCGCGCAGGCACCGAGACGGCGGACCGCGCACGGCTGGGTGATTTCTATCTCTATCCGCTCGGCGCGCGGACCACGCTTGCCGCCAACCAGCAGAAGCAGGTTAGCTTTCTCAGCGTCAACGCCGTGCCGGCGCGGAAGGTCTATACCTATCACAATGGCTGGCAGCAGGGGCAGGACGATCCGCAAAGCGTCGATACCGTGCTGACCTTTTCCAGTTCGCGATCGGGCGGGCTGGGCGATGCGCTGCCGGCGGGGACGGTGCGGGTCTATGTCCGCGATGCCAAGGGGCAGCCGCAATTCATCGGCGAGAACAATATCGGCCACACGCCGATGGGATCGACGCTCGCCATCAAGACCGGCCAGGCGTTCGACGTGAAGGTGAAGCCGACCGTGGAAAAGCGCGAGGTTATCAAGAGTGACGAGTGGGAGCGCACGGGCAAATACCGCGTCACCCGAGATGGCGGCACGCCCCGCATTGTCGAGGTCGAGCGCGCCATCACTTATTACCGGACGACGATGAGCTACCGCGTCACCAATGCCCGGCCCGAGGCGGTAACGGTGGATGTGACGCAAGCGGGGCTCGACAGTTATTGGCACGATACCCGCGTGCCGGTGGAGAGCCTGCCCGGCGAGCAGCGCTCGCTTGATGAGCGCGTGTGGCATGTGCCGGTGCCGGCCAATGGCGAGACGGTGCTGACCGTTTCCTTCGATACGCGGTATTGATTGCCATGCGCGGGCTGCTGGCCCTCGCTGCAGTGATCGCGTCGGCGCTGGCAGTGCCCGCCGCCGCGCAACAGATCGTGACCTCCGCCGGGCCGGAGAAAGTGTCGGTGACGGTCTACCGCGCACCTTTGCGCGGTTCGGATACGGCGATCGATCGCGATGATCCCGAAGGCTATGCACTGATCACTGAAACGCGCACCGTCACACTGCCAGCCGGGCGCACGACGATCCGTTTTGAGGGCGTGGCGGGCAATATCTTCCCCGAAAGCGCGATCATCGGCGGTCTGGCCCAGGGCGTGCGTGAGAAAAATCTGGATGCCGATCTGCTCTCGCCGCGCAGCCTTTATGATCGCGCGCTCGGGCGGCGCGTCATCATCCGCCGCACCAACAAGGCGAGCGGCAAGGTTAGCGAGGAACAGGCGACGATTCGCTCGAGCGCGGATGGTGCGGCGGTGCTGCAGACCGGTGGCGGGGTCGAGGCGCTACGCTGCACCGGCCTGCCCGAGACGATTATCTACGAGGGCGTGCCTGAAGGGCTGTCGGCCAAGCCGACGCTTTCGATTGACGTCGACAGCGTTGTGGCGAGCAGATCTACGATCACATTGTCCTATCTCGCTGGCGGGTTCGACTGGCAGGCCGATTACGTCATCCGCCTGGCACCAGGCGGCGCGCGCGCCGATATTTTCGCCTGGGTAACACTCGCATCTAGCGACGTGACGAGCTTTGCACAGGCGGGCACGCAAGTGATCGCAGGCAAGCCCAACCGCGAATCGACGCCGGGCTTTGGCGATTTCGGGCCGGGATCGCTCAGCTTGCGATGCTGGCCAACTGAGGGCGAGCGCCGGGTACTCTATGCCGGCGCCCCCCCGCCGCCGCCGCCGCCAGCCCCCATGGCAATGATGGAATCACGCGCCGCGATGGATATCGTCGTCACCGGATCACGCAAGGTCGAGCAGGAGGAACTGGGCGACTTCAAGCTCTTTCGCATCCCTGATCCCGTGACGGTCGCGTCCAAGGCGCAGAAGCAGGTGGGGTTGCTCTCGAAGGACTCCGTGCCTGTCGCCATCGTCTATGTAAGCGATGTGGATGAGGCCACCGTCTACGACCCCGTCATGACGATTCGCGCGAAGAACCGCATCGAGGCCGGGCTCGGGCTGCCGCTCCCCGCCGGGCGCGCCGCTGTGTTCGAGGCGGTGGGCGGGCGACCGATTCTGGTCGGCGAAAGCGCCACCGACGACAAGGCGATTGGCGAGAATGTCGAATTCAAGCTGGGCGAAAGCCCGAGCGTCAGCGCCGACAGCGAGGAACTGTCGTCAAAGGGGCGCTTGGCGCGCTATCGGCTGACCGTCACCAACGCCAATCCTTGGCCAATTGCCTATGAGGCAAAGTTCATGCCCACTGAAGCGAGGCTGACCGCCGCGGCCAAGCTCGGCAAGCGCAATGGCAAGGCGCTCTGGGCGGTCAGCGTGCCGGCCAACGGCGCCGCTACGCTCGATTATGCGATCCGCCAGAACCGTTAGGCCCGCTAGTCGATATCCTTGACGCGCTCGTCATGGCCGCTGCCCGAGCTAAGGAAGACGAGACCCATCAGCGCTGCTGCCAGCATGACCGTGCCACCAAAGCCACCGATCGCAGCGGCGATGGCAACCCAGGAGAGCGGCCCATAGGCAAAATCGAGCAGCAATATTGCGCCGGCAACGATGATTACGGTCGCCAGCGTCATCCAGCGCATGATCATGCGATAACGCGCCCAGGCAAAGGCGGCATAGTCGGGATCATCGAGACCGGGGGGCAATGACGTCGGCATTGCTTTCAATTGGCGGGAAAACGTGAAACTCTCAAGCGGTATTGAGACTCGCCCAAGCGAGCATGATGTTCGAAGGAAACAGCCATGACGATTGCAGCAATATTGGTCGGAAAAGGCCGCGAAGTGGTCTCGGTCACCGCGCATCAGAGCGTGATGGAAGCCTCGAGCCTGCTCGCCAAGCGCCGCATCGGTGCGCTGCCGGTGATGGAGGGTGGCGTTGTCGCCGGCATTTTTTCAGAGCGGGATGTGATCCACGCGCTTGAAAGCTTTGGCGTCGATGCGCTTACCCGCAAAGTGGGCGATGTGATGACAGCGCCTGCGATCACCGTCAGCCCCGGCGATTCGGTGATCGGCGCGCTCTCGTTGATGACGCGCCGGCGGATCAGGCATTTGCCCGTGGTGGAGGGCGGTCGCATCATCGGCGTCGTGTCGATCGGCGATCTCGTGAAATACCGGATCGACCGGATTGAAGCCGATGCCGCTGCGATGCGCGATTACATTCAGACGGCGTAGGCGTCAGGCAGCCGCCGCTGCGGGGCGACGCCGCACGACGCCGACGATCTCGTCGATCACGCCGCGCGAAAATATCATGAGCCAGCCGACATAAAGCGCGGCACCTGCCGACACGAGCAACGCGAGGCGCGGCAGGCTGGGCAGGATGGGCAGCGCATCGTCGATCAGCATCACCGCCGCACCCATGGCGAGTGCAGCGATCAACGGCGGCATAATCGATTCGAGCAAGTCGCGCGCCGATACTCCGATCACCGGCAGCGACCGCCACAGGCTGATCGCAAGATAGACCGGATAGGCGGCAAGCCATGACCAGGCCAGCCCGGTCACGCCCCAGCGAATCCCGATGAGATAGGCAATCGTCAGCAGTACCGCTCCCGTCGCGCCGTTGCGCAGGCTGATGCCGGGCCGGCCCTTGGCATCGCAGGCGGGCGAGAACAGCACCTGGATCGTCAGCATCGGCATTGCCAGCGACAGGATACGCACGATCGGCACGGCTTCGGCCCATTTCGGCCCCAGCATCGTCAGCACCAGCGGCTCGGCGGTCACGGCGAGCCCGACATAGAAGGGCAGGGCCGCCGTCATGATGATTCGCACGCTGCGGGCAAAGGCGCGCGCGACCGCATCGGCATCATGCTGGATACGCGCATAGGC
>JBBQHG010000018.1:0-20393 GCA_038323755.1 Sphingomonadales bacterium
CCGAGAGCCGCATCTACAACACCTTTGACGCCCACCGGCTGCTGCATTGGGCAGCGCTTGAGGGCAAGCAGGCGGCGCTGAAGAACCGGCTGTTCGCGCTGTATTTCACCGAGGGCGGCGATCCGTCGAAGCCTGCAACACTGGTCGCTGCTGCGGTCGATGTGGGGCTGGATGGCGAGGAGGCAAGTGTCATCCTCGCCTCTGATCGTTATGCCGAGGCGGTCCGCGCCGAAGAACGGCATTGGCAGGGCAACGGCATCAGCGCGGTGCCCGCTATCGTCATCAACGACAAATATGTGATCATGGGCGGACAGCCAGCCGAGACGTTCGAGCGTGCGCTGCGGCGCATCGCCGCCGAGGGTTGAGGCAAGTCAGCCCTTGGCGCGACGAGCGGCGAGACGAGCAAGCCAGCCTGATTTCGGGGCAACCTCGAGCACGCTTTCGCTATCGCCTTCATGATGGTCGAAATAGGTAATGCGGCCATCCTCGACTGATTTCAGTCGGGCATAGGGAATGCGCTTCGACAGTTCGGTGCGCACCAGCGTGTCGGGATCGATCGCGCAGATGACGAAGCCGCCCGAGACGAAGGTCGAGGCATAGACCTTGCCATCATGCATCAGCGCGGGCGGCAGATAGCGGTAATTGCCGCGCGGCTGTTTGCCGTCGATGTGGAGCAGGCCACAGCCTGGGCCACCCTGCCCCACTTCAAGCACATCATTCCAGCTGATCTTACGGTCGGTCATCGCGCGTCCTTATCCCTTGGTGCCGACCAGCGCCCTGGCTCGCTCGGCGATCCGGTCCACAGCCGCTGAGTGGATACCAGGGGTCGTTGCCAGCAGGCCGAATGCCTGCGCGGTCGGTGTGTTGAAGGCAAGCGGCGCGCCGAAGGCATCGGTCACCGAGGCGCCGGCTTCCATGGCGATGAGGGCGGCGGCGGCGATGTCCCATTCGAAGCCCCAACGGAGCGTGGCGACCAGATCGGCCTCATCGGCGGCGACCATCGCAATGCGAAGCGCAATCGAATTGGGTTTGGGCACAAGCACCAGTTCGCTGTCGACGCTGGGCAGCACATCGTTGGGCACGCGGGCCCCGGCGAAGGCAGTGCGGTTGCCGACGCGGATTGGGGTACCGTTGCGATAGGCGCCCTGCCCCAAGGTCGCGCGCCAGATTTCCCCGCGCGCCGGGGCGTCGAGCACACCGATGACGGGGATGCCACGATCGACCAGCGCGATCGACACTGCCCAGCCGGGCCGGCCGCGGAGATAATCGCGGGTGCCGTCGATCGGGTCGACCACCCAGAGCCGCTCGCACAATAGCCGATCGGCATTGTCGGCTGTTTCCTCCGAAAGCCAGCCGGCGTCGGGATCGAGCAGCGACAGCCGGGTGCGGAGCAGAGCATCGACCTCCAGATCGATATCGCTGACGGGATTGCCGGGGGATTTTTCCCAGCGGCCGAAATCATCGCCCCAGCGCGCCATGGCGAGGCGGCCGGCATCGGCAGCGACTTCGGCGACGGCGTCGGCCAGGGTTTCAGCCACTCGCCACCGTCATCCCCTCGACCAGCAAGGTGGGCACATTGATGCCATAGCGGAAATCGAGATCATTGGCGGGGGTTAGCGCAAGGAACATCTCGCGGAGATTACCGGCAATGGTGAATTCGGCAACGGGCCGAGTGAGCTCGCCATTTTCGATGAGGAAACCGGCGGCGCCGCGGCTGTAATCGCCGGTGACGCCGTTGACGCCCATGCCGATCAGCTCGGTTACGTAGACACCTTGGTTTACACCGAGAAGCAGTGTTGCAGGTGGCATATGCCCGGGCACCATGTAAAGGTTGCTTGACGAAACACCGGGCCCGCCGCCGATGCCGCGCGCGGCGTGGCCGGTGGCTTCGAGCCCCAATTGGCGGGCCGAGGCGCTGTCGAGCAGCCAGGTTTCCAACATACCGTCATCGACAATGCACACCGGCGAGACGGGCAGCCCCTCCCCATCAAAGGGGCGCGAGCGCAGGCCTTGCGGGCGGTGCGGATCGTCGCGGATGGTGACGCCCGGGGCAAACACGCGGTCGCCCAGCGCATCCTGCAAAAAACTGGTCTTGCGCGTAATCGACGACCCCGCAATCGCGCCGATCAGATGGCCGAGCAGGCTGCTGCCGACGCGGGGATCAAACACGATCGACATCGGCCCGCTTTCCAGCCGCCCCGGCCCCAGCCGCTGCACCGCGCGTTCGCCCGCGCGGGTGCCGATGATCGCCGGATCGTCGAGCCGATTGAGGTGGCGCGCGCTGTGATAGGCGTAATCGCGCTGCATATCGCCGCCGCTGCCCGCCAATACGCTGGCCGAGACCCCGTGACCGGAAACGCTGTAACCACCGACAAAACCGTGGCTGGTCGCGAGCGCTGTGACGGCATGCGACACACTGGCGCTGCCGCCTTCGCTGTTGGACACACCGGGCACGGCGCGCGCGGCGTCTTCTGCTGCGAGCGCGCGCTCCCTGAGCGCTTCGGGCGAAACCGACACGCCATCATCGAGATCAAGATGTGGCGGACGCCCATGCATCAGCCGATCGGCTGGCGCGAGCCCGGCCCAGTCATCTTCGGGCGCCTCGCGCGCCATCGCGATCGCGCGCTCGACCAGCGCGCCGAGCGCGGCGACGGAGAGATCGGAGGTCGCCACGCTGGCGTTACGCTTGCCGACGAACACGCGCAGGCCAAGCTCTGCACCTTCGCTGCTGCCGACATCCTCAAGCGCACCGAGCCGCACCGACACGTCAAGCGACGCATCGGCGGCAAAAACGGCATCGGCCGCATCGGCACCGGCGGCAATTGCCCGCGCCACGATATCCTGCGCCCGATCACAGGCCTGATCACGTGTATACATCGGGTGGACTTAAGCGCTTTTGCCGAAAATTGAAGCGCCGCGATCAGAAAGTGGACGCAGTGCCCACGACAAGGCAGGCCGCAGCCATCAAGAAACCGGCGGTGCGGTTCGAGCGGAAGCGGGCGAGCGCGTTGTCGCCATCATCGGGGACGAGCGTTGCCACCTGCCAGGCGAGATGCGCAGCAACGGGCAGCAGCGCGGCAATCGCCAGCAGATCGGGCCGGACCAGCCAGATCGCGACGGCCCAAAGCGTGAGCGCCAACGCATAGAAACCGGCGACCCCGGCGCGGACGTGCGCGCCCATCGCGCGCGCGGACGAGCGGATGCCGACCATCGCATCATCCTCGCGGTCCTGCAGCGAATAGATGGTGTCATAGCCAACCACCCAGGCAATCGACCCGGCATAGAGCAGAACGCCCGGCGCGGTGAGCGCGCCGGTGATATCGGCCCAGCCGACGAGCGCCGCCCAGGAAAAGACGATGCCAAGCCACGCCTGCGGCCACCAGGTGATGCGCTTCATGAAAGGATAGGCCGCAACCGGCGCGAGGCTGAGCAGCGCGATGATGGCAGCGGCGACATGCAGTTGCAGCAGCACGACCAGCCCGATCAGGCAGAGCGCGACGAGCCATATCCAGGCGGCGCGCAACGACACAGCCGCACTGGCGAGCGGGCGATTGCGGGTGCGGGCGACCTGCTTGTCGAGATCGCGATCGACAATATCGTTATAGACGCACCCCGCGCCGCGCATCGCGATGGCACCGAGCAGCAGCCATCCGATCAGATCCCAGCGCGCAACTGCCCCGCCGGCGAGCGCCACGCCCCAGGCGCCGGGCCAGAACAGCAGCCACCAGCCAATCGGCCGATCCAGCCGCGCGAGCGAGGCGAAAGGGCGAAGCGGTGCCGGGAGCAGGCGCAGGGCAGCGCTCAGTTCGCTGTCCGGGACGGTGGCGTGCGGGGTGGTCATTGCCGGGCGGCATAGCGGGGTGGTGGTGGCAGTGGCAACGGGCGTCGCTATCGCAACAGCCACGCAGCGATGGCCTTCACGCCTGCTGCGCGAGGCGCCACATCGTCAGAAAGCGAAGACTCAACGAATGTTGCGGTGTGTCCCCGCGAAGGCGGGGCCCCAGACTGGGCTCCCGCCTTCGCGGGAGCACATGGCAGGGGCGAATTATCGACGGTAAAGGGATAAATGCCGATTTGAGCGCTCAGCCAGGCCGGCGGCATTCAAGCGAGACGCAGGAAAGAGCGGCTCGTCGGTCGGGCTGCCGCTCGCGAAAGCGCGAGCGGCTGAACCCTGGTTATTACGCCTTAACGCGGTGCAGCGCGCATAATTTGTTGCCGTCTGGATCGCGCAGATAGGCCAGATACAGCGCGCCCATTGCGCCCTGGCGGATGCCGGGGGGATCTTCGCAGGCCGTGCCGCCCGCAGCCAGACCGGCCGCGTGCCAGGCATCTGCTGCTTCGGGAGAAGCGGCTGCAAAGCCGATCGTCGCGCCATTGCCGTGGCAGGCAGGATCGCCATTAATCGGTGTGGAGATAGAGAAAATCCCGGTGGGATTGACCCAGAACACGCGGCCCTTGTCATCCTGGTTGCCCGCCGGATAGCCCAGCGCGCCGAGCGTCGCGTCGTAGAATTTCTTGGAAGCGCCGAGGTCGTTGGCGCCGACCATGATGTGACTGAACATGTCGAGTGATTCCTTCGGTCTGCGAGGCTGTTGCTGATCGCGCGCCCCTATTAGGCCCAGATGGCCACCAAATCCAGATTCTCAGGGGGCGGCAGCGCCCATTTGCGTGCCTGCCATGGTGACGGGTGCCGACCGCGCAGGCCGAACATACGATCCACCCGGCTCGGCAAGGAAATGGCTTCTGGCCCTGTCTGGCCGAAAGAAGGAGCCACTTTCAAGGCCATAAAGCGGTGGCCTTCTGCGCCGGTCGCCCCGGCGGGCGCGAGCTGAAAAAATCATAGGCGAATCGCCCTTTCCCAGCCTATTTTTGCGGCGCAGCGATCGGACCCGGCCGCCCGCCTGCCCGACGAAAGACCCCCATGCCCCCCAGCCTGATCGATGACGTGCTGCGCGAACTGTATGACACGATCAAAGGCGTCACCGGCGGCCATTTACCCGATTATATTCCGGAACTGGCCAAAGCCGATCCTGACCAGTTCGGCATCGTCATCGCCACGGTCGACGGGTCGATCTATGCGGTGGGTGATTGCGATGTGCCTTTTACCATCCAGTCGATTTCCAAGCCCTTCGCCTTTGGGCTGGCGCTGGAAGACCATGGCATGGACGAAGTGCTCCGCCGCGTCGGCGTCGAGCCGAGCGGCGATGCATTCAATTCAATCATGTTCGATCAACGGGCCAATCGGCCCTTCAACCCCATGGTCAATGCCGGCGCCATCGTCACGTCCAGCCTGATCGCCGGGGGTGACTTTGAAGAGCGGCTGCAACGCGTGCGCGACATGTTCGCCCGGTTCATCGGCCGCGACGTGGTGGCCGACCAGGACGTATTCCTATCCGAAAAGGCGACCGGCCACCGCAACCGCGCGATCGCGCATCTCGAGCTGAATTTCGGCATGCTGGTCGAGCCAATCGACGAGCATCTCGATCTGTATTTCCAGCAATGTTCGATGCTAGTGACGGCGCGGGACCTGGCCAAGATGGCAGCGACGCTGGCGAATGGCGGGCTCAACCCCTTTTCCGGCGTGCAGGCGGTCGATCCGGATTACGTCAAGAACATCATCTCAGTGATGAATTTTTGCGGCATGTATGATTATTCCGGCGAGTGGGGATATCGTATTGGCCTGCCCGCCAAGAGCGGCGTGGCGGGGGGTGTGATTGCGGTGCTGCCCGGCGTGATGGGCATTGGCGTCTTTTCCCCACCGCTAGACGAGCGCGGCAATTCGCTGCGCGGCATCAAGGTGTGCGAAACATTGTCGCAGCGCTTTGGCCTCAACATGTTTGACGTGGCGGAGGGCGCGATTTCATCGATCCGGCGCGTCTATGATGCCGCTACAGTCAGCTCGAAGCGGACCCGGTCGCACCCGGAACGCGCGGCGCTTGACCGTGACGGCGCGGCCATCAAGGTCGTCGAGTTGCGCGGGCGGATCAACTTTGCCGCGATCGAACAGATCAGCCGCCTGAGCGCGTCTTTGCCGGCGGCGGTAACGCATCTGGTGCTCGACATGACGCGCGCTGACATGGTCGAGCCGCAAGCCGCCTTGCTGATTGTGCAGCTGCTGGCGGGGCAAGCAGCGGCAGGCCGCCAGATGCGGCTGGCAATGCGCGGGGATTCGGCGTGCGGCGATGCGCTTGCCCGGGCTGGCATGGCGCCGGCTAGCCGCTTCGACAATGCCGATCAGGCGCTGGAATGGGCGGAGAATGACGTGCTGGCGGGGCGGGTGGCCGCGCATGATGGCGAGCCGAGCGCAACGCTGGCGGACATGAACCTGTTGAGCGGAATCGACGATGCCCTGCTCGCGGCACTCGCCACCGCCCTTGATCGCCGCGACCTGCCCGCCGGCAGCCTCATCGTGCGCGAAGGCGATCCGGCGAGCGACCTGTTTTTTCTGGCGCGCGGCACCGTGACTGTCAGCCTGAACACAGGGGACGGCCACCGCGTGCGGCTGACCACGCTTGATCCGGGCGTTGCCTTTGGCGAGATGGCGCTGGTCGACGGCGCGCCGCGCTCGGCGGATATTATCGCCGATACCGATGTGTCGGTCTATGTGCTGTCGCTTGAGCGGCTGGATGCCTTGTCGCAGACAGACCCCGCCGTCCACGCAGCGTTGCTGCGCAACATCGGCCGCGAATTATCCCAGCGGCTGCGGAAAGCGAACCGGGAGATCCGCTCCTTTACCGAGGTGGCTGCTTAATCTGACACGCTGGCCTATGCCAGCGTCCATTCAGGCTTCCGGATCTTCTCGATCACCAGTTCGATCTCATAACAGCCGTCCGAATGTGTTTCAGGACCCAGCTGGTAATTGAAGCCCCGATCATTCTCCGCGAGGTGGCGGACGCGGTAGCTGTTGACCTCAAGCGCCTGTTCGAACGACGCCATCAAGCTGGCTGGCGTGTACATGCGTTTGTGATCTTCGTTGAAACGCGACGGCAGGAAGCGGCGCTTTTCGTACAAGGCCTGGCTGGGCACGATGCAGACGATGAACCCGCCGATCTTGAGCGTGCGGTACCAATCACGGATCGACGCGAGATCGTACAGGATATGTTCCAGACAATGGCTGGAAAAGACGGTGTCGACCGTTGCATCGGCAAACGGAAGCACGCGCCCGTCATAGCCGGGATAATCGAGATCGACGCCGATCGCACCTGGCAACGCGGGCTTGCCCTCAGGGTTGTTATAGCCCGAAAAGCCGACATCGAGCACCAGCGATCCCGAGCAGAACCGGTCAAGAAAGCCGTTGTTGCGCCGCAGCCGATAGGATCGCCCGGCCTCTCCGGGCGGATTGAAATCGAGCGCAAAGGCACTTTCGGCGGCGTCATCGGTGCCAGACGCCAAAAAGGCACGGTCATTTGCGACGACGCGCTTCATTTCAGCGCGCTGGCGATCCCTGAATTCGTCCGACGTTACAAACGCATGGAGCAAGCGATCGAGCGACAAGCCGTTATGGAGCGCCTCAACATAACTCGCAAAGCCAGCGGGATCGGGCTCCCGGCCAAGAATATTGCAATAGAGCGAGCGGACGAGCTGCTCATGGGCATGGCCGCCCCCAGCCTGTTGTTCCGCCAAATTTCCAGCCATGATCACCCTCTACCTGCGCCAGCTACATGCGGCTGCGCCCGCCATATTGATCGTACGCGCCGATGAACAGCACCCGACGGCGCGAGACGCAAGATAATTTCTAACGCACCCCTGATCATCACCACCCATCTTTGATTGAGCGGGAGATGATCTGCCGCGGCCAGCACCGAGTTGATCTCGCCCGGCCAAACTCTACAAGCCACCTTCATGCAGACCGATATCGAGATCGCGCGGCTGACGCCGCTTCAGCCCATCGCCGCCATTGCCGCCAAGGCGGGCATCCCGGAAGAGGCAATCGAGCCTTATGGGCGGCACAAGGCCAAGATCGATCTGGCTGCGCTGCCGCTTTCTGCCATGCGTGCGCCGGGGCATCTGGTGCTCGTCACCGCGATCAGCCCGACGCCGGCGGGCGAGGGCAAGACGACAACCTCGGTTGGCCTGGCCGATGCGCTCAACCTGACCGGGCGGCGGACGATGCTGTGCCTGCGCGAGCCCTCGCTTGGGCCGTGCTTTGGCCAGAAGGGCGGCGCGACCGGGGGTGGCCATGCGCAGGTGGTGCCGATGGAGGACATCAACCTGCATTTTACCGGCGATTTTCATGCGATAACGGCGGCACATAATCTGCTCGCGGCGCTGCTCGACAATCATATCCACTGGGGCAATGCGCTGGGCGTGGACGTGCGGCGGATCGTGTGGCGGCGCGTGATCGACATGAACGACCGGGCCCTGCGCGATATCGTCCAGTCGCTGGGCGGGGCGGGCAACGGATTCCCTCGCGAATCGGGGTTCGACATTACCGTTGCGTCAGAGGTGATGGCGATCCTTTGCCTGGCAAGCGATGCGGGCGATCTGCGTGCGCGGCTGGGGCGGATTATCGTGGGCTATACGCGGGACCGGCAGCCGGTGACCGCGCGCGACCTGAAGGCGGACGGGGCGATGGCGGTGCTGCTGGCCGACGCGATCAAGCCCAATCTGGTGCAGACCCTGGGCGGCAACCCGGCCTTCATCCATGGCGGGCCGTTTGCAAACATTGCGCATGGCTGCAACTCGGTGATCGCGACGCGGGCGGCGCTGGGGCTGGCCGATTATGTCGTGACCGAGGCGGGCTTTGGCGCGGACCTGGGCGCGGAGAAGTTTTTCGACATCAAGTGCCGGCAGGCGGGACTTGCACCTGCGGCGGTGGTGATCGTGGCGACGGTGCGGGCGCTGAAGATGAATGGCGGCGTGGCCAAGGCCGATCTGGCGCAGGAGGATGTCGACGCGGTCAATCGCGGGGCGGTGAACCTGGTGCGGCATATCGAGAATGTGCGGCAGTTCGGCGTACCGGCGGTGGTGGCGATCAACCACTTCGGCACCGATAGCGACGCCGAGATTGCAGCAGTGAAGGCGATTGCAGCGACGCACGGGGTGGAGGCGATCCTGTGCCGGCACTGGGCCGAGGGCGGTGCGGGCGCGACCGAGCTTGCCGATGCGGTGGCGGTGCTGGCGGAAGGCGGGGCTGCGCAGTTTTCGCCGCTGTATGACGATGACCTGCCGCTGCTCGACAAGATCAGGACGGTGGCGACGCGGCTCTACCGCGCGGGCGAGGTGACGGCGGAGCCCGCGATCACCGCGCAGCTTGCGCGGTTCGAGGCGGCGGGGTTCGGGCATCTGCCGGTATGCATCGCCAAGACGCAGTATAGTTTTTCAACCGACCCCACTGTTTTGGGCGCGCCGACCGGGCACGGCGTGCATATCCGCGAAGTGCGGCTGGCGGCGGGGGCAGGATTCGTGGTGGCGGTGTGCGGCGAGATCATGACGATGCCGGGCCTGCCGCGCGTACCCGCAGCCGAGGCGATCGGCATCGATGGTGCGGGACGGATCGAGGGGCTGTTCTGACGCCCGAACCACCCGCAAAAGGCGGCGGCGCGGTTTGCGTTCGGGCAATTTGCCCCGGAATGGACCCAATCTGCCGCGAAAATGGTGATAAGGCCTGTTGAAGCCGCGCCTTGTTGCTATTGCAGTGCAGCAGAATCACGGGCCAGATCGAAAAGGGAATCGACGTTATGCCGCCCAGCCCTTGGCAACACAGCCGCAATGCCGGCGTTGCCGATGATGTCGATTTCGAGATCAAGGGCGAGGAACTGCAATTTGTCGAAATCGAGCTCGACCCCGGCGAGAGCGCGGTGGCGGAAGCCGGTGCCTTTGTGTGGAAGGATGCCGCTATCGGCATGACGACCGTGTTCGGCGACGGCAGCGGCCAGCAGGGCGGCGGTTTCATGGGCGCGCTGCTCGGCGCGGGCAAAAGGCTGGTGACGGGGGAAAGCCTGTTCACCACCGTCTTCACGCATAACGGCAGCGGCAAGGCGCGGGTCGCCTTTGCCGCGCCGACGCCGGGCGCGATCCTGCCGATCAAGCTGAGCGACCTGGGCGGCACATTGATCTGCCAGAAGGACGCGTTTCTGGCGGCGGCCAAGGGCGTGTCGATCGGCATCCAGTTCCAGCGCCGGGCGATGACCGGCCTGTTCGGCGGCGAAGGCTTCATCATGCAGAAGCTGGAGGGCGATGGCTGGGTGTTCGTGCAGATGGGAGGCACCGTGGTGGAGCGGGTGCTGGGCCCGGGCGAGCAGCTGCATGTCGATACCGGATGCCTTGCCGCCTATACGCCAAGCGTCGACTTTGACCTGGAGATGGTGCGCGGCGTGAAAAGCGTGGTGTTCGGCGGCGAAGGGCTGTTTTTTGCCCGGCTGACCGGCCCGGGCAAGGTGTGGATCCAATCCATGCCATTTGGGCGACTGGCCGGGCGGGTCCTCGCGATGGCGCGGCCCGGGGGCGGGCAGAATCGCGGCGAAGGATCTGTATTGGGCGGGCTGGGCGACCTGATCGGCGGGAACGAATAGCGACATGGTGCGTTGGTGATGGTTGACGGGCGAAATGGGCACATAGAGGCGCCGTCCCGAATCGGGACAAGACCAGGCGCAGCGGGCCGATAGGGTCAAACTGGTTTAAAAATATTGTCATTTTTCAGGGCCGCAACCGGCGAATTCGAAAATAAAAGACATTGTCCGGGTTGCGCGCAAAGGATCAATCGGCGACCAGCGTTTCATAAAATGGTCGGCGGATCAAAATGCCGAACGGGGGAAATATCAATGCCAGCAACGGACGCCGCTTTGGCGCTTGCAGACCCAATTCGCCTGCGCAGGGACGAGGTGTTGGCCTATGGCCATGCCGTCATTTCTGCAGAGGCAGAAGCGCTCCTGTCGCTACGCTCCTCGCTTGATCACCATTTCGTTGCCGCCGTGGAATCACTGATTTCAACGACGCGCCGCATTGTCGTTTCGGGCATCGGCAAGTCCGGCCATGTCGGCCGCAAGATCGCTGCCAGTTTTGCATCGACCGGCTCGCCCGCCTTCTTCGTTCACGCAGCAGAAGCAGCGCATGGCGATCTGGGAATGATTACGCCCGGCGACACCTTGCTGCTGCTGTCGCTTTCGGGCGAGACGCGCGAGCTGAAGCAGGTGATGGAATATGCGGCCGAACAGGGAATCACCGTCGTCGCGATCGGCTCCAAGCCCAAATCCACGATCATGCGCCAGGCCGATATTCCGCTCGTGCTGCCAGCGGTGCGCGAGGCATGCCCCGAAAATATCTCGCCGACTACATCTGCGGTGATGATGCTGGCGATGGGCGATGCGCTGGCGGTGGCGATGATGAACCTGCGCGGCATTTCTCGCACCAAGCTCAACGCGCTCCATCCCGGCGGCAATATCGGCCAGCGGCTGACGCGCGTTTCGACGCTGATGCACGGCGCCGACAAGCTGCCGCTGGTGCAGCCGGACACGCCGATGCGCGACGTGATCGTGACGATGACCACCCACAGCTTTGGCATAGCCGGCGTGGTCGATGACAACGGCATGCTGATCGGCGTGATCACCGATGGCGATCTGCGCCGCCATGCCGACACGCTGATGGAATCGGACGCGAGCGCGGTGATGACCGGCGACCCAGCGACGATCGACGCGACCAGCTTTGCCGAGGATGCGCTGAAGACGATGGAAGCGAACAAGATTACCGCATTGTTCGTCACCCGCGCGCTCAACGCCCGCAAGCCTGTCGGGCTGCTCCACATCCATGACAGTGTGCGCGCCGGGCTCGCCTGAGAGCGCATGACAATGGCGACCCCAAGCGGCGACGTGCGCGCCGCGATCATCATCCCTGCGCGCTATGCCTCCACGCGCTACCCCGGCAAGCCGCTGGCTCTGCTGACCGGCGCAGGCGGTGAGCGCCGCCCGCTGATCGAATGGACGCTGGCGGCGGCGCGGGCGGTAAAGGGCGCGGGCGCTGTCCATATTGCGACCGACCATGCCCTGATCGCAGACGCCGGGCGCGCGGCCGGGGCATCGGTGCTGATGACGCCACCCGAATGCGCCAATGGCACCGAGCGCTGCGCCGCCGCTTTGGCAAGCCTGCCGGGCAACCCCGAGGTGATCATCAATTTTCAGGGCGACGCGCTGCTGACCCCGCCCTTCGTGATCGAGGCCTTGATCGCCGCGATGGCGGCTGACCCCGGCATTGCGGTCGCGACGCCGGTGGTGCGCGCCTCGCCCGAGGTGCAACGACGCCTGCATGCCGATCAGCGCGCCGGGCGTGTCGGCGGCACCACGGTGACCTTCGACCGCCATCACAATGCACTGTATTTTTCGAAATCGGTGATTCCCCATCTGCCGGAGGCCAAGATCGGCGATCCGGCGTCTCCGTTGTTCTTCCATATCGGCATCTATGCCTATCGCCGCGCTGCGCTCGAGCGTTACCCGACGCTGCCGACCGGTACGCTTGAGGTGCTGGAGGGGCTGGAGCAGCTGCGCTTTCTGGAAGCAGGTGAGCCGGTGCGCATTGTCGAGGTGCGCGATCCGGGGCATGACCTGTGGGAGCTCAACAACCCTGAGGATATCCCCTTTATCGAGGCGATCCTGGCAGAACGGACAACAGCATGACCGCCCCCTCAACGACTGCCAACCTGTGTGGGCGCCCAGTCGGCCTTGACCAGCCCCTGTTCGTGATTGCCGGCCCCTGCGTGATCGAAAGCGAGGCGATGGCGCTGAGCACCGCCGAGACGCTGAAGGCCATTGCCGAGCGGCTGGGCATTTTGCTGATCTACAAAAGCTCGTTCGACAAGGCCAACCGCACGTCTGGCAGTTCGTTTCGCGGGCCCGGTCTGGACGAAGGCCTGCGCATTCTGGAGAAGGTGCGCCGCGAAGTCGGCATGCCGGTGTTGACCGATGTGCACGAGACAGCACAGGTGGCCGCCGTTGCCAGCGTGGTCGATGTGCTGCAGACGCCCGCCTTCCTCGCGCGGCAGACCGACCTGATCGAGGCGGTGGCCCGGTGCGGCAAGGCAGCGAACATCAAAAAGGGGCAGTTCATGGCCCCGCACGATATGGCGCATGTCATCGCCAAGGCGCGGGCTGCGGCCGAGGAAGCGGGATCGCAGGCAACGCTGATGGTGACTGATCGCGGTGCGAGCTTTGGCTATAACAACCTGGTCTCCGACATGCGCAGCCTGGTGATCATGCGCGAAACGCACAGCCCAGTGATCTTTGACGCAACCCATTCGGTGCAGCTGCCCGGCGGCATGGGCGCAACCAGCGGGGGACAGCGCGAATTTGTGGCGCCGCTCGCGCGCGCGGCGGTGGCAGTGGGCATCTCCGGCCTGTTCATGGAAACGCACCCCGACCCCGCCAATGCGAAATCTGACGGGCCGAACGCCATTCCGCTTGATCAGGCCGAGGCGCTGCTCGGCGGATTGCTGGAGCTCGACACGCTGGTGAAGGGCCGGTTGGGGGTTTGAGGGGCGGCGCCTTTGCGTAGCGCTGTCAGCGTTATCCGCGCAGCGCCCTTCGGTCCCAGGACATGTCGCTAGCGGCTGTGGTGCGCAGGTAGTTGGCATAATCGTTCCTGCCGTAAGCCGCCGCCAGCCTTTCCAGCTGCGCTCGATCGATATGGCCGAGGCGGTAGGCGATTTCTTCGGGGCAGGCGATTTTGAAGCCTTGGCGCTTTTCCAGGATGCGGACGAATTCGGCGGCTTCGAGCAATGCCTCGGGCGTGCCGGTATCGAGCCAGGCGATGCCGCGGCCGAGCGATTCGACGTAAAGCGAGCCGGCATCGAGATAGTGGCGGATCATGTCGGTGATCTCGAGCTCGCCGCGCGCGGACGGTTTGAGCGAGCGGGCGATTTCGGGTGCCTGGCCGTCAAAGAAATACAGCCCCGTCAGCGCCCAGTTGGATTTGGGGTGAAGCGGCTTTTCCTCGACACTGATGGCCTTTTGGTCGGCATCGAATTCCACCACGCCATAGCGCTCGGGATCATGGACATGATAAGCGAACACCGAGCCGCCCTGCATCCGATCAATCGCCTGCCCGAACAGACGGGCGATGCCGTGGCCGTAAAAGACATTATCGCCAAGAATGAGCGCCGAGGGTTCGCCGGCGATGAAATCCTCACCGATGATGAAGGCCTGGGCGAGGCCGTCCGGGCTCGGCTGAGCGGCGTAGCTGATCGACAGACCCCATTTGCGGCCATCGCCGAGGAGTTGCTCGAAGCGCGGCAGATCGACGGGCGTGGAGATCAACAAGATGTCGGTGATGCCGGCGAGCATCAGCGTTGCCAGCGGATAATAGATCATCGGCTTGTCGTAGATCGGCATCAGCTGTTTCGAGACGACCTGCGTCATCGGGTGGAGCCGCGAGCCGGTACCGCCGGCCAGGATGATGCCCTTCATGCCGCTTTCCCCATGCCGAGCCGCTCGGTCGCGTCGCGCGCGTCGAGGATTGCCTGCCACCAGCTGCGATTGTCGAGATACCAGCGCACGGTCGCTTCGATGCCGCTTGCGAAATCATGGCGTGGCTGCCAGCCGAGATCGCGCTGCACCTTTGACGCGTCGATGGCGTAGCGCTGATCATGGCCGGGGCGATCAGTGACGAAGCGGATCTGATCGGCATAGGGCCGGCCATCGCTGCGCGGCTGGAGCCGATCGAGCACTGAGCAGATGGTGCGGACGACATCGATGTTGCGCTGCTCGGCATTGCCGCCGATATTATAGGTCTCGCCGGGCGTGCCTGCCTCAATGACGCGGCGCAGCGCGCGGGCGTGATCCTCGACATGCAGCCAATCGCGCACATTCGTTCCGTCGCCGTACACCGGCAGCGGCTGGCCAGCGAGCGCGCGGATGATGATGAGCGGGATGAGCTTTTCGGGGAATTGATAGGGGCCGTAATTGTTCGAACAATTGGTGACGAGCACGGGCAGGCCATATGTATGGCCCCAGGCGCGGACGAGATGGTCCGAGGCGGCTTTCGATGCCGAATAGGGCGAGCGCGGATCATAGGGCGTGGTTTCGCTGAACAGCCCGTCCGCGCCCAGCGAGCCGAACACCTCGTCAGTCGAGATGTGGTGAAAGCGGAAGGCGGCCTGATCGGGCGGTGTCAGCGAGCGGTAATAGCCAAGCGCCTGCTGGAGCATCGTGAAGGTGCCGACGACATTGGTCTGCACGAAATCACCCGGGCCATCGATCGAGCGATCGACATGGCTCTCGGCGGCGAGATGGGCGATGGCCTGCGGGCGGAAAGCGGCGATTGTATCGGCCACGCACGCAGCGTCACAGATATCACCGCGGACGAAGCGGTAACGCTGATCATTCGCCACCGGCGCGAGCGATTCGAGGACGCCGGCATAGGTGAGCTTGTCGAAATTGAGGACCTGATGCTCGGTCTCTCCGATCAACTGGCGGACCAGCATCGACCCGATGAAACCGGCACCGCCTGTCACAAGAATGCGCATCTGCCCCTACCCCATGAAGACATGGCGCATGGCATTGCGAATCACCGCCACGCACCAAGGGTGTTTTCGCTGTCCATTCTATACCCGAAATGGTTAAGGGAGCGCCGCTGCGGACGAATGGTTGGGCAACGTGGATCGTATTACCCGGTTGGATGGTTCCAAGATCAACGTGCGCGACTGGCCCTTTCAGATGAACATACACACGGTAATGACGCAGACATTGATGGCGAGCGCGCTCACAACGCCAGAGCAGCATGATTGAGGCAGTGACGGCCTGGATGTGCCGCCTGTGCGCACGCATCGGCTATGCCTGCATCGCCTACCGGGCGCCCGATGGCCGACGGCAATTGCTCGTCGATGTCTCGACGATTGCCAGAAGCGACGCCGGGACGGGCATCCAGCGGGTCGTGCGCGCGCTGTGGCTCGAGCTGAAAGCGCTGGAGGATGAGGCACTGATGGTGACGCCGATCATCGGATCGCGGCGCTGCGGCTACCGCGTGGCGCCCGATGATTTTATGCAGCATCCGCTGGGTACCGACCTGAACCTGCTCGCGCCGGCGCGCATTGCAAAGGGCGATATTTTCCTGGGGCTCGATCTGGCCGCGCACATCATCCCCTATCGCGCACGCGACCTGCGACGCTGGCAGGCGCACGGCGTGACGCTTGCCTTTGTCGTCTATGATCTGCTGCCCGCGCTTCACCCGCACTGGTTCAGCGCCAAGAGCCGGCGCAACTATCTGCGCTGGTTGACGGTGGTGATGCGGCAGGCCGATCAGGTGATTTGCATTGCAGAGGCCGTGCGGCGCGACCTGGAGGGCTGGATCAAGACCGATCTTGGCACCCGCGCGCGACACCCGCGCATGGCGGTGATGCGGCTGAGCGGCGACATGACGGCGAGCAACCCGAGCAAGGGCCTGCCCGATAATGCCGAGGCCGTGTTTGCCTGGGCAGGCGCGGGGCCGACGATATTGATGGTCGGCACGATCGAACCGCGCAAAGGCTATGATCAGGCGCTCGGCGCGTTCGAGCGGCTATGGGCGGCAGATGTTGATGACTCCGCACCCAGGCTGTTGATCGTCGGCCGACCAGGCTGGATGACCGAGCGCCTCCAGCAGCGAATCCGCCAGGACGCCGAGCATGGCCGGCGGCTGGTGTGGATCGACAATGCGAGCGACGAATATCTGGAAGGGCTTTATGCCCGGTGTCGCGGCCTGTTGTTCGCCTCGCGCGCCGAAGGCTTTGGGCTGCCGCTGCTCGAGGCAGCCTCTCACGGCAAACCGGCGCTGGCGCGCGACCTGCCGGTTTTCAGGGAATTCGCGCCGCCTAGCGTGACGTTTTTTGCCACAGAAGAGCCGGACGAGCTGGCGGCGGCAATTGCCAGCTGGGTTGCAGATATTGGCGGCAGCAGCGTGGTCCCCTGCCCGCATGGCCCGATTGGATGGCAACAAACCGCTGGTGATCTCGCCGCAGCGCTTGGCCTTTCAGAAGACAGAAAGGGTAGGAATTGAAGGACCCCGCATGCCTGTTACCCGCCCTTTCATGCCACCGCGGACTTGCGCGATTAGCCTTTCCATACGCGGGCTCATCTCATAAGAGCCTGCCGTACCGCAGTGCGGCCCACACCGTTAGACAATGTCGGATTTGAAAATGCTGGGGAATTTTGTCGGACGGGTGAAGCGCTTGGGCGCCCTGTTTCAGCTATGTGTAGTCATTCCCACGATTTGTGCCGTGCTCTATTTCGGCCTGATCGCGTCCGACGTGTATCTGTCGGAATCGCAATTTGTGGTGCGCAGCCCCGACAAGCCGACCCCGACGGGCCTGGGCGTCCTACTGAAATCAACCGGAATCAGCTCTGGCGGTGAAGAAATCTATTCGGCTGAAAGCTATGTGCGATCGCGTGACGCGCTGGTTGAACTCAACAAGGACGGCTTGATCACCAAGGCCTATGCAAGCCCATCGATATCTTTTTTCGACCGCTTCAATGGACTTGGCTGGGGCAAGTCGTTCGAAGACCTGTATCTCTATTTCGGCAAGCGCGTTTCGATTGAACACGACTCTGCCTCCTCGATCACCAGGCTGACGGTACGCGCCTACACGCCCGAAGACGCTTTTCGCATCAACCTGCGGTTGCTCGATCTATCAGAGGGTCTGGTCAACAAACTGAACCTCCGTGCGCGCGCCGATCTGGTGCGCTTTGCCGAAGTGGATGTCCGCGACGCGGAGCGCAAATCGACAGCCGCCGCGCTGGCCCTTTCCGCATTTCGCAACGCCCGGGGCGTGGTGGATCCGGAAAAGCAGGCGTCGGTCCAGCTCCAGATGATCTCCAAGCTGCAGGACGAGCTGATCGCCACCAAGACACAGATTTCGGAGCTGCGCACTTACGCGCCGCAAAATTCGCAGATCGAGGTGCTGGTGACGCGTGCGTCGCAATTACAGTCGGAAATCAACAGTCAATTGGGTAAGGTTGCGGGCGGCGGCCAATCGCTGTCCAGCGCGGCAGCACGCTACCAGCGGGTGCAGTTGCAAAGCCAGTTTAGCGACCGGCAACTTGCGGTCGCCCTTGCATCGCTGGAGGACGCGCGCAACGAGGCGCGGCGCAAACAGGCCTATGTCGAACGGATCGTACAGCCCAATTTGCCGGACGAGGCGCTGGAGCCACGCCGGGTGCGTGGCATTCTTTCAACCTTCATCCTCGGGCTTGTCATCTGGGGCATCCTGACGCTGCTTCTTGCAGGCATTCGCGAACATAATGGCTGACCGATCGCAAAAGCTTATTGGCTATCGTCCAAGTCTGCGATCGGGGCTGAAGATCCAGCTCAATGTGATCGCGGCGCTGTTCATGCGCGAGGTGATCACTCGCTTTGGTCGTCATAATATTGGCTTTTTGTGGATTTTCGTCGAACCCATGTTGTTCACAACCGGTGTGACGACGCTGTGGTATTTCGCCGGAGCGAACCACGGATCGAACCTGCCCATCGTTGCCTTTGCCCTGACCGGCTATTCAAGCGTTCTGCTCTGGCGCAATATGCCAGGCCGATGCGTTTCTGCGATCGAACCTAACCTGGCCTTGCTTTTTCACCGTCAGGTCAAGCTGGCAGATGTGTTCGCCGCGCGCATCCTGCTGGAAGGCGCGGGTGCCACGATGTCGTTCACGATCCTGACGACTTTCTATCTGACGCTTGGCTGGGTGGCGCCACCTGAGGACGTGCTGAAGGTCATCCTTGCCTGGGTATTGCTCGCCTGGTTCGGGGGTGTGCTCGGCTTGTGTATTGGCACGCTCACCTTTTTCTCGGAAACGGTCGAGAAGCTCTGGCATCCGCTTTCCTACCTTCTGTTCCCTCTGTCGGGCGCCGCATTCCTCGTCTCAGCGCTGCCGGTGGCCGCGCAACAAATCATCCTGTATCTGCCGATGGTGCATGCAACCGAAATGCTGCGCGAGGGGTTCTTCGGATCAAAGGTGCACAGCATTTACGATCTCAATTACCTCATCGGAGCCAATCTGGCTTTCACGCTTGTAGGCCTGCTGCTTTTGCGGGCCGTGGCTAATCGCGTGGTGCCGGGATGATTGATCTGCAGGGCGTTCAGCGCCGCTATCCCACCCGGCACGGTAGTGTGACGGTGCTCAGGGATGTCAATTTCACGATCCGGCCAGGTGAAAGGGTTGGCATTGTCGGTCGCAATGGGGCCGGTAAATCGACCATGATCCGGTTGTTGAGCGGTGCCGAGAAGCCCGATGCTGGCAATGTGAAGCGCACGATGTCCGTATCCTGGCCGCTTGCCTTTTCCGGCGGGTTTCAGGGCACGCTGACCGGACTGGACAATTTGCGGTTCATTTGCCGAATTTACGGCAAGGATTGGCGTGAGAATATCGATTACGTTCTGGATTTTACCGAGCTGGGAAGGTTTCTGAACGAGCCACTCAAGACCTATTCCTCCGGCATGCGCTCCCGTCTTGCCTTCGCCATGTCGATGGTCATCGATTTCGACTGTTTCCTCATCGACGAGATCATGGCGGTGGGTGACCACCGTTTTCATGAGCGTTGCCACATCGAATTGTTCGAAAAACGCGCCGATCACGCGATGGTGATCGTGTCGCACGACGCCACCTATGTGCGCAGCGTGTGCAGCCGTATCTCCGTGCTGGAAGATGGATATCTCCACAATTTTGCGGATCTCGACGAAGCCTACGCCTTTTATTATCGCCCACAGCTTACCGCGCCGAGACCGAACCTGCTGCTTGTCGCGCCGGTGAGCGGCCGCGCGCGCGACCTGCCCACGCTGCTGTTTGGCACTGACCATAGCCAGCAGATTGTTCTACCCGACGGGGGAACAGACGACCTCGCCGAATGGATCCTTGGCCACCCGTTGACCGAGGATGAAGGCGTCGCCCGGCACCGGCTCGACCAGGCGCTGTCGGCAGAAGAGTTCGCCTTGTTGCAGGATTCGCTGACCGAGCCGCTGCGTGATGATTTCACTGGTCGCAGCCTGCACAGCGCGCTGGCGGCGCTGGCCGAAAGCCGCCCCGACTGTTTGATCAGCCAGAAATTCCTGCAGACATTTGAAGCGCCGTTGCCGATGGACGGGCCCGACGGTCTGTGGCGGAGGATGGCGCTGGAAGGTGGAAGCATCCGCCGCGCCACCAGCTTCGTTCACGCAGCGACCGATCGCGAGATCCCGTTGCGGCTCGATTTCTTCAGAGAGAAGACCGGCGATGCGTCGCATGACGAGCTGGCCGAGTTCAGCATACAGTCAGATGGAATAACCTGTCGCCTGGCGCTGTGCATGCCGGTCAAATTTTTGTCTGCGTTGCACGCGACCTATGCGTTTCTCTTACCCTATTTCGCGACGAGCGACCTAACTGGTCGGTTTGCGCTGTCGCTTGGGTTGATCGGCGCGTCCGACGGCGCGCTGAGTTTCTGTTCGGTCATTCCCGATTTGCTGG
>JBBQHG010000019.1:0-20203 GCA_038323755.1 Sphingomonadales bacterium
GACCAAGCGCTGCGACCAGCGCTGCGGCATCGTTTACGGGCACAATGGTGCCCTGGGTCGGCGCGCGCAAAATCTCGCGCATCGCGACACTCGAATCGGTGGCAACGACCGGCGTACCCATGGCCAATGCTTCCAGCACAACACCGGGGACCCCTTCGAAATCAGAGGTGAGCACGACGGCGGCGGCCTGTGCCAGCAACGGGGCGGGATCGATGGCATAGCCCGGCAGCGTCACGCGACCCTGCAAGCCAAGCGCGGTGATTTGCGACTCCAGCGCGGCCCGCTTGCTGCCCTCGCCGACGATCGTCAGCGTGGCGGCATGGTTGCCAAGGGCGGCCATCGCATCGATCAGCCGATCCCAACGCTTCTGGTGTTCCAGCCGGCCAACGCCGACCAATAAAGGCTGATCGGGTTGGCGGAGCGTGTTTGTGCCGGGGGCTATGCCGGGGGTCAGGGGCGATGGCGGGTTTGGAATCACGCTGATTCGGTCTGAACCGACCCGCATCGTTGCCATCGCTTCTGCGCGCATCGCCTCACTCATTGCCACGAAATGATCGATGAAGCCGGGGTGCCGCCGCAGCCACCAGCGATAGGCGGGCGCAAGCGGGAAACGGTGATCGGTCCGTTGCAGCGCGTTGGAGATCTTGGCGACGATGGGTGGCGTCGCGCGGCCAAGCCGCAACCGCGTCCAGCCGGCGACGCTGGGGTAGTGATTGCCGGGACAGAAGATGACGTCTGGCGCGCATTGGCGTGCCAATGCGGGCAAGTCCATCAACCGGTGAAAATTGTCGGTGCCGAGTTCGACGAGCTCGATCGCCGGCGGCATTTCCTGCGCCAGCGGCCCCTCTACCTTGCCGATCAGCAGCGTTACGCGCCGACCGGCCGCTGCCCATTGACCTGCGAGCCGCAGCAGCGCGCGCTCTACGCCGCCGCCGCGCAACGTCTGCGCAAGCGTCAGAATATGATGGGCGGGCGGGGTGAAGGGTGCGTGCATCTTGAAGCAGCGCGGATATGGTCCCAGATGATGGCCGAAGTAAGGGTCATGTCGCGCCGCAAGCGACCGTCGCGACCAGCCAAGCATGACGCGGCATGGAACCGCCGACGTGCCGCCGCAATTCTGCAATGATCTTTGGTAATGCCGCAACCGGGAAGGACGAGCGTGGCGATGAACCCGGTTATCGTGGAACCTGATCGGCAGGCGGCGCGCGTGCTGGGCGCGCTTGACCTGATCAAGTCGCGCTGGTCGCTCGTCATCGGCGTGGTGCTCACGCTGGCGATGGTCGCCGGCCTGGCCCGCGGTATCGCTGGTGCCGGCCTCGCGGGGATGCGGCAGGCACTGCCCGCCAACCCGCTTTTCTACCTGGCCTTTGTGCTGCTGTATCTGGCGCTGCCGCTGGGCGACTTCATCATCTTCCGCCGATTGTGGCACATTCCGGCCGGCGGCCTGATTGCGCTGATCAAGAAGCGGATCGCGAATGAGGTGGTGATCGGCTATGCAGGCGAGGTCTATTTCTTTGCCTGGGCCAGCGCCCGCGCGCGCAAGCCCAAAGCGCCGTTCGAAGCGATCAA
Source organism: Sphingomonadales bacterium (assembly GCA_038323755.1). Classification (GTDB taxonomy): domain Bacteria; phylum Pseudomonadota; class Alphaproteobacteria; order Sphingomonadales; family Sphingomonadaceae; genus Sphingomonas. The sequence continues at coordinate 1,570 of JBBQHG010000019.1, forward strand.
GGATGTGGGAATCCTGTCGGCGATGGCCGGCAATGCAATGACGCTGGCGCTCGTCGCCGGGGCGGTGCCCTTTGCCCAGACGTTGCTCAGGCCCGGGGATGCATCGCTTCTGGGTTGGTCGGTCGGGATCATCATCGTGACCTCGCTGCCGTTTCTGCTGTTTGCGAAACGTGTGTTCTCGCTGCCCCGGCCGCAGCTTTGGTGGATCTTCATGGTACACTGCGCGCGGCTGATCGCCGGGTCCGTGCTGATTGCGCTGGCCTGGCATTTCGCGCTGCCGGCGGTGCCGGTTGGGATGTGGCTGCTGCTGGCCGCCGGGCGGATGCTGGTCTCGCGCTTGCCGCTCGTGCCGAACAAAGACCTTCTTTTCGCCAATTTTGCGATCTCCTTGATCGGGCATGGAGAATCATTGTCGGCCGTCGTGGCGGTAACGGCAGCGCTGACGCTGCTGATGCACGCCGCCCTGATGGCCATCTTCAGCTTGTATTCGCTGGTTAGGAATCGCGTATGACTGCCCGTTTTGTTCTCTTCGGCCTAGCCGGTCTTGCCCTTCTCTCCTCGCCGATCGCCAATGCCCGTGCGCGCGGGCCCGATGCGGCTGCCTGCGATGGCGGCGAGGGATCGGCGATCCAGGCAACCATTGTCGGCCTCAAGGACCGGACTGGTCGACTGAAGCTGGAGCTTTACCCAGCGGATGAGGACGATTTCCTGAAGGACGACAACAAGCTGATCGCCGAGGGTAAGGTGTTTCGACGCGTCTGGGCGGAAACCCCGGCGGCGGGCCCGGTGAACTTGTGCATCAAGGCGCCGCATGCCGGGCGCTATGCGCTGTTCTTCACGCATGATCGCGATGGCAAGAACAAGTTCAACGTCTGGCGCGATGGCGGCGGTGTGCCCGGCAATGTGCGGATCGGCGCGGCACGGCCCAAGCTGTCGACGGCGACGATCGATGTTGGCAGTGGCGTGACGACGACGACGATCCGCGCCCAATATCTGCGCGGCCTGAGCGGGCTGGGTTTTCTCAAGGATGGTGGTTGATCGGCGGGCGTAGTGGCTTGGGCGCATAAAGCCTGAAGCGGCTACCGCCGAGTGGCACCTGGCGCCATGTGTTGAAGGGCGGCATATGCCGCAAGGCCGCCTCGGTACTGGCATCGCCGCTCGTCCACGCCGCTTCCCCGCCCATCAAGAGCGCGGCCGGCGGCGGAGAAAGGCGGCGGGGCGCCCCGCGTATGACCAGCCCGAGCCTGGCGGCCTGTTCCCCCGACAACAGGTCGTGCCCGCGAAACAGGAAGGGCCCCGCCGCGAACCGCGAATCGATCAGCCGCCCGGTGGCGGGCACGAATTGCGGCGACAAGGTTGCGACCGGTCCGCTGATTCGGGCGCGATCCAGTGCGGCTGCGACAGCGGCGCTTTCTTTTGCCGCAATTGCCATGGGCAGCCCCTGCCGGCTGGCAATCGACAGCGCCTCGACCGAGGGAGCAATGCCGGCACAGGCAAAGACGATCGCGGCGATACGCTGCCAGCGCACGGGCGGCTTTTCCGTCCAGAGCAGAGCCAGCCGGACGAACAGCATCGGCAGCAAGGGCAGCAGATATTGGCGCCAGGTCGGCGCGGGGAGCAGCGCCGCGATAAGCCCGGCGGCCATCATGATATCGAGGATCAGCGTTGATCGACGCGCGAGTCCCTTGCGCCCGATCAGAGCGATGGCCAGCAGCGCGGGCCCGAGCGCGAGAAATTTGAGCGTGTCCACCAGCCGAAAGGCGATCGACAGTTTCGCCGCGCGTGGCCCATCGCCGTACCAGTCGGCCGGACCGATAACCGGAAATCGGATCACCTCGAATGCAAACGCATCTGGGGCGAGCGAATAGAGCCAGCCGGTCAACAACAGCAAAGGGGCGGCGCCGACTGCCAGGGCGGCAGGGCGGTGGCGACGATCTGCCAGGGCATAGCCGCCATAAGCGATCGCCGGGATGGCATAGGACAGCTTGGCAGCACCGGCGGCAGCGAGCAGCAGGCCGGTGAGCAGCGCGGTGGCGGCGCTGCCCTTGCCCGCAGCGGTGCGCATGATCAGCCATATCGCCGCTGCGAGCAGGGCGACCGGCAGCGCATCATTTCGCGCCACGCTGACGCTGAACAGGAAGATGTCACAGCTGGCGAACAGTGCGGTGCACGCAAGGGCAATCGTTCGGCCTGCACCAGCGGCGCGCGCGCCAACATAGACAAACGTCACCGTCGCGGCCCCCAATGCCGCATTCAGCAACCGTAACACGGGATAGGCGAGCGGGCCTGCGAGTGCCGCGACGGGCGCGAACAGCAGCGGCTGCAGCGGCGTCTGCAGATAGGCGAAATCACGATAAGGCAGGCCGCGCCAGGCGAGCACGGCAGCCGCGACATATTGGCTTTCGTCATGATCGATCGGTCGCGCCAGTGCCAGGAGCGCCAGCACGGGCAACAGCGCCAGCAGACAGGTGCCTGGATGAAAGAGGGAATCACGGGTCATATCGCTCGCCCTGATGCCCGCTCCGTCTGCTCTTGTCTAAAACTGTCACATGGCGTCCATATGGACGTGCATAAGACGTAAAGTCGCACAGGGGAGAGCCGTCATGACCATCAGAATCGATCGCCGTTCATTCATCGTCACCGGATCGATCGGCATTGGCGCCTTTGCGATCCCCGGCTTTGCCCAGACCGCCAATGTACTGGACGCCAAGGGTTTTACCCATGCCGTTGCCAGCGGCGAGCCAAGCGCCGATTCGATGCTGCTGTGGACGCGCTATGTGCCCATGAGTGGCGATGCAGTGCATTTGCGCGCCGAGATTGCCGAGACGGCCGATTTCGCCAAGGTCGTATCCGGGGGCGCGCAGATCACCGGGCCGTGGCGCGACTTTACCGCAAAGATCACGGTGCAAGGCCTGAAGCCGGGGACGCGTTATTATTTCCGCTTTGTGGCCCCCGATGGCAGCTTCTCGCCGGTCGGGCGTACCAAGACACTGCCGGCTGGGCTCGCGCCGCTCTTCAAGGCCGCCGTCTTTTCATGCTCGAACATGCCGTTCGGCTATTTCAACGCCTATGCACATGCAGCGCTGCGCAACGATATCGACCTGGCGATCCACCTTGGCGATTATTTCTATGAGTATCAGACCGGCGATTATCCGGCTGCCAAGGATGCCGTGGCGGGTCGCCAGCCGCTGCCGGCGACCGAGATCATCCATCTCGCCGATTACCGGTTGCGCTACGCCAGCTACCGCAGCGACCCCGACTTGCAAAAGCTGCACACGCTGGTGCCGATGATCGTCCAGTGGGACGATCACGAATCGTCGAACGACAGCTGGGAAGGCGGCGCGCAGAACCACCAGAAAAACGAGGGCGACTGGAGTGATCGCCGCGCGGCTGCGATCCAGGCTTACCGCGAGTGGATGCCCGTCTCCGACGAGCCCTGGAAGGCCTATGAGATCGGCACGCTGGCCACGCTGTTCCGCACAGAAACCCGGGTGCTGGCACGCACCAAGCAGCCCGAGCTAGCGCCGTTCCTGTTCAAGCCCGACCCCGCCAAGGCGCTGGTCGATTTCCGCAATGGCAGCTGGCAGGATCCGGCTGCGACGATGATGGGATCGCAGCAGGAGGACTGGCTGGCGCATGCCATGCGGGTCTCTGTCAAAGGCGGCACGAAGTGGCAGGTTGTGGGTTTCGGGACGATCATGGGCAATACGCTGACGCCGCTTTCTGCCGCCAGCTGGCTGGCCGCCGATGCCGATCCCCGCGCCAAGGCTTATGTGCAGGCCGGGATTGCCGCGACCAAGGCGGGCTTGCCCTCCAATTTTGACAGCTGGGGCGGCTACCCGGCAGCGCGCGCGCGCTTCCTGAAGTCTGCACAGGGCATGGGCGCCAACCTTGTCGTGATTTCGGGCGATAGCCATAATGGCTGGGCCTATGATCTGGCGCAGGACGGCAAGCCGGCCGGTGTGGAATTTGCCGGACATTCAGTCACATCGCCGGGTTTCGAAAGTGCTGCCGGTATCGACCCCAAGATCGTCGCCAAGGCGCTCGTCGATCAGAATGACGAGCTGAAATGGTGCGACACCAGTCGACGCGGCTATATGGCGATGACCATCACCCCGACAAAGGTGCTCAACGACTGGATCATGGTCGACACGATCAAGGCACCATCCGTCGCGGCGAGTGTGGGGCACTCGACGACGGTATTGCGCGGCCGCAATGTCATGGGGTGAGGGAGCCAGTGCACGCCGTCTGACGGTTTGCTGGTCTTCTCGTGATGCCGGACCTGTGCCGGCATCCACCGCACCCCATGAGCATCGACCGGCAATTTTGCGGCACGGTGGACCCCGGCGCGAGCCCGGAGTGACGGTTTTTTCCGATGAGATCGGCGCGCTACGCCCGCACCGCTGTCATCAGATAATTGAGCTTCATGTCGTCGCCGACGACGAAGCCGCGGGCGGGCGAGAAGCTCAGTCCGCGCAGGTCAGTGATGCGCAGGCCGGCACCCTCGACGATGGCGGTGAGCTCGTCGGGGGTCAGGAACTTGTCCCAATCATGCGTCCCGCGCGGGATGTGGCCGAGCCCTTCAGCAACCGAAATGAGCGCGACGCGCGACAATGCGGTGCGGTTGGGCGTGGAGAGGATGAGCAACCCGTCATCCGCCAGCGCCCGCGCCAGCCCGGCCACGAACGCGGCAGGATCGGTTACATGTTCGATCACCTCCATCGAGGTGACGAGATCGAAATGCCGGCCGGTGATATCCTCCACGCTGCCCGCCTGGTAATCGATCGTCAGGCCGGATTGGGCGGCATGCGCGCGGGCGACCGCGATATTTTCAGGCGCTGCATCGAGGCCCGTTACCGCCGCGCCGAGCCGGGCGAGCGGTTCGCACAGCAGGCCAGCGCCGCAGCCAACGTCGAGCGCAGTCCGGCCCGCCAGCGGGGTGAAGCTGGTGCCATCGACCAGCCAGTGTGCGTCGACCGCCGCACGGATAAAGCCTAGTCGCGCCGGGTTGAGCAGGTGGAGCATCGCCGACGAACCCTTTGGGTCCCACCAGTCAGCCGCCATCGCACCAAAATGCGCTGCTTCATGCGGATTGATACTGGGTGCGCCTGTGCTTGCTATCGTCATGCGCCCCACTTATCAGGCGCCCCTTCGCAACCCAAGGGATAACCATACCGCCCATGGCCCGTATCGTGATGAAATTCGGCGGCACCTCGATGGCCGGAATCGAGCGGATCAGGGCGGTTGCCGCGCGCGTGAAGCGCGAGGTGCAGGCGGGCAATGAGGTGGCCGTGGTGGTGTCTGCAATGGCGGGCGAGACCGACCGGCTGGTCAATTTCTGTCGCGAAGCATCCTCGCTTTATGATCCGCGCGAATATGATGTCGTGGTCGCAAGTGGCGAACAGGTGACGAGCGGCCTACTGGCGATTGCGCTGCAGGCGCTGGGCGTTCAGGCACGCAGCTGGCTTGGCTGGCAATTGCCGATCCGCACGACCAATGCGCATGCATCTGCGCGGATCGATGACATCAATGCCGATGCACTCATTGCGGCGATGGTATCGGGTGAAGTCGCGGTGATCCCGGGCTTTCAGGGCATGGCTGACGATGGGCGTATATCGACGCTTGGCCGTGGTGGTTCCGACACGTCGGCAGTGGCGGTGGCTGCTGCCGTCAAGGCCGACCGCTGTGACATCTACACCGATGTCGACGGCGTTTATACGACCGACCCGCGTATCGTGCCGCGCGCGCGCAAACTGAAGCGCGTGACCTATGAGGAAATGCTCGAGCTGGCGAGTGTTGGCGCCAAGGTGCTGCAGACGCGGTCGGTTGGCCTGGCGATGAAAGAGGGCGTGCGCGTGCAAGTGCTCTCGAGCTTTGACGATCCCAATGATTCGGCGAGCGCCGACACGCTGCCTGGCACCATGATTGTCGGGGATGACGAGATAGGAGACGATATGGAACGCCAGCTGATAACCGGCATCGCGCATGACAAGAACGAGGCCAAGGTGACGCTGACGGCGGTGCCCGACAAGCCCGGCACGGTGGCGGCCATTTTCAGCCCGCTCGCTGACATGAGCATCAATGTCGACATGATCATCCAGAATATCGCGCATAATAGCGGTTCGACCGATGTGACCTTCACGGTGCCGCAGGCCGAACTCGCGCGTACCATTGATGCACTCGAAAAGGCGAAGGGTGATATCGGTTTCGCGTCGCTGATCCACGATACCAAGGTCGCGAAAATCTCGGTGGTCGGCGTCGGCATGCGCAGCCACGCAGGCGTCGCGTCGACGATGTTCAAGGCACTCGCTGATCGAGGGATCAATGTGCAGGCGATCTCGACAAGCGAGATCAAGGTCAGCGTACTGATCGAAGAGGATTATACCGAGCTTGCCGTGCGCGTGCTGCACACAGCCTATGGGCTTGATGCGGAGGAGGGAGCTTGACCGTCGGCGCTGACCGCCTCGCGCGCCGGATGGCACGTGGCTGCGACTTTCTGGGATCGGAAACGGCGATCATTTGCGGCGCGATGTCATGGGTGAGCGAGCGGAACCTGGTCTCTGCCATCTCCAATGCCGGCGGGTTCGGTTTGATTGCCTGCGGGGCGATGTCGCCCGATCTGCTCGATGCGGAAATCGCGGCGACCAAGAAGCTGACGGACAAGCCATTCGGCGTGAACCTGATCACGATGCACCCGCAATTGTTCGATCTAATCGCGGTGTGCGCGAAGCACGCCGTGAGCCATGTCGTGCTGGCGGGTGGCCTGCCGCCGGCGGGTGCACTGGACGCGATCAAGGCGGGCGGGGCAAAGGTGCTTTGCTTCGCGCCCGCACTCAGCCTGGCCAAGAAGCTCATCAGGTCAGGCGTTGACGCACTGGTGGTGGAAGGCATGGAGGCCGGCGGGCATATCGGCCCCGTCTCGACGAGCGTGCTGGCGCAGGAGATTTTGCCTGAAGTCGCCGAGCAGGTGCCCGTGTTCGTGGCGGGCGGCATCGGCCGCGGTGAGGCGATCGCAGGCTATCTTGATATGGGCGCGGCGGGCGTACAGCTTGGTACCCGCTTTGCCTGCGCGACCGAGAGCATTGCGCATGCCAATTTCAAAAAGGCGTTTTTCCGCGCCTCTGCGCGTGATGCGATTGCCAGCGTGCAGATCGACCCGCGCCTGCCCGTCATCCCCGTGCGCGCACTGAAGAATGCGGGCGGCGAGCTGTTTACCGCCAAGCAGCGCGAAGTCGCGGCGCTCCTCGATGCCGGCGCGGTCGAGATGGGCGAAGCGCAGCTGCAGATCGAGCATTATTGGGCAGGCGCGCTGCGCCGCGCAGTGATTGACGGTGATGTCGAGCATGGCAGTCTGATGGCGGGCCAATCGGTGGGCATGGTGACGAAGGAAGAACCCGTTGCCGAGATCATCGCAACGCTGATGACCGAGGCTGCGGCTGCTCTGGAGAAGCGGGCCGCCTAACGGCACTAAATCGAGCGATATCAGCACCATGAATATGCTATCTTACAGAGATGGCGTCGTTCGATCCGAATCGTCCAACTTATGCGCCAATCAGCAATCGGCAGCGGGCGCTGGCGGCGCTGTTGATTGCATTGGTCTACAGCCTCGTGTTGCTGCTCTTGCTGATGGATCGAGACAATCGCGTTGGCCGGACCGTGGACCGATCCCGCACAATCGTTGAATTGCTGCCACTGCCTGAACCGCCCAGGCCACGCCCGAAGGAGATCGGCAAAAAGGTGCCGAAGCCGCCGGCTGGCGCGCCCAAAACCGTGCCGGTCCAGGTTGATACGCCGGCACCCGCTGCAGTGGTCGCGCCGCTCGATCTGCCCCGAATCGACCTGACGCCGATCCGGACGGCACCGCCGGCAGCGCCAGCGGTACTGGTCGGCCTCGCCGCGAGCGAGGGCAGCAATACCGGCGTCACCGGCACCAGTGGCGGCATTGGTGGCGATGATGCAGGCTTTGGCGAGGACGCAGGCGGCGAAGGCGGCCGAGGCAGCGCGCTGCCGCACTGGATTCGCAAGGTAAGCGACGATGAATTGTTTTCGCTTGTCGCTCCTGACCTGCTCGGCACCAAGATCGCAGCCGTTTTCATGATGCGATGCAAGATTTACAGCGATACGCGCGTAAAATGCCGCGTCGTGAAGGAGGCACCCTCTTACCCTGGGTTGCGCCGGGCGGTGCTGGCCGCTGTACCGTTGCTGCGCATGGCACCGGGCAAACGCAACGGGCAGCCGATCGACGGCCAGCATGTCGAATTTATGTGGCGGGTCAGATCGGTCCCAGGCCGCGTGCCCGGCCCATAGAGGCGAACTTTCCGGCCGGGCAGTGCTGTCTTCGACGGGTGCCTTTTCGGGCCTGGCCCAGCAAACTGGTGCGCTTGGCGGTTGCCGGGCATGCGCGTTGACCGTTATGCCCGGGCATGGCCACCGCCGCCCTCCTTCGGTCGACTCGACTGCCTGATTTGCGCGGGATCGCGCGCCGATCGACCACGTTGCTGCTGGTGCTCGCGCTGCATCTGGCTGCCATTCTTGCGCTGCTGGCGGGGCCGATGGTCGTGAAAACGCTGCGCGAGCGCGAGGCGATCGTGATCACGATGCTGCCACTGCCCGAAGCGCCGACCCCGGCGCCGCAGACGCAAGCCGCCGAGCCGGTATCCCCGACACTGCCCGCCCAGCCGAAGTCGCGCGTCCCCGATCCCCCCGAGCTTCCCCACCCGAGCAGCCTGCCCCGGCCAGCGCCGCCGGTGACCGTGCAGCCGCCTGCGCCAGCCGCTGCCGATATCACCCTGTCGGGCGGCACCAAGAGCGGCAATGGCCGCAGCGTTGGTGACAGCCCTGCGCGCTGGGTCCACAAGATTACAGACGACGAGTTCTTCCCGCTGATGAGTGAAGATTTGTGGCACGTGCCTATGGATGTGACCTTTCGTCTCCGGTGCCTGGTCGCCGCCGATACGCGGATCGATTGCCATATTTTGAGCGAAACGCCGACGATTCCGGGTGTCAGGACCGCCGTTCTCCACGGCATTCCGCTGCTGCGGATGCGGCCGCCGCTCCGCAACGGACAACCGCTGACCGATGTGCCGGTCGAGTTCGAATGGCGGGTGGGCATCCATGCCGGGCTATCCGCGCTCGATCGGTAGCTGAACTGCGCGCGAACGCTGTCATCGCGGGACGCAATCTGATAGCCGTCGGTCATGCCCGTTTCCGCCGTTGCATCCGCCCGTGAAATGCTTGTCCGCCTGCACAATGTGATGGCGGCGCGCACGACCGCGCAGGCGAAATTGAACAGCGTCGTCAAGATCATCGGCGCGGCGACCAACAGCGAGGTTTGCTCGGTCTATCTGCTGCGCGAAGGCGTGCTCGAACTGTACGCCACGGAGGGGCTTGATCAGGCCGCTGTGCATGTCACCAAGCTCGCCTTGGGCGAAGGGCTGGTCGGCACGATTGCCGAGCAGGTCGAGACGCTCAACCTGGACGAGGCGGCGTCCCACCCCGATTTCGCCTACAAGCCGGAGACGGGCGAGGATAAATTTCACAGTTTTGCCGGGGTGCCGATCATCCGGCGCGAGCGGGCCGTGGGGGTGCTTTGCGTCCAGCACGTCGAGCCGCACCGCTATGACGAAGTCGAGATCGAAGCCTTGCAGACTGTGGCGATGGTTCTCTCCGAACTGATCGCCAACGCCGACCTGATCGATGTGACGGGGGCTGCCACCACCCGGCCGCAATCGACCGCCGCCATGCGGATCGCCGGGCTCAGGCTGGTTGAGGGCATGGCGCGCGGCGTTGCCGTGTTCCACCAGCCGCGCGTCACGATCGAGCATACGGTGGCCGAAGACGTCGAGGCGGAACGTCACCGCGTCTATGGCGCCTTCGACAAGATGCGCGAGCAGATCGAGCGGATGTCGGCGCAGGCCGAATTCGGCGTAGGTGGCGAGCATGAGGAGGTGCTCGAGACCTACAAGATGTTCGCCTATGACGAAGGCTGGTCGCGCCGGATCAATGAGGCGATCGACAGCGGCCTGACGGCAGAGGCCGCGATCGAGCGAGTCCAGCAACGCACCCGGATGCGGATGCGCCAGATCGACGACCCGCTGCTCGCTGAGCGGATGCATGATCTTGAGGATCTTTCCAACCGACTGCTCCGGATCGTCTCGGGTCAGATGGGGACCGCAGCGCAGGTGGGACTGCGCGGCGATGCCATTCTGATTGCGCGCAACCTGGGGCCGGCTGAACTGCTGGAATATGACCGGCGGCGGCTGAAGGGCGTCATTCTGGAAGAAGGATCGCTGACCGCGCATGTGACCATCGTGGCGCGCGCGATGGGGGTGCCGGTGCTCGGGCGCGTCAAGGATGTCCGCCGGCTGATCGGCGAAGGTGACCTGCTGCTGCTCGACGTGACCGACGGCCATGTCTTTGCGCGCCCGTCGCCGCTGATCGAGGAATCGTTCGAGGGCAAGCTGCTGCTCAGCCAGAAGCGGCGTGCTTCCTTTGCTGCGCTGAAGGACGAGCCGCCGACGACGATGGACGGCAAGCGGCTGACGTTGATGGTGAATGCCGGTTTGCGCGACGATGTGGCCGCACTCGACCTGACCGGTGCAGACGGCATCGGGCTGTTCCGAACGGAATTCCAATTTCTGGTCTCGGCGACATTGCCGCAGCGCGAGCGCCAGCAGCGGCTGTACCGTGATGTGCTGGAGGCGGCGGGTGACCGGCCGGTCATCTTCCGCACCGTCGATATCGGCGGCGACAAGGCACTGCCCTATCTGAAGGGCGATGCCGGCGACGAGGAAAATCCGGCGATGGGCTGGCGCGCGATCAGGCTCGCGCTGGAACGCGACGGGCTGATGAAGGCACAGGCGCGCGCGCTGATCGAGGCTGCGGGCGGGCGGACGCTGAACGTGATGTTCCCGATGGTGTCCGAACCGTGGGAGTTCGAGGAAGCGCACGCGCTGTTCGAGGCGCAGCGCGCCTGGATCGGCTCGCGCAACCGAAAGCTGCCGGCCAAGATCCGCTATGGCACGATGCTGGAGGTGCCAGCGCTCGCCGAGATGCTCGATGTGCTGCTACCCAAGCTGGATTTTCTGTCGATCGGCACCAATGATCTGACGCAGTTCCTGTTCGCAGCGGACCGCGCCAACCCCAAGCTTGCCGAACGATATGACTGGCTCAGCCCGTCGATCCTCCGCTTCCTGGCGCGCGTGGTTGCGCCCACTCATGCGGCGGGCGTCGACCTGACGGTATGCGGCGAAATGGGTGGGCGGACGCTGGAGGCAATGGCGCTGATCGGCCTGGGGATCGAGCGACTCTCGATCACGCCGGCGGCGATCGGCCCGGTAAAGGCGATGATCCGATCGCTCAACCGTGCGAAGCTCACCGCCGATATGGCTCGGTTGCTCGCCAATCCGCCGCGCGACATGCGTGCAGCGCTTGCCAGTTGGGCCGCAGACAATCATGTCGAATTGATGTGATCATGTGCCGATTTGCAGATCGCTTCGTTGACACGTCTTCGGGGCTTTGGGAAATAGCAGAGGCGACCCATCCATGCCGGAGAAGACCATGACCGATGCCGATCCGGGCGAGGAGGCCACCCTGTTCCCCAAGACGGCGGGAGAACGCCTGCGTGAGGCGCGAGAATCGCAGGGGCTGACGTTGGCGGAAGTCGCCGCGCGCACCCGGGTGCCGGTGCGGCATTTGGAAGCAATTGAAAAATCGAATTATTCCGGCCTGCCGTCGCCCACTTATTCGGTCGGTTTCGCCAAGGCCTATGCCCGCGCCATCGGCATGGATGAGGTGACGATTGGCCGCGATGTCCGCGGCCAGACCGACAAGACACAGCGCCCGCCAGAATATCAGCCCTATGAAATGCAGGACCTGAAAAGGTTGCCGCCGCCGGGCCTGGCAATGGCCAGCGTGGTGGTTGCGTTGCTGGTGCTGATCGGTGTCGGCCTGTGGTATGGCACGACGCTGTTCCGCGGCGACGGTGAACCGGTGGCAAGCACGGCGCCGACCGAGAGCCTGGCGCCGATCCCGGTGCCGACGCCAACTGCCGCCCCGGCGCCCGTAACGACGGGGCAGGTGACGCTGATCGCCACCGACGTCGTCTGGCTGCGGCTCTACGACGCCGACGGGAAAACGCTGTATGAGGCGGAAATGAAGCCTGGTGATCGCTATGATGTGCCGGGCGATGCCAACCAGCCGATGATCAATGTCGGCCGACCCGACAAGTTGCAGGTGCTGGTCAATGGATCAGCGGTGCCACCCCTGGGCGATGGTGCACGCGCGATCAAGGATGTCGGCGTCAGTGCAGCAGCATTGCTGGCGCGCGGCCAGCCGGGCGCGGAACCGTCGCCCGTGGCAACGTCGGCGCCCGGCGCTCTACCAGACGCTTCGTCCAATCCTGCGCCGAGATCGGTTGTCCGCCGCGCGGCGCCGCTGATCAAGCAGTCGCCGACGCCGAGCCGATCAGTCAGCCCGTCAGCAGGTGGCGTGACCGATCCACCGGCCGCCAATGCGACGCCAACGGCAGTGCCGACAACAGCGCCTGCCGCCCCCCCGACCGGCGAGGCGAATTAAGCTGCGTCCTTAAGGCTGGCGACAGGTGACATCTGTCAGCTATACCCGCCATCTTGAAGTGGTGCCGGGGGAGTGACATGCGGACCAAGTTGATCGGAATCGTTTTGCTGGCGGGGCTTGGCCTGAGCTCGACAGCGGCAATGGCCCAGAGCGCCGTGGAAGGCCGGGTCGACCGGCTCGAAAAGGAAATGCGCGCGGTCCAACGCAAGGTTTTTCCAGGCGGCAATGGCCAATATTTCCCGCCTGACATCACGCCGCAACAGCCCAATCCAGCCAGCCCGGGATCGCCATCCTCGACGCCGGTGGTCGATCTGAATGACCGGGTGAACGCGCTTGAAGCGCAACTTGCCTCGCTGACCGGGAAAGTTGAACAGACCCAATTCCGGCTACAGCAATTGTCGGACAGCTTTGCGGCCTTTCAGCGATCAATGGATGTGCGCGTAAAGGCGCTGGAGGATCGCGCCACTGCGCTCAATCCATCGACCGGTGGCGACGGTGGCGCGGCTGCCGCGCCCGTTGTAACGCGGCCAAGCGTGACCCCGGTAAAGGCGACAGCGGCCAGCGCGAGCACGCCGGTGCCTGCACCTGCCGCGGCTGATCCTGCACGGGCAAAGCTGCTTGCGACGGTCGAAAAGCCGGTAACGGATGATCCGGCCGATGACGGCTATGTCTATGGTTACCGCTTGTGGCAGGCGAAAATGTACCCCGAGGCAGAGGCTGCGCTGAAGCAGGTCGTCGCCAAATACCCGACGCATCGCCGCGCCAGCTGGGCGCAGAACCTGCTGGGCCGGGCATATCTGGATGAGGGCAAGCCCTCGCTCGCGTCGCTTGCCTTCTACGACAATTACAAAAAATTCCATGACGGCGAGCGCGCACCTGACAGCCTGTGGTACCTGACGATCGCGCTCAAGAAGCTCAACAAGCCCTCGGCCGATATCTGCCAGGTCTATGACGAGCTGACCGAAGTCTATGACACCAAGCTCACAGCGCAGATGAAGGCCGACATAGCCAAGGGCCGCACGACCGAGAAGTGCAAGACCAACTGAGTCGGTGACGGGCGCGCTCGATCCCGCCAGCGTCGCGCGCTTCCGGCGCGACGTTGGCGCGGTGCTGGGCCGGGCATTCTTGCCGCCCGAGCGGCTAGCGCTGGCGGTCTCTGGCGGGGCGGACAGCATGGCAATGCTCGCCCTTGCGACTTCGGCCTTTCCCGATCAGGTGATCGCAGCGACAATGGACCATGGCCTGCGCCCTGCCGCTGCCGATGAGGCGGCAATGGTCGCTGCGTATTGCCAGACCCTTCACGTCCCGCATGCGGTGCTATACCCGGCCGAGCCGATCGATCCGGCCAATGTGCAGGCGGGTGCCCGATCAGCGCGTTATCTTGCGCTGGGGCGGTGGGCGGTCTCTTCAGGCGTACGCATCGTCGCCACCGCGCATCATGCCGATGATCAGGCCGAAACCTTTTTGATGCGGGTGGCGCGTGGATCAGGGGTTGCGGGGCTATCGGGCATTCGGGCGCGTCAGACCCAGCAGGTGTCGCTGCCCGTCGGCGGTACCGCCATCGATCTCATCCGGCCGCTACTTGAGTGGCGGGCAGCCGATCTCCGGCAACTGGTCCATGCCTGCGCGGTGCCATTTGTCGATGATCCGAGCAATGCCGACCGGAGATATGATCGCACCCATTTCCGCCGGTTGCTCGCAGCGAACCCGGTGCTTGATCCGGCCCAGATTGCCCGGTCTGCGGCGCATGCGGCAGAGGCCGATGCCGCACTGCGCGCGATGGAGGCGTGGTTGTGGCAAATGCGCAAGGTTATTCCAACCGATGTCGACGATTCGGATCGTCAAGCATGGCTCGACATGACCGATCTGCCGCGGGAGCTGAAACGCCGACTCTGTCGCGCTGCAATCGCTTCGGTCCGGCTTGCGAATGGCATTACTCGGCCCGATTTTTCCGACGCGTCGAACGTCGAGTCGCTGCTTGATGCATTGGCGGCGAGAAAAACCGCAACACAAGCTGGTGTCATGGTTTCAGAAAAGCACGGAATTTGGCGGTTTAGCGAGGCACCGGCGCGGCGAACGGGCTGATCGCACATACCGCCTAACTGTTCCATTGCCATTAACCTGCGCGTGCCTATCTTACTGACTCGAAAGGTAGCATGCGACCATGAACGATAACGACCGCCAGCAGGGCCCCGACAACGGTGGCAATGGCAACCCCTGGATGAAGAATCTGATGATCTGGCTGGGCATTCTCGTTGCCCTGGCGCTGTTCGTCACCTTGTTCGAAAGCGGATCGCGCACGGTCGCTACCAACAACACGTTGTCCTATTCGGCGTTCCTGTCGAAGGTGAAGGAGGGCACGGTCCGCGAGGTCAATGTCGCGGGCGATGTCGTCACCGGCACCACGACGAGCGGCGACAAGTTCCGTACCTATGCGCCTGCTGACCCGCAGCTGACCGACCGCCTGCTCGAAAAGGGCGTGGTCATCAACGCGCGACCCGAGGACGGCCCGTCGATCTGGCAATATATTCTCGTTCAGTCGCTGCCCTTCGTGCTGTTCCTGGGCATCGCGTTTTTCGTGCTGCGCCAGATGCAGAAGAATTCGGGCAGTGGCGCGATGGGCTTTGGCAAGTCGCGCGCGCGGATGCTGACGCAGAAGGAAGGCCGCGTGACCTTCGATGACGTCGCCGGCATCGACGAGGCGCGCGAAGAGCTGCAGGAAATCGTAGAGTTCCTGAAGGACCCGACCAAAGTCGCGCGGCTCGGCGGGAAGATCCCCAAGGGGGCGCTGCTGATGGGCTCGCCCGGCACCGGCAAGACGCTGCTCGCCCGCGCCATTGCGGGTGAGGCAGGTGTGCCCTTCTTCACCATTTCGGGCTCCGATTTTGTCGAGATGTTTGTGGGCGTCGGCGCCAGCCGCGTGCGTGACATGTTCGAACAGGCCAAGAAGAGTGCGCCGTGCATCGTCTTCATCGACGAAATCGACGCGGTCGGTCGGCACCGTGGTGCGGGCCTTGGCAATGGCAATGACGAGCGCGAACAGACGCTGAACCAGCTGCTCGTCGAAATGGATGGTTTTGAGGCCAATGAGGGCATCATCATCATTGCCGCGACCAACCGGCCCGATGTGCTTGACCCCGCGTTGCTGCGCCCGGGTCGCTTCGACCGTCAGGTCGTGGTGCCGCGTCCCGATATCGAGGGCCGGATCAAGATCCTCGAAGTGCATATGAAGAAGGTGCCGCTGGCGCCCGATGTCGAGGCGCGGACGATCGCGCGCGGCACACCGGGCTTTTCAGGGGCCGATCTGGCCAACCTTGTCAATGAAGCCGCGCTGACTGCTGCCCGCAAGGGCAAGCGCCTGGTGGCGATGGCCGAATTCGAAGAGGCCAAGGACAAGGTGATGATGGGGGCTGAACGACGCTCCATGGTGATGACCGACGATGAAAAGCGGATGACCGCCTATCACGAGGCCGGCCACGCGATTGTCGCGCTGCACGAGCCCGCGTCCGACCCGATCCACAAGGCGACGATCATCCCGCGCGGCCGGGCACTCGGCATGGTGATGCGGCTGCCCGAGCGCGACAGCTACAGCTATCACCGCGACAAGATGTACGCGAACCTAGCCGTCAGCATGGGCGGGCGCGTGGCTGAGGAGCTGATTTTCGGCTATGACAAGGTCTCGTCGGGTGCCTCCTCCGACATCAGCTATGCTTCGGGCCTTGCCCGCGACATGGTGACACGGTGGGGCATGTCCGATGCGCTCGGTCCGCTTGAATATGCAGAGCCTGAGGGCGAGACCTATCTTGGCTATTCATCGGCACGGCCGATGCGGATGTCGAACGAAACAGCACAGCTGATCGATGCCGAAATCAAGCGCATCGTGAATGGTGGCCATGAAAAGGCGACCACGTTGCTGAACGACCATATCGACCAACTGCATCTGCTGGCCGGCGCGTTACTCGAATATGAGACGCTATCGGGTGACGAGATCAAGAAGCTGATTGCGGGCGATGATATCGGCCGGGTCGATAGCGGTCCGAAAGCGGCGCCTTTGCCGGTGGGCGGTACCTCGATCCCCAAGACACGGCGGCCCAAGGGCCCGCTGGGCAATCCGGCACCACAAGGCGCTTGAGCCGATAATCAGGGAACGACGGCAAGGCCGGGGCTGCGCCCCGGTCTTGACCGGTTTCAGCCGCAATTGCATCCTCTTCGCGGGCAATATCTAGCGCCTTGACGGCGAATGAGGGACGGAATGATGGCTTTGCGCAAATCGATGATGGTCATGGCGGCAGCGAGCGCCCTTTTACTGCCGATTGCGGCACAAGCCATGTCTGTCGCAGAATTCCTAGCCAAGGCCGAGGCGCTGAAGGCCAAGGGTTTGCTCGCAATCGGATCGTCCGATATTGCGGCGCTGCGGGCCGAAATTCAGGCCGCAGGCACTGCCTATCGCGCCGGGATCGACGCTGACATTGCCGCCGGTCGCAAGCCGAAGAGCTGCCCGCCACCCAAGGGCAAGACCAGCGTTACCAGCGATGACATTATCGCCAATTTCTCGACGATTCCGGTCGCAAAGCGGGCCGGGACGAGCACGCAGGCTGCCTTTGCCACCTTCATGACCAAGCGCTATCCCTGCCCCGCCTGATGCGTCAGGCGATGATGCCGAAGACAAACACGAAGAACATTAGGCCCGAGACAAGCGCGAAGAACAGCAGGGCGATGGTGCGCCATATCGCGCCGAGGCGGGAAATTCCGTAGGCGCCGCGCAACTGCTTGTACATGTGCAGCGGCGGCCCAAAGGTAAACACGGTGGCGATCATCCCCGCCGGCAGGCCGACCGCCTTGCCGAGGCTGAGGAGCACCGCCCCCATCGTCATCGCCGATAGCGAATAGATTGCGAAGATGGCGTGATCATAAGGCCCGACATCGCGACGAAAGGCGAACAGCAACCAGATGAAGGGCAGCGAGATGGGGATCAACGCCCAACTATATTTATAGGCGCTCGATTGTAGCTTGTAGAGGTAGAGCTTGGGCTCTTTGAGCATGTGCTGCAGCCGTTCGTCGAGCCACTGCCATCCTGTATTGATCTCGCTTTTATCCACCCGCACGATCGTGCCCGTCGAGATGTCATAGGCGGTCTGCAGGCCACCAATATCCTCACCGACCGAGTCGATCTTGTCGTCTATCTCGTCTGTGCTGACGCGCTTGGCCCGCAGGGTATCCCTTGTTGCGATCAGCTTGGCGCGCACCGCCTTTTTGGTATTGAGCTCTTTGATCAGTTCTGGCGGCGTCAGGGTGACGCCGTTGCGGTTGACGTCCGTCTTGTTGTTGATCGGGCCGCCAATCGTCTCAAACGTTGCCACCATCAGGAATACCGAAAACAGGAACAGCGCGAGTGGTGAGACAAAACGCACACGCTCACCCGCGATATAGCGCCGGGTGAGCTGGCCGGGGCGGGTAAACAGCATCGGCAGGGTCGACCAGATCTTGCCCTCAAAATGCCAGACGCCGTGGAGGAGATCATGCCCGATCGAGCTCAATGTCTTGTGAACATGGCCGGTCTGGCCGCAGCGGTAGCAGAATTCGCCTTGCAGCGCGGTGCCGCAGTTCAGGCACAGGCCGTGGCCATGCGCGCCGCTCACATGCTCGCCCGCGTGCGGCTCGAAAGCGCGCCCGACCAAGCCCCCGGTGGCGAGATCAACCGCCGCTTCGAATCCCCCTTGCATGGTGCAGAGCTATCAAAGTGCGGCCAACTACGCGACAAAATCTTGTGCAACGCGACATTGGCGCAAATGGCTGTCGCTGCTAGCACGGGCACATGAGTGACGCGTCCGCCAATCCAAGCGACATCATTGCGGCAATGGGCCGACGCGCACGCGCCGCAGCGGGCGCGCTGGCTGCCATGCCCCAAGCTCAAAAGTCCGAAGCGCTGCGCAGCGCTGCTGCCGCCATTCGTGCTGCATCGAGCGAAATCCAGGCGGCGAATGCCGAGGATATGACAAGGGCAACGGCGGCAGGGCTCTCGCCGGCGATGCTCGACCGGTTGAAGCTGGATGCGGGG
>JBBQHG010000020.1:0-20172 GCA_038323755.1 Sphingomonadales bacterium
ACAATCTGCTGCAGGAACCGCGCTTTGTGTTCATCAGCCATGGCAGCGATGGCAAGGGCGATGTCTACGGCAACATCATGCGCGCCGCGACCGAGCAGCTGATCCGCATCTGGCGCGACGAATCCGATATCGACGTGGCGCATGGGCGGCGGCGGCAGGCGGAATGGGGCAACCAGATCGTCCGCTTCGGCAATGCAGAAGCCGAGAATACACGCTTCACCGCGGGGCACGCCGCGCGCATCTTGCTGAAGGAAAGCAAGATCCGCGAGGTGACGCTCTATGTGCCATCGAGCATCGGCGAGGCGACCGGATCGCGCAAGGCGATGCCGGGGTTCAGCGAGAACATCACCGGGCTGCATCTGGGCAAGGTGGCGTTGATCACGGGCGGGTCTGCCGGGATTGGCGGGCAGGTCGCCCGGTTGCTGGCGCTGGCCGGTGCCAAGGTGATGATTGTCGCCCGGCGCGAGAGCGAGCTGGCGGTGGCGCGCGCGCGGATCGTCAGCGAGCTGGAGGATATCGGCTTTGCCGGGGTCGAGCGGCGCGTGCAGACGCTCGCCAATGTCGATGTCAGCAATTTCGAGTCGCTCAAAGGTGCGGTGGAGGCGACGCTCAAGGCGTTCGGGCGGATCGATTATCTGATCAACAATGCCGGCGTCGCAGGCGCCGAGGACATGGTCGTCGACATGAGCGTCGATGCCTGGAACTACACGCTCGATGCCAATCTGATCTCCAACTATTTCTTGATGCACCATGTCGTGCCGATGATGAAGAAGCAGGGATCGGGCTATGTCCTCAACGTCTCGTCCTATTTCGGCGGTGAGAAATATCTGGCGGTCGCCTACCCCAACCGCGCCGATTATGCGGTGTCGAAATCGGGGCAGCGCGCAATGGTCGAGGCGATGTCGCGCTATCTGGGGCCCGAGGTGCAGTTCAATGCGATTGCGCCGGGGCCGGTCGATGGGGACCGGCTGGCGGGGACAGGGGGCAAGCCTGGCTTGTTCGAGCGGCGCGGCAAGCTCATTCTGGAGAATAAGCGGCTGAATGCGATCCATGCTGCCGTCGTGAAATCGCTGCGGCGCGGGGTGCGGGTGGAGGCGGTGCTGACGCGGCTGGCGCGCAACGACACCGTGCGGATGTCGCATGATACCAACAATCCCAAGGAAATCCGCGATCTGGCGCTGGCGTGCGCGCGCGAGGGCGATGGGGTGTGTACCTGGGACCAGTATCTGCTGACCCCGCCAATTGCCGCCGCGCTCGTCTCGCGGTTGCGGCAGGGGGGGTATTTCCTCGATGCGCCGGGCTGGGCCGATCGCCCCGATACGCCTGAGGCGAATGCCGGCTGGCTGCTGCGCTCGCCGCCCGCCGATGCACCGTTCCTGCCCGCTGACAAGATTGCGATTGAGGCCAAGAAGGTCGGCGGCGGGGTGCTCTCCAAGCTCCATCTCGGCAAGATGCCGACCGAGACCGATGTGGCGCAGGCGACGGTGTTCTTCCTGGCGGACCGCGCGGTGAGCGGCGAGACCTTCATGCCATCGGGCGGGCTGTCGGTTGAACGCTCGACCACCGAGCGCGAGCTGTTCGGCAGCCCCAAGCAGGAGCGGCTCGACCAGATGCGCGGGAAGACGGTGTGGATCGTCGGCGAGCATCTGGTGGATTATATCGCAGAGACCGCGCGTGCCTTTATCAACGACTGCCATGTCGCGCGGGTGGTGCTGATCACGCGGACGGCCGAAGGGTTCGACGCGCTGAAGGCGGCACTGGAGGATGTGCCGGCGTCAACGCTCGAATCGATCGTGTGTGGCGGTTCGGTCGAGACGGCGATGGACCAGGCGATGGCGCATTGGGGTCGCCCGACGACCTTGCTCTCGACGCCGTTCGAGCCACTGCCGCAAAAGCTGTTCGGGCTGGAGGATCCGCTGACGGCCGAGGAATTCCGCGCGCTGGTGGCGGATAATCTCACCAACCACTTCCGGGTGGCGCGCAAGGCCTCGCTCTATGACGATTGCCAATTGGTGCTGGCCTCACCCGATGTGGCGATGGGCGACAAGAGCCCGGCCTTTGCACTGGCCAATTTCATCAAGACGACGCTCCATGCCTTTACCGCGACGCTGGCGGTGGAGAATGAGCGGCTGGTGCATGACGTGCCCGTCAACCAGATCAACCTGACGCGGCGCGTGCAGTCCGAAGAGCCGCGCGACCTTGACGAGCATCTGGAGGAGGTGAAACGCTTTGCCCGCGCGGTGCTGCTGGTCGGTGCACCGCTTCCCGATGCCGAGGATTCGCGCTACCGGTCGCGCATCTATCGTGGCATGGCGATGACGGTGTGACGGACTATCTCAGCTTCGAAAAGGCGATCGAGGCGCTCGACCAGAGTGCAGCGGCCATGCGGCAGGCGGGGGACGCGCGTGAGGCGGCGCAGCTTGAGGAACGGGCGCAGCGGCAGCTGGCGTTTCTCTATAGCAAGCTGACGCCGTGGCAGCGCACGCAGGTGGCGCGGCACCCTGCGCGCCCGCATTTCAGCCATTATGTCGCGGGACTGTTCGAGGATTTCATGCCGCTCGGCGGGGACCGCGCCTTTGCCGATGATCAGGCGCTGATGGGCGGGCTCGCGCAGTTGCAGGGGCACAAGGTGGTCGTGATCGGCCATGCCAAGGGCGAGGATACCGCGAGCCGCCTGCGCCATAATTTCGGCATGGCCAAGCCAGAGGGGTATCGCAAGGCGATCCGGCTGATGGATCTGGCCGACAAGTTCGGGCTGCCGGTGATTACGCTGGTCGATACGCCGGGTGCCTTTCCTGGGATGGACGCGGAGGAGCGCGGGCAGGCTGAAGCGATTGCGCGCAGCACCGAGCGTTGCCTGTCGCTGGGTGTGCCGATCATCGCGCTGATCGCGGGCGAGGGCGGCTCCGGTGGCGCTGTGGCGCTGGCGGCGGCGAACCGCGTGCTGATGCTGGAACATTCGGTTTATTCGGTGATCTCGCCCGAGGGGTGCGCGTCCATCCTGTGGCGCAGCGCCGATCGTGCGGCGGACGCGGCGGAGGCGATGAAGATCACCGCGGCTGAATTGCTCAGCCTAGGCGTGATCGACCGCATCGTCTATGAGCCCGCCGGCGGCGCGCACCGCGACCATGCGCTGACGATCAAGCGCGTCGGCGTGGCATTGGGCGAGGAACTGACGACGCTCAGCCGGATGCCGGCGGGCGCGGTGCGGGCGGCGCGGCGAAAGAAATATCTGGAGATGGGCAGGGTGGGCGTGGCGTAAGCATCCCGCTCCCGGTTCACATGGATCAATGGACATTGTCGCTGTGTGAACATATGTGGAACATATGGCCCAGCTCGACACCCGCGCGAAACTCGAAATCCTTGCCGATGCAGCGAAATATGATGCGTCCTGTTCCTCCTCGGGATCGGTCAAACGCACCTCGCGCGGAGGCAAGGGGATCGGCTCGACCGATGGCGGGATGGGGATTTGCCATGCCTATGCGCCCGATGGCCGCTGCATCAGCCTGCTGAAGATCCTGCTGACCAATAGCTGCATCTTCGACTGCCATTATTGCATCAACCGCAAGAGCAGTAATGTCCGCCGTGCGCGCTTTACCGCGGATGAGGTGGTGCAGCTGACGCTCTCTTTCTATCGCCGCAATTACATTGAGGGCCTGTTCCTTTCATCGGGCATCATCCATTCGTCCAACTACACCATGGAGCAGATCGTCGAGGTGGCGCGCGCTTTGCGCGAGGACCATGATTTTCGCGGCTATATCCACCTGAAGACCATCCCCGATGCTGATCCGGCGCTGGTGCATCAGGCCGGGCTGCATGCCGACCGGGTGTCAATCAATGTCGAGCTGCCGACGGTGCAGGGTCTAAAGCGATTGGCTCCCGAAAAATCCGAAGCGCGGATTGAAGGGGCGATGGCGGGGATGAAGACCGCTATCATCGACACGGCGGATGCGAAGAAGAAATATAAGTCGGCACCGCGCTTTGCCCCGGCGGGCCAATCGACGCAGATGATCGTGGGCGCGGATGCCGCAACTGACCGCGATATCGTGTCGCGCGCCGCGGGGCTCTATGGCCGGTTCGGGCTGCGGCGGGTCTATTATTCCGCCTTTTCGCCAATCCCCGATGCAAGCGCGGTTCTGCCGTTGCAGCGACCGCCGCTGATGCGCGAGCACCGGCTGTATCAGTCCGACTGGCTCATGCGCTTTTACGAATATGCCCCGCATGAAGTGGCGGAGGCTGCCGATGCCAATGGCATGATGCCGCTCGATATCGACCCCAAACTGGCCTGGGCGCTGAAGTTTCGCGGGCAGTTCCCGGTCGACGTCAACCGCGCGCCGCGCGAAATGCTGTTGCGGGTGCCGGGCCTGGGCACGCGCGCCGTGGGCAAAATCTTGTCCGCGCGGCGCTGGCGGCAATTGTCGCTGGCCGATGTCGGGCGGCTGACAGTGTCGGTCGCAAAGCTGCGGCCGTTTTTGATCGCGAGCGACTGGCGACCGGTCGCGCTGGCCGATGCGAGCAATATCGGCGCGATGGTCGCACCCAAAGCGACCCAGATGGAGTTGTTCGCCTGATCGCGGTGGTTGGGTGAAGGGTTAAGCGTATGCGCATCGTCAGGCTTGAGGCAGCGGATGATTTCGATGGCTGGCGCGCGGCAGTGCGCGCGCTGGTGCGCGATGCGGTGCCGCCCGAGCAGGTCGTCTGGCAGGTGGGCGACGCGGCGGCGGACCTGTTTGGCGGCGCTGCCGAGGAGCGCGCCGAGGGTGGCGACGCGGCCCCTGGTGCCCGTTTCTCCGTGCCGCGCGCGTTTGTCGATCTCGCTAAAAAGGTCGTGCTGCATCGCGACCCCGAACGCTTTGCGCTGCTGCACCGGCTGCTCGTGCGGTTGCGGGATCAGCCCAAATTGATGGACGATCAGGCCGATCTGCTGGTCCGCAAGCTGGAGGGGCACGCCAAGGAGGTTCGGCGCGATATCCACAAGATGCGCGCCTTTGTGCGTTTCCGCGAAATCGAAAGTGCGGAAGGCCCGCGCTATGTCGCGTGGTTCGAGCCTGATCATCATATCGCGCGCGCCAATGCCGGCTTTTTCGTCGATCGCTTCACGTCGATGCGCTGGTCGATCCTGACACCTGCGCTGTCGATCCATTGGGACGGCGAGCGGCTGACGGAAGGGCCGGGGGCGACCAGGGCCGATGCGCCGGACGGCGACCCGGTCGAGGAGGTGTGGGAGGGCTATTATGCAGCGATCTTCAACCCGGCGCGGCTGAAAGTGGGCGCGATGCTGAAGGAAATGCCGCGTAAATATTGGAAGAACATGCCCGAAACCACGTTGGTCCCCGCGTTGATCGCAGGTGCGCAGGCGCGTGAGGTGGCGATGGTGAGCGAAGCGCGCAGCCAGACCGGCGGCAATATCGAGGCGGCCTGGGCGGCCTTGCGCGAGGAAGCGATGGGCTGCACGCGCTGCCCGCTGCACCGTGACGCGACGCAGACGGTGTTCGGCGAGGGGCCGGTCGATGCCGACCTGATGTTTGTCGGCGAACAGCCGGGGGATCAGGAAGATCTGGCGGGCCGGCCGTTTGTGGGCCCGGCCGGGCAGATGTTCGACCGGGCGCTGGCCGACGCCGGGATCGACCGCACCCGCGTTTATGTCTCCAACGCGGTCAAGCATTTCAAATTCGAGCCGCGCGGCAAACGGCGCATCCATTCCAAGCCCGATGCGGGGGAGATCACCGCCTGCCGCTGGTGGATCGAGCAGGAACGCGCGCTGATCAAGCCGCGCATGACGGTGGCGCTGGGCGCGACGGCAGCGCGATCGCTGCTCGGCCGCACAGTGACGATCAGCCGCGAACGCGGGCAGGCGATCGATTTGCCCGACGGCAGCGGGCTGGCGTGGATCACGGTGCACCCGAGCTATTTGCTGCGGCTGCCGGATGAGGCGGCGAAGGCGGCGGAATATGCGCGCTTTGTGCGGGACTTGGTGGAGGTTGGCGGGTTTGGGTGAAGGAGAATGGCTGGAATTGGTGGTAAGCGGAAAGGCAGCTTCAAATATCCGATGGACCAAAGCGGACGGAGCGCTATCAACGCGGCGGGCTTTGGGAGCAGCACTTGAGCGACAGATTTATTTGCTCGATCTGCGGGCAGGAGCACATCGGGCTCGTGACCGACTGGGCCTATCAGCTCCCTGACATAGTATGGGCGATACCCGACGACCAGCGAGGTGAGAAAGCTCGCTTTAACAATGATCTCTGTCAGTTCGATGAACGCAATTTCATCCGCTGCGTTCTTGACGTACCGTTTGCCGAGGCGCCGGGCAATTTTGGATGGGGCGCTTGGGCGGAAGTCGATTGGCCTACATTCGAGCGCTATCTTCAGCTCTATGACGAGGACGGAAACTCGGAGCCAGCCGATGTAGGCAAACTCGCCAATGCTTTACCAGCCTATGCGGGATCACTGGGCACCCAAGTTGTTATTCAATTCCGCGACCCGTCGAAGCGACCTTCCCTCTACCTCATGCCGGGCGATGAGAGCCAGTTGGCACTAGAGCAGCGAGCGGGCATCAATGATGCTCGTTACCATGAGATATTGAATATCATCGGGCAGAACTGAGCGGCAGCTTTCGAGAATTATCCCGTCGCGCTCAAACGACCGCAACTGGGCGATACCTGCCATCCTCCTTTTTCCGTCACCCCGAACTTGATCCGGCGTCCCGCTTGCTGGCCTGCGGAACGCGACGTTGTGACTCTCGGCCAGAAGGTAGCGGGACCCCGGGGCGAGCCCGGGGTGACCGAAAGGGTGTGGGTTGGATGCCAATGACGCGCTGTCGGGCCGATTGTTTCCCGGTCGGATTTCGCTATCTCCAGCTGCTGCACAGGCCCCTGCGGAGATCGACATGATGGTTACCATGTTTGGCATCAAGAATTGCGATACGATCAAGAAGGCGCGGGCGTGGCTGGGTGAGGCGGGCGTCGCTTATGATTTCCACGACTATAAGGCTGCCGGGATCGATGAAGCACGGCTCCGCGGTTGGGTGGTGCGCGCCGGGTGGGAGCGGTTGCTCAACAAGGCGGGGACGAGCTTTCGCGCGTTGCCCGATGCCGACAAGCAGGGGATCGATGCCGACAAGGCGGTTGCGCTGATGATCGCCAACCCCTCCATGATCAAGCGGCCGGTGCTCGAGGCGGGGGAGGCGTTGCTGATCGGGTTCAAGCCGGAGGACTATCGCACGCAATTCGCTTAGCGGCGGCCTTGGTTCAGGCGTTGGGCACCCCATATCGCGGGTCCTTATGCAGGAGCTTTCCCCCATGCCGACCGCCACCTGGAATGATACCGTCATCGCGCAGTCCGACGACACCGTTGTCGTCGAGGGCAATCATTATTTTCCCGCCGATTCGGTGAAGATGGAGTTGCTGGAGGACAGCAGCACGCACACGCATTGCCCGTGGAAGGGTGAGGCGAGCTACAAGACGATCGTCGTCGGCGGGCAGAAGAACCCCGATGCTGCCTGGTATTACCCCGATCCCAAGGCAAAAGCCGCCGAGATCAAAGGGCATTTCGCGTTCTGGAAGGGCGTGAAGGTCGCCTGACGGGACCGCGCCGGCCGCACGCATCGATTGCCTTTGTGCGCGGCTGGGCGCAGTTTCCTTCCCCTGACACATGGGGAGGGAAGACCTGTGAGCCTATCCAAAGAAAAACCGCCGACCTGGTTCTGGATCGTGGCGGTGCTGCTGTTGCTGTGGGCCGTAGCGGGGGTGTTTGCTTATTATGCGCACATGACCGTTGACGCCAAGGCACTGGCGGCGATGAGTGAATATGACCGGACTTCGTACCAGAAGCTGCCGGGCTGGTTCGGCTATGTCTTTGCGCTGGCGGTGCTGCCGGCGCTGGCAGGGGCTTTGGCGCTGCTGCTGCGATCCAAATTCGCGTGGCCGCTTTATGCGCTGTCGCTGATCGGGGTGATCCTGCAATTCGGCTGGGTGTTCGGCGCGACCGATCTGCTCACGGTGAAGGGGGCAGCGGCGACGGTGCCGTTTCCGCTGTTCATTTTCGTGATAGCGGTGGTGCAGGTCTGGTTTGCCGGGGTGACGATGAAGCGGCGCTGGATTTCCTGAGGCCTGGCGAATAGACGGCGGCGATGGTTGCGCCGCCCAATCCCTATGACTCGATCCGCGTCCGCGCCGAGCGGGCGGGGCTGTTCGAAACGCCACTGCTGCACGGCAAGCTGACCGAGGCCGAGCCGATGACGGTCGCGCTCGAACAGGCGATCGCGGCGCGGCGGGCGGCGGATGAGGGGCTCAACCGCTCCAATGTCGGCGGCTGGCACTCGACGACCGATATGCTCGCCTGGGGCGGGGCGGCGGCGGAAAAGCTGGCCGATATGGCGATCCGCATGGCCAAGCGCCTCTCGCATTTCGAGGAGCGCGATGCGGCGTCGGTCAAATGGTCGGTGCGGATGTGGGCCAATGTCTCGCCGCCGGGCGCGCTCAACATGAGCCATGCGCATCCCGGCGTGCTGTGGGCGGCGGTCTATTATGTCGATATGGGGATGTCGCCGGGGGATCCCGAAGGCGGCGAGCTGTATTTCGAGGATCCGCGCTTTCCGGTGCCGCAAATGACCTTTCCCGGGTTTCGCGCGATAGGGGCCGATGGCCAGCCGCAGGTGATCGAGCAGCGCGTGCGGACCGAGCGGGGGGACATGGTGCTGTTCCCCGGCTTCGTCCGGCACGGCGTGCGGCCGCATACGGGCAGCCGGGAGCGGGTGTCGATCGCGATGAATATCTACGCCAAGGAGTAGCGCTGGCTCAGCCGTGCCACTGGAACACCTCATCCAATGGCTTGGCAAAGACGGCGGCGATGCGGAAGGCGGCCTCCAGCGTCGGCGAATATTTGCCGGCCTCGATTGCGGCCACGGTCTGGCGCGTCATGCCGATTTTGTCGGCGAGCTCGGCCTGGGTCATTTCACCGGCCATGAAGCGCAGCGTGCGGATGGTGTTGGTGATGGGGGGCGCGGGCATGATCAGCCCTCCCGACGATAGCGCCAGAGCTGCGCGCCCGCATGGGCCAGGTGCGCGAGGACCAGCGCGAGCAACAGCGCGTTGCCGATGATGACGGCGATGATCGTTGTGGGGTCACCGCTCAAAAAGCGCGGGCCAGCAGCGACGATGACGGGGATTGCAATCATGACCAGGATGACCAGCACGCTCAGCAGGTTGTACGCAGGCACGGCGGCGGTGGCAGCGAAATCCCGGTCGCGAGCGTCCGCCGGGGCATTGGCATCGGCAGGGTCGATCAGCGCGAGGATGATCGCTGCGACCACTTCGACCGTGACGAGCAGCACCACCGACCTGATGAAGCCGTTATAGGCTTGGTCGGCATCGACGGTGCCATGCGCCAGCCGCAGGCCGATATCAGCGAGATAGGAACCCCAGATCGCGGCCTCAGCGATGATCGATACCCACAGCATTTTTTCCCTGAAAGTCATGTCTGTTCGCCATTATGTAAGTTTCTATCGTCAGGATGTAAAAGATATATAACATTATGGCAAGCTATTTCGACATCCGTCATTGCATGGCTGGCGAGCCGGGAGGTGAGGCGCTATCAGCGTGCCCATGTCCACGACCTACACGATCGACAGCGCGACGAGCCGCGCCAACCCGACGCCATCGCCAATGAAACGGCTGACCGTGCCCGCCATCCAGCGCCGCAAGGTGGAGGGGCAGACGGCCGAACCACTGGTGATGCTGACGGCCTATACCGTGCGGATGGCACAGCTGCTCGATCCGCATTGCGACATGCTGCTCGTCGGCGATTCGCTGGGGCAGGTGATTTACGGCCTGCCATCCACGCTGGCGGTGACGCTCGACATGATGTGCGCGCATGGGGCAGCGGTGGTGCGGGGCAGCTACCATAGCGTCGTGGTCGTCGACATGCCGTTTGGCAGCTATGAAGCATCGCCCGAAACGGCTTTTGCCAGCGCCAGCCGCGTCATGGCGGAAACGGGATGCGCCGCGATCAAGCTGGAGGGCGGGCAGGCAATGGCGCCGACGATCCGCTTCCTCAGCGAGCGCGGCATTCCGGTGATGGCGCATATCGGCCTGACGCCGCAGGCGGTGAATGTGCTCGGCGGCTATGGCGCGCGCGGGCGCAGCCAGCAGGAGCATGAGAAAATTCTGGCCGATGCAAAGGCCGTGGCCGATGCGGGCGCCTTTGCGATGGTGCTCGAAGGCGTGGTCGAGCCGCTGGCGATTGCGGTGACGCAGAGCAGCGATGTGCCGATCATCGGCATTGGCGCTTCTGCCCAGTGCGACGGGCAGGTGCTGGTCGCAGAGGATATGCTTGGCCTGTTCGATCGTACGCCGCGCTTCGTGAAGCGCTTTGACGACATGGCTGGCCGCATTTCCGCCGCGGTTGAGACCTATGCGGCAGATGTGCGAACGCGAACCTTTCCCGGCCCGGAACAAATCTATGCGCCCAAGGCTTGAACGCCTTGGGAAGGCTGGGGGCGGGATCGAAGCCCTTTCGTTTGCTCGGGCGCCCCGCTAAGGTCCGCGCCTTTCCGCCATCCGATGGAGCATGTCTTGGCCGTTACGCCGCAAAACAATGAAGCTTTTCTGCGCGAAGTGGACGAAGAGCTTCGTCGCGACCAGGCGATGCAGTTCTGGACACGCTATGGCCGCTGGCTGATTGGCGCGGTGGTGCTTGGCCTCGCCATTTTTGCCGGGGTGCTGATCTGGCAGAATCAGGCGCAGAAGAACGCGGCGGCGCAGGGCGAGGTGCTCGGCACCGCGTTTGAAAAGCTGGGTACCAATGATTTCAAGGCGGCCGAAAAGCCGCTGGCCGATCTCGCCGCGTCGAACGCGGGCGGCTACCGGGCGCTGGCCAAGTTCACCCAGGCCGATTTGATGCTGCAGAAGGACGATTTGAAGGGCGCCGCGGCGAAATTTGCCGAGGTTGCAGGCGATACATCGCTCGCCAAGCCGTTCCGTGATCTGGCGCTGATCCGCCAGACCTATGCCGAATATGATTCGCTGAAACCGCAAACCGTGATCGATCGGCTGAAGCCGCTTGCGGTGAAGGGGGAGCCGTTCTTTGGTTCGGCCGGCGAATTGGTGGCGATTGCGCATCTGGGGCTCAATCAGAACCGCGCGGCGGGCGATTTGTTCGGCCAGATCGCGCGTGACCAGTCCGTGCCCGAAAGCCTGCGCCAGCGCGCCGTGCAAATGGCGGGCGTACTCGGCGTCGATGCCGTCGAACAAACTGAGGAAAAGAAAGCGCAATGATGAAATCCTGGAGAGTGCCGATCGCCATTGCGGCACTCGTGGCGCTGAGCGGTTGCGGTGTGCTGAAAGGCGGCCAGAAGAAGACGCCGACCCTGGGTGATCGCGTGCCGATTCTGGTTTCCGAAAACGGCGCGGAGACTGACAAGTCGATTGCCGATGTGCAGGTGCTGTTGCCGCCGGCTGCAGCCAATACCGACTGGAACCAGCCCGGCGGCAACGCCACCAAATCGATGGGACACGTCGCGCTGGGCACGTCGCTGTCGCGGCTGTGGAGCGTCACGATTCCGGGCGGATCGCCGCGCGAACGGCTTGGTGCGGCGCCGGTGATTGGCGATGGCAAGCTGTTCGTCGTCGACGTCAACGCCGTGGTCCACGCCTTTTCAGCCGATAGCGGTAGTGCGCTGTGGGAGGCGCCGATTACCGAGGACAAGGAAAACCGGCACGCCCGCTTTGGCGGTGGCGTGAGCTATGATGACGGCAAGCTGTTTGCCACCGACGGGTTGGGCGACGTTGCTGCCATGAATGCCGCCGATGGCAAGGTGTTGTGGCATGTGCGCCCAGGTGGCCCGCTGCGCGGCGCGCCGACGGTTGCCAACGGATCGGTCTATATCCTGAGCCAGGACAACCAGCTTTATGCCCTGTCGCAGGCCGATGGATCAGTGGAATGGACTGGCCAGGGATCGCTCGAATCGCAGGGTGTGTTCGGCGTGGCAGCGCCGGCCGCCGGGCGCGGGACGATCGTTGCGGGTTTCTCGTCGGGCGAACTCAACGCCTATCGCTATGAGAATGGCAGGACATTGTGGCAGGAAACGCTGTCGCGCACGACGTTGTCCACGTCTGTGTCGAGCCTCGCCGATATCGATGCCGAGCCGGTGATCGACCAGAACCGCGTTTATGCGGTTGGCCAGGGTGGCCGCATGGTGGCGCTGGAGCTGACCACTGGCCGACGCCTGTGGGAACAGAATCTGGCCGGGATCTCGACGCCATGGGTGGCCGGTGAGTGGCTGTTCGTCGTAACCGACGAGGCCAAGCTTTATTGCCTGTCGCGCGCGAACGGCAAAGTGCGCTGGATCAGCGATCTTGGTGCCTTCAAGAATGTCAAAAAGCACAAGAACCCGATCAACTGGGTTGGCCCCGTGCTCGCCGGTGGGCGGCTGATTCTGTTGAATTCCGAAGGCAAGATTGTCTCGGTCTCACCGACTACCGGTGAAAAAGGCGATGTGATGGATGGCGGCCCAGGCTTCAACCTGCCGCCGCTGGTGGCGAACAACACGCTTTATACCATTGATTCTCGCGGGCGAATCTCCGCATATCGCTGATCCGTTCACGGCGGGTGGCGAAAACCGACGGTGTCGCTAAAAGGCGCCGATGGCAAAGCTTCCCGTCGTCGCAATCATCGGCCGCCCCAATGTGGGCAAATCGACCCTGTTCAACCGACTTGTCGGCAAGAAGCTGGCGCTTGTCGACGATCGCCCCGGCGTCACCCGGGACCGCCGTGAGGGCGACGCGCATCTGATCGGGCTCGATTTCCGGATCATCGATACCGCCGGCTATGAAGATGAGGACGCCGCCTCGCTGCCCGGCCGGATGCGCCAGCAGACCGAAGCGGCGGTGCAGATGGCGGACGTCGCGCTGTTCCTGATCGACGCGCGCGTCGGGCTGGTGCCGCTCGACGAGGAAATTGCGCGCTGGTTGCGCGGATCAACCACACCCATCGTGTTGGTGGCCAACAAGGCTGAGGGGCGCGCCGGCGAGGCAGGTGTGCTCGATTCGCTGTCGCTGGGGCTGGGTGACCCGGTGCAGCTCTCAGCCGAGCATGGCGAGGGGCTGGGCGATCTGTTCGAGGCGCTGTTGCCACATCTCGAGGGCAAGGAGATCGAGGAGGAGGAGCCCTGGGATGAGGACAACCCCAATGCGCCGCTGAAGCTCGCAATTGTCGGCCGACCCAATGCCGGCAAATCGACCTTGATCAATCGAATCCTTGGCGAAGACCGACTGATTACCGGGCCCGAAGCCGGGATTACGCGCGATTCGATTGCGATCGACTGGGAATGGCCCAATCCTGCGGGTGGGACGCGCCCTGTGCGGCTGATCGACACCGCCGGCATGCGCAAGCGCGCCAATGTGCAGGACAAACTGGAAAAGCTCTCGGTCGCCGATGCGCTGCACGCGATCGATTTTGCCGAAGTGGTCGTGCTGCTGCTCGATGCGACGCGGGGCCTGGAGGTGCAGGATCTGAAAATCGCCGATCGCGCGCTGCAAGAAGGGCGCGCGCTGGTGATCGCGCTGAACAAATGGGATGTGGCCGAGGATGCGTCGCGGCTGTTCAACGGCGTCCGCGCGGCGCTGGATGAAGGGTTGGCGCAGGTGAAGGGCGTGCCGCTGATGACGGTTTCCGGCGCGACCGGCAAAGGCATCGACCAGTTGATCGCGGTTGCGTTCGAAACGCGCGATGCCTGGTCGCGGCGCATTGGGACAGGCGAGCTCAACCGCTGGTTCGAGCGCGCGATCGAAGCCAATCCGCCACCCGCGCCCGGCGGCAGGCGGATCAAACTCCGCTATCTGACGCAGGCCAAGACACGGCCGCCGGGCTTTGTCCTGTTCGGCACGCGGGTGGACCAGCTGCCAGAAAGCTATCAGCGCTATCTGATCAACGGCATCCGACGCGATCTGGGCTTTGGCGCGGTGCCGGTGCGATTGACGCTGCGCGCGCCGAAGAACCCGTTCGACTGATGGATGATACCCCGCTGCTGATTGATGCACGTGGCATGCGCTGCCCCTGGCCGGCGATCCGCGCCGCGCGCGCGCTGCGTGACCATCCGGGTGCCATCGATATCATTGCCGACGATCCCGCAGCGCCGACAGAATTGGCAAGCCTGGCCGCCGCAGCCGGAGCGACGATTACACCCATAATGAATATATTAGGCCCGGGATTTCGCATCACCAGACCGAATGACGTCAACGTCTCGTTTACTCGGAACGGGTAAAGAGGGGGCCGGGCCATCGCACACGCTAGCGCGACGGAGGAGCATTGAATGTCGGTTCAAGGTGGAAATCTCGTCGATTGGGATAGCTTCACCCAGGCACGGAGTGAGCTGGGTGCCGGATTCGTCCGCATCCTTGGCTATTTTCAGGAAGACGGCATCAAGTCGGTCT
Source organism: Sphingomonadales bacterium (assembly GCA_038323755.1). Classification (GTDB taxonomy): domain Bacteria; phylum Pseudomonadota; class Alphaproteobacteria; order Sphingomonadales; family Sphingomonadaceae; genus Sphingomonas. Next base: position 14,430 of record JBBQHG010000020.1, read on the forward strand.
CCGCGATCGAGGAAGCCATGCGGGCTGGCAGTGCGGTCGCACTGGTGCTCCCTGCGCACACGTTGAAGGGCGAGGCGCGCCAATTCGGCGCCGAGCCGCTCGCGCTCGCCGCTGAGCAGATCGAAACGATCGCCCGGACCAGCATCGAGACCCATGACACGCCGGACGCCGCGCTCCAGCATGTCGTTGGCTTGCGCGCCCTGTTCGACAATACGCTGGCGCTGTTGCTGCGCGAGGCGAACCCGTTGGTCGAACGGCGACCGGGCGGCTTTGGACGGCGTGTGGCCAGCTACTGAGGCGGCCGGGTCTGTATCGATCGGGCGAAGGGTTGGCGGTGCCACCGCGCCAGACTGCGCCATAGCCATTCCACCGGACCGTAGCGATAGCGATGCAGCCAGGGCTTTGACCACAGCATGATCGCAACCCACATCGCGAGGACAAACGGATAAAGTTGCCAGCGCGAAAGCGTGCCGAACAGGCCGAGCCCGGTGCCGTAGAAGAGCATCGTCATGACAACGCTGGTTGCAAGATAGTTGCTGAGCGCCATCCGCCCGGTTGCGACGAGCCGATCAGCCAGCCACCGCAGCCGACCGCTGCGGATCAGCAGGATGATGAGGCTGGCATGGGCAAGCATGATCAAGGGGCGGGCCACTTCGGCCACCGCACCGCCGAGCGCGCGGCTGACCGGATCGAAGCCATGGGCGGCGATCTGCAGCGCTGCCGCGCCGGCGACCGGCAGGGCAAGGCCATAACCGGCGATGATGATCAGCCGGTGGGCGCGATCCGCCAGTCGGGTGAAATAGCCGGTGCGATAGAGCGCCATGCCGAACAGCGCGGTGCCGGTCGATTCGATGAGATAGACCGGGAGCCCGCGTTCCAGATCTGCCAGATCGCGCAGCCGGGCGGCGAAGACCTGCGACCAGTCACCGCGATAGCTGGCCAGCGTCGTCGCGATCGCATCGGCACCGGGGCCTGCCATGCTCTGCCAGATATGACGAATGCCGGCAGAGGCATGTGGGGCGAGCGCATGATCACGGAGCGCGACCAGGCTGCACCAGCTGTCCAGCGCGACCGCGAGATCAGCGACGAACAGGACGAAGGCGGCGTAAAAGAGCGCAGCTGGCTGCCAGCGCCAGGCGACGAACACGATGGCGCCGGTGATGGCGTATTCGACCAGAATATCGCCATACCAGATGAAATAGCCGTGGAGCATGCCGATCACGAGCAGCCAGGCCATGCGCCGATAATGGACGCTGACTGGATTGCCGCCGCGCGCCGCGGCCGATTCAGCGACGAGAAGAAGCGATGCACCGAAGAGCAAGGTGAACAGCCCGCGCATCTTGCCGTCTGCGATCGCGAAAGCCGCGACCCACGCCGCCAGATCGGCACCGTGCGATCCGCCATAGATCAGCGGATTATTGTACGCGTCGGCCGGCATCGCAAAGGCGACGATATTCATGATCAGGATGCCGAGCACGGCAAAGCCGCGGACGCCGTCTATCGTGTCAATCCGATCGGGTAGGGGCTGCGGGCCGCTCAACGCAATTCGCGGCGGATCATTAGTTTCAAGCCCGACCAGATGGCATCGACCGCGCAGACCTTCACATCGACCAACCCGGTTGGCAGGATGACATCGCGGATGACATCTTCGGTAATATCGGTGGGCAGACGGGCGGCCTTTTTGGGCCAGGAGACCCAGATGAAACCGGTGGGCGCAAGGGTGGGGCGCAGCAGTGCGATCAGCTGTTCGAGCGCGTGACGTTCAGTGACGAAGAGGTGGGCGGCATCCAGCCCGGCAACTGCGCCTGCGGATTCCCGCAGGCCAAGGTGATCGGGAGCGATTTCGGTGCGGACGCTCGCGGGCATGGCGCTGAACCACACGTGCATGCCGGCTTTGTAGCCCAGCTTCCTGACCAGGGGTGTGGCGGAATAGCCCGCCGTCACAGCCAGCTCGTGATCTGCTCCAGCGGCTTTTTCCGGAGGGCGTGGAGCGGCACGGTGGCGTCGGCGGCTGCGTGCCCGGCAACGACGATCATGATCGGCTTTTCATTATCCGGTCGCTGGCAGACGCGGTTGAGGAAGCGCATGGGATTGGGGGTGTGGGTCAGCGTCGCGATATTGGCGGCGTGGAGGGCGGCGAGCAGGAAGCCCGTGGCGATGCCAACCGATTCGTTGACATAATAATTCTGGCGGTCCTCGCCGGGATCAATCCCGCCGCGACGCTGACCGAAGACGACGATGAGCCAGGGGGCGACCACGAGATAGGATTTGTCGGGATCGGTGCCGAGCGGGGCGAGCGCATCGAGCCATTCCCGGCTGGCCTTGCCGGCATAGAAGGCGCGCTCTTCCTCTTCTGCTGCCGCGCGGATCTCTGCCTTGAGCGCGGGCGAGCCGATAACGGCGAAGTGCCAGGGCTGGTGATTGGCACCCGAGGGCGCGGTGCCGGCGGCTTCGATCGCTGCTTCGATGACAGGCCGGGGGACGGGGGCGTCGCTGAAATAGCGGCAGGTGCGGCGGGTGCGGAGCTGATCACGAAAGCCAGTGGCGCTCGCGATTCGGTCTTCATCGCTGAGGGACGGCAGGCCGGGCCAGGGCTGGGCGGGATGATCTAGCATGCGATGATATCCGGGGAAAAAAGCGGGGGGCGACCGATCGCTCAAGGTGTGGAAGTTGTCGAAGTTGTCGAAGTTGCGGGAAGTCGCGTTTATTCCTCCAACGCTCGCCGCGTCTAACCGTCAGCGAACGACCAGCAGCTGATATGAAGCGAAAGCCATGCCGGGACTTTGCCATAGAGAGTGAGGTGTAGGACAGCGTTTTTGCGTGCGGCAATGGCGTAAAGGAGCGCGACAACGCTGCCCAGGCCCTGCCGCCTTCAAGCGATCAGGCCGACCGCGCGCCGAGCTTTGCCATCGTGGCGATCGGCATGGCGACGAGGAAGATGTGCCGCAGGATCTGGCCCGAGATGACGAGCGGGTCGATCGTCAGCGGCGCTGCCGGCCAACGCAACGGGATGACCACCCACATCATGACGGCAGCGGCGATCATGCCGAACCAGAGCGTGCTCAGTTCGGGCGTGCTGTTGATCAGCGCGATGCGGGCCGCCGCGATCAGATAAACCAAGGTCATGACTGCGATGATCGCGAAATGGACGCCAAGCCCGATCAGCTGGACCTGTTGAGGATCGTCAATCGCCTGAATATCGACAGCGGCAGCGGCGATGCCGCGCAACACGGTTTCAGGCGTGCCGCCGGTGACCATCGCATAGACAAGCTGCCCCGCCAGATCAAAGCCGCCGGCGAGCAGCGTGCCACCGACCAGCGCGAGAAGAAATCCCCATATGCCATAGCTGGTCGGCTTTGCAGCGATATACCAGGAACCGCCAATTGCTGTCGTCATCCCCGAGCTCCCCCGAATTCCCCCAAATTCATGGTTAATGATTACAGGATTTGCGGCTCGCCGTCCAGCCGACCGACCGCGACATCACGGCCTTCATCGGCCCCCGCCCCAACGACGCGAACGGGTTTAGCCGTCTGCTTCGCCCATCAGTTCGGGGAAAAAACCCTGATGCGCGGTGCGGAGATCATCAAGGCTGACGACATGGTCGGCGACGGGGCATTCGACGATGATCCGCTTGGCGATGGTGCGACCGATGCGTTCGACATTGACCTCCGCATCAATCGAGGCGTGGAGGAAATCGTTGAGGTGCTCATCGCGGACAGTGGCGACGTACAGGCCCTGATCCTCGGCGAAATAGCTGGGGGCGAGGCCATAAGGCAGCGGTGCGCTGATCATCGCGCCGATATCGCCGGCCAGCGCCATTTCAGCGATGGTGACGATCAGGCCGCCATCTGACACATCATGGACCGCGCTGAGCGCGCCTTTTTCGATCTGCGCGCGGACGAACTCACCATTGGCGCGCTCGGCGGCGAGATCGACGCGCGGCGGCGGGCCATCCTCCCGCCCATGAAGCTCGCGCAGCCAGAGCGACTGGCCAAGATCGTGGCGCGGCGTACCGATCAGCATGATGACGTCGCCGGTGCCCTTGAAGGCGATGGTGGCGGATTTGGTCCAGTCAGCGAGCAGCCCGACGCCGCCGATGGCGGGGGTGGGGAGAATGGCGGAACCGGTGCCGTCCTCATTCTTGGTTTCATTGTAGAGGCTGACATTGCCCGAAACGATCGGGAAATCGAGCGCGGCGCAGGCGGCTGCCATGCCCTCGATGCAGCCGACGAACTGACCCATGATCTCGGGCCGCTGCGGGTTGCCGAAATTCATGCAATCGGTGGTGGCGAGCGGCTTCGCACCAACCGCGCACAGATTGCGATAAGCCTCTGCAATTGCTTGCTTGCCGCCCTCGACGGGATCGGCATAGCAATAGCGCGGGGTGCAGTCCGTGGTGATTGCCAGCGCCTTTTGCGTGCCATGGACCCGGACGACGGCCGCGTCGCCGCCGGGCGGCTGGAGCGTGTCGCCGCCGACCTTCTGGTCGTACTGCTCCCAGATCCAGCGACGGCTGGCGAGATCGGGCGAGGCCATCAGCTTGAGCAGGTCGCCAGCGACGTCGCTGGTCTCGGGAATATCGACAAGCGCCTTGGCGGGCGGGGTGGGCACCCAGGGACGGTCATAAGCGGGGGCATCGTCGGCGAGGGGGCCGAGCGGGATATCAGCGACGGTCTCGCCGTTATGGACGAGGACCATGCGCCCGGTATCCGTGACTTCGCCGATCACCGCGAAATCGAGTTCCCATTTGCGGAAGATGGCTTCGGCGAAATCCTCGCGGCCGGGCTTGAGGACCATCAGCATGCGTTCCTGCGATTCGCTGAGCATCATCTCGTACGCGGTCATGCCGGTTTCGCGCTGCGGCACCTTGTCCATGTCCAGCCGGATGCCGACGCCGCCCTTCGACGCCATCTCGACGCTGGAGGAAGTGAGGCCAGCCGCTCCCATGTCCTGAATGGCGACGATTGCGTCGCTCGCCATGAGTTCGAGACAGGCCTCGATCAGCAGTTTTTCGGTAAAGGGGTCGCCGACCTGCACGGTCGGGCGCTTTTCCTCTGAATCCTCGGAGAAATCGGCGCTTGCCATGGTCGCGCCGTGGATGCCGTCCCGCCCCGTCTTGGAGCCGACATAGACAATGGAATTGCCGACGCCCGAGGCCGCCGAATAGAAGATCTTGTCCTGATCGGCGACGCCCACGGTCATGGCGTTGACGAGGATGTTACCGTCATACGCCCGGTGGAAATTGACTTCGCCGCCCACCGTGGGGACGCCGACGCAATTGCCATAGCCGCCGATGCCTTGGACGACGCCCGCAATCAGGTGACGCATCTTCGGGTGATCGGGCCGGCCGAAGCGCAGCGCGTTCATGTTGGCGACGGGGCGTGCGCCCATGGTGAAGACATCGCGCAGGATGCCGCCGACCCCGGTTGCCGCGCCCTGATAGGGCTCGATGTATGAGGGGTGGTTGTGGCTCTCCATCTTGAAGATCGCCGCCTGACCGTCTCCGATATCGATGACCCCGGCATTCTCGCCGGGACCGCAGATGACTTGCGGGCCGGTGGTCGGCAGCTTCTTCAGGTGGATACGGCTGGATTTGTAGCTGCAATGTTCGGACCACATGACCGAGAAGATGCCGAGCTCGACGAGGTTCGGCTCGCGGCCGAGCGCGTCGAGGACATGGGCGTATTCTTCGTCGCTCAAGCCATGCTGGGCGACGATCTCGGGCGTGATTGCTGAACTCATG
>JBBQHG010000021.1:0-19702 GCA_038323755.1 Sphingomonadales bacterium
ACATCGAGCAGCTGCTTATGGCTCCAAACATCCGATTCGAGCGGTGCGATGTTGAAATCACCGACCAGCAGCGTCGGGCAATCAAGTGCTTCGGACCAACGAGTCATCCGTTCGATAAAATCGAGCTTCTGGCCGAATTTAGGATTCACATCCCGGTCGGGTACATCGCCGCCGGCAGGGACGTAGACGTTTTCCAGCCGCATCCCGCTCGGCAGGCGCACGCCGACATGCCGCGCCTCGCTATTGGCCTGCCAGTCGAACCGGTCATCCTCGATCAGCGGTAGCTTGCTGATAATGGCCACGCCGTGGTGCATCCGCTGGCCGTGCAAGACGATGTGCCGGTAACCGAGGGCGCGAAAGGCAGCGAGCGGAAAATCCGCATCGATCACCTTGGTTTCCTGCAGGCAGAGCACATCCGGTGCAGCCTCGCGCAAAAAGCGCTCGACGATATCGATGCGAAAGCGCACCGAGTTGATGTTCCAGGAGGCGATCTTGATCGTTTCGGCCATGCCGCGATGTAGTCTCGCCTTTTGCCGCACACCAGTGCCGGATTGCATCGACCGTTTGGCCCCACACATGGAAAGGCCCTCGCTCCGGGGGCATGGAACGAGGGCCGACCTAGCGTTCGTCACGCAGGCAGAATGCGAACCAGACCGGGCAACAGGGGGAAAATCCCGGTCAATCCACATTCGCAACGCCTATTTAGCGCGGCAAAGCTGTCGCCAATATGAATGAAAACGTTATTTTCGTCTGCCGTGCGCCGTTGGATCGTTCCAACGAAACGTTCCATCGCTGATCTGCGCGTTGAAGCGCTGATGCGCCAGACGGATGGTTGTCCGATTATTCTGTGCGTCGAGCGCTACCCAGCCCTGAAGCATCAGCCCGCCAGGCGCGGATCCATAGCGCGCAAAGACCAATGTTATGCGGCCATATTCGGGGTGACGTGGATCGCGCGCTTCGACGGTGATGATCCGGGGGTCGATGCTGGGAACGACCTTGGCGAAGCGGGTCGCGTCCTTGGAAGGATCGAGCAGCACACCTAACGGTGAGTTACCGATCGGCCAGCGTTGCTTCTGCCCGACCGAATAATCCAGGAACCAAAGCGCATTGCCATCGCCGACGATCAGGATCGGCACGCCCTTTTCATACTGAAAGCGAATCTTGCCGGGCTTCTTCAGTGTGAGCACCCCACCGAGCGTCTTGCCGTTGCGGTCGGTCTGCGTGAAATCGGCCGTCAGGCTTTCTACTGAGCGCAAATGCTGCTGCACCAGCGCCAGATCATTGCTGGCTGGTGCGGCAAAAGCGACGGGCGCTGCCATCAGCAGGGGCAGGGCGAACAGGGACCGGACGGTCAAAACAATATTCTCCAAAACAGGGGCTGGGGGAGGATCCTTTAGTGGGGGAGACGGCTTGAACCCGTCATTAACCCGCCTGCCTCCTTGATCGGCTAAAGCGGTCGCCCTTCCTGGTCCATCAGCACTTCACGGCGACCGACATGATCGGGCCGCGAGACGAGCCCGTCCTTTTCCATTCGCTCGATGAGCCGTGCTGCACTGTTATAGCCAATCCGCAGCTGGCGTTGCAGCCACGATGTCGAGGCCTTTTGGCTTTCGGCGACAAGCTGACGGGCATTGCGATACTGTTGATCCTCGGCCGAATCCTCGCCGTCGGGCGCACCGTCGAGTGCGAATCCATCCTCGGGCTCCTCGGTCACCGACTGGATATAGTCAGGCTGGCCCTGCGCGCGCCAATGGTTGGCAACGGCCTGTACCTCGTCATCCGAAACGAAGGGCCCGTGCACGCGTGCAATCTGCTTCCCGCCAGGCATATAGAGCATGTCGCCGCGCCCGAGCAGCTGCTCGGCACCCTGTTCGCCCAGGATCGTGCGCGAATCGATCTTAGACGTTACGTGGAAGCTGATCCGCGTCGGCAGATTGGCCTTGATCACGCCGGTGATGACGTCGACCGAGGGGCGCTGCGTCGCCATGATCAGGTGGATGCCGGCCGCGCGCGCCTTTTGCGCGAGCCGCTGGATCAGAAATTCGACTTCCTTGCCCGCGGTCATCATCAGATCGGCGAGCTCGTCGACAATGATGACGATCTGCGGCAGCGGCTGGAAATCGAGCTGCTCCTCCTCATAAATAGGGTGGCCAGTGCCCTGATCATAGCCGATCTGCACCTTACGACCGAGCGGCTGGCCCTTGGCCTTGGCGCTGCGCACCTTGTCGTTGAACGAAGCGAGGCTGCGGACATTGACCGAGGCGAGCATGCGGTAGCGGTCCTCCATCTGCTCGACCGCCCATTTCAGCGCGCGCACTGCCTTGGCCGGCTCGGTGACGACGGGCGCGAGCAGATGCGGAATATCGGCATACATCGACAGTTCGAGCATCTTGGGATCGATCATGATCATCCGGCACTGGTCGGGCGTCAGCCGGTAGAGCAACGACAGGATCATGCAGTTGAGCCCGACCGACTTGCCCGAGCCGGTGGTACCCGCGACGAGCAGATGTGGCATCGGCGCCAGATCGGCGATGACCGGATCGCCAGCGATATTCTTGCCCAGAATGATCGGCAGCTGCGCTGACTGGTCTTCGAAGCTCTGGCTACCGACCAACTCGTGCAGATTGACCGTCTCTCTTCGGGCATTGGGCAGCTCGATGCCGATTACGCTGCGCCCCGGTATGGTCGCCACTCGCGCAGAAATTGCGCTCATATTGCGTGCAATATCATCCGCCAGCTGGATGACTCTGCTCGCCTTGATCCCGCTTTCGGGCTCGAGTTCGTACATCGTGACAACCGGGCCGGGCCGAACCTCGACGATCGACCCCTTGACCTTGAAATCGTCGAGCACCGATTCGAGCAACCGGGCGTTGCGCTCGAGTGCCTGCTTGTCGATCACCGGATTGCTGCCCTTGGGAGCCGGGGTGAGCAAATCGAGCGGGGGCAAGCGGTAATTGTCTCGCAGATCAAGCGACGTCTGCTTGGCGCGGGGTTTGGCGGTTGAGGGAGCGAGCGCGCGTTCGGCGATCACGGGCCCCGGCCGAGTTTCCGGAGCAGCAATAGCACGAGGCGCCGGCTTGCGAATCGGCACCATGTCCAGTTCTGCCAGTGCTTCCGGCTCTGTCTCGCCGCGCGGGGCGGGCAGGCGGAATTGCCACTGCCGGTCGCTTAGATCGAATTCATAGCTCATTGCATAGACGATGATGCCCGCCATCCCGAACAGCAGGCCAACCAGGCGCGTCGTCCACAAAATTGCGGTAGGGTCGCCGATCTGGATGATCCCCCAACGCACCAGGCCCGCCAGGCTAAACCCGATTACCCCTCCGTAACCTGCAGGCAGCGCATTGACGGCGCTTGACGAGACAAATGCAAAGGCAGTGGCCATGAGGGCGGTGCCAGCCATGCCCTTGAGCAGCATTAGTCCCCAACGCCCTGGTGGCACATCGCGCCACAACCGTGCGGCGAGTATCAGGCCAAACGGCAGCAACAGAACAACCGGCCAGCCAAGCAGCGCGAGCAAGCTGTCCGCCACTATCGCCCCGGGAGTGCCCAACAGATTATGCGCAGGACCGGCCGCCGCCGTGCTTAGCGATGGATCGCCGGGCTGATAGCTGATCAAGCACCCGGCGAGCGCCGCAGTGATCCCGACAATCGTCATTGCGCCAATCAGGGCGCCGCTGCGTCGTGCGCCGTGTCGCACGGTCTCGCGCCAAAGAGGCGACTGCGCCTGGCTCGCCATGTGCCTGTTCCTCACAAATGTACGCTTGATGTTCCACAATCGCTCGCCATGAGTCCGACGTCAAGACTACGGCATAAGGCCGGGGGAATTGGCAGGCCAATGGTTGGGCGTTAGGAACAGCGTCCATGGACAATTTAATCGACCGTGCAGATGTGATCATCCTTGGTGGCGGGCTGGTCGGCTGCAGCCTTGCGCTGGCGCTGGCGGCGCATGAAATCACGACGATCGTCGTTGATCCTGCCGATCCTGCTATCACGCTTGCCGCCAATTTCGACGGGCGCGCGTCGGCGATCGCGAGCGCCAGTCAACGAATGCTCGACGCCATCGGCGTTGGGGCGCTGCTGGCGGGCAAGGGCTGCGACATCGCCTCGATTCGCGTGAGCGATGGTCTCGCGCCGGGTGCGCTCGACTTTGCGCCTGATCCATCCGCTGGCCCGCTCGGTACGATGTACGAAAACCGGTTGTTGCGCACCACGTTACATCAGGCGGCGGCGGCCAGCGATTTGATCGACCTGCGGATGCGAACCCGGTCGGTCGCGGTTGACCGTAGCGCCGCAGGCGTCAGGATGACGCTCGACAGCGGTGCGACGATCGCCGCTCCACTCTTGATCGCGGCAGAAGGGCGCAATTCGCCGACGCGGGCCGCAGCCGGAATCAAGGTCGCGCATTGGCAATATAACCATAATGCCATCATCACCGCGTTCGATCATGAGCGGCCGCATGACCATTGCGCTTTCGAGATTTTCTATCCGGCTGGTCCTTTCGCGATTTTGCCGCTGCTGTCGGTCGATGGCCGCAACCGGTCCGCGCTCGTCTGGACGGTCAGTGAGCATGACGCACCGGGGATGCTTAAACTGTCGGATCGTGGTTTCCTGGCTGAGGCAGAAAAGCGAATGGGTGGGTTTCTCGGGGCGCTTGGCAACCTCGCGCCGCGATCAACCTATCCGCTCGGCTTTCATCACGCCGCGCATGTTACGGCAGAACGGCTCGCCTTGGTCGGCGATGCGGCGCACGGCATCCACCCGATTGCCGGCCAGGGCCTGAATCTGGGGTTCCGTGATGTGGCGACGCTGACCGAGGTGCTGGTCGACGGCAAAAGACTGGGCCTCGACCTGGGTGATCCGCAATTGCTCGCACGATATGAACGGTGGCGGGGCATCGATACGCTGATGGTGGCTGCGGCAACCGATACCCTCAACCGCCTATTCGGCCTCCCCGGCAAGACTGCCAGCGCCGTTCGGCGCTTAGGCCTTACAGCAGTCCAGGCGATTCCGCCGCTCAAGGCGCGCTTCATGGCCGAAGCGCGCGGCGAAAGCGGAGATTTGCCGAAGCTGCTGCAAGGAGAGATGGTTTAGTCGCCAGACTCGGGCCTTACCGCTGCCGCTACTGCCATCCGCCGCCCACGCCCCATCGATCCGGCCGTTCTTCCGAAAGCGTCATCCACCAACGGGGGCGATCGGCCGCGCCTCCTCTATCAACATCACCGGCACGCCGTGCTTGATCGGAAAGGCCAATCCCGCAGCTTCCGACACCAATTCCTGCGCTAGGGCGTCATAACGGATCGGTGTACGCGTGACCGGACATACCAGAATTGAAAGCAGCCATGGGTCCAAAGGCTGCGCTTCGTTCATTGCAGCGTTACCGAATCCTCGCCGTCATGCCGGCCAAAGAATTGCATCAATTGGACGATCAATTCGGCACGGGCCTCGAGCGATTCGGCTTCGAGCAGCGCCTGCTTGGCTGCAACATCGAAGGGAGCAATCTGCGCCACGCCGTTGACCAGCGACTCATCATCGAGCCGCTCCACTGCGTCCCAATCAACAGCATAGCCCTGCAAATCGGCAAAGCGCCGCGATTCCATCTCCAATGCTGCCCGCCCAGACAGCGATAGAATCTCTGCGCCTTCGGCTGTGAGCACCAGTTCTGCCTCCACCTGTCGAAAAGGCGTCGCGACATCGAGTTCGCGGACGATGCGGAATAGGGACAGACCTTCCAGCACAAGATTATATCGGCCGTCATCGAGCATTTCGAATTGTGCGATTTTCCCGACGCAACCAACCTGGAACAATGGTGGCGGGGATCCCGCTGCGGCACCATAGGGTCGCGGTTGCACCATGCCGATCCGCCGGTCCCGCGCCATGGCGTCACTCATCAACGCCTTGTAGCGCTCCTCAAAGATATGCAGCGGCAGGTGCATGCGCGGAAATAGCAGCGCGCCCGGTAGCGGGAATACCGATAGCCGCGTGGTGGTGCGAAGCGCCGTCATCCGAACAGGATCGCCGACAGGCGCCGCCGCTGCGCCGAAACCCAAGGATCTTCGAGCCCAACAACGTCGAATAATTTGAGCAGACGTTGTCGCGCGGCCCCCTCTTGCCATTCGCGGTCGTCAGCAATCATCGCGAGCAGGGTATCGGCCGCCGAATCCCGATCGCCGGCCGCCATTTGTCCACCGGCGAGCGCATAACGCGAGTCCATATCCGCCGGGTTAGCGGCCACAGAGGCGGCAAGCGCGGCAAGATCGTCGACCGCCACCGCTTCCCTCGCAAGCGCCAGCGCGGATTGCGCACGGCCGATCTCTGGCCGATTGGCCACCTCTTCGGGCAACGCTGCGATCGCACCGCTCGCCTCATCGGGTTGCCCCACCGCAATCAAGGCGCGAATGCGACCAGACAGGATAGCGGGATGGTCTGGTGCCATTTCAACAAGCTGATCAAAGATCGCCAGTGCGCGTTCCCCGTCGCCGCCGGCGAGCACCTCTTCCCCCATGGCGATCAACGGTTCGACGTCCTCCGCATCATCGCCAGCCGCCTCTCCCGAGATCGGCAATTGGCGCAATATTTGGTCGAGCATTGTCTTGAGCTGCGATTCGGTGCGCGCACTAGTCAGGTCGGCGACGAGCTGACCCTGGAACATCGCGTAGACAGTGGGGATCGACCGGACCTGAAATTGCGCCGCAATGAATTGATTTTTGTCGGTATCGATCTTGGCAAGAACGACGCCCTGGTTGGCATAGGCAGCAGCGACCTTTTCGAGCACAGGAGTCAGCGCCTTGCATGGCCCACACCATTCAGCCCAAAAATCGATGATCACCAGCTTGGTCATCGAGGGTTCGACAACGTCGCGGCGAAATGCCTCGACGGCCTCGCGTTCAGCAGTGCTCATGCCCAGAGTAGCCAAGTCGTGCTCCCGTGCCTTGCGGCGAAATGATGAATGGCCTTCTTATGTGGGCGCTTGGCCGCCGAAGCCAACCCTTTTCGACAGCGATCGCGATCATCGTGCTTCCGGGCTTGCCGTACCACAAAGCCGGTGCTAACAGCCCGCCCTCACCCCGTCCGCGGCCTTGCCCGGACGATGGCGCCAGAGCGGGCGTAGCTCAGGGGTAGAGCACAACCTTGCCAAGGTTGGGGTCGAGGGTTCGAATCCCTTCGCCCGCTCCAGTCGTCTGTCTAGGGCTTGACCACGCCCATGGCAGCGGCTTCGGCCTGTAGCCGGGTGGTCGCTGAAGGATTGGCCGATATCGCATCCGATAGCGCTTTTTGCGCCTTGGGAGTATCGCCCAAGGTCTTCCGGCTGCGAATCAACATCACCCAGCCATCGACATTGGTTGGATTGACCTTCAGTTTGTTCTCGAGCTGCGCAACCATCTGTTGTGCCATGGTGTCCTGCTGGCTGGGGGTAAGCGCAGCGGCTGCCTGTATCTGCTCGGGACTGGGTCCGGGCATTGCCTGGCCGCCGTTCATGCCGGCATGATTGCCAGCCGGTGCGATTGCCGCCAGCCTGGGCTCGACATCGATCTTGTTGATCTTGCCGACCTGAGAAATCGTTCGCCGAAGATCATTTTCCCAAGGCGCGCCCGGCGGCGTGTCCTTGAGGAGCGCCAGCCAGTCGTCGATTGCACCGCCATGATCGCCGGTCAGGTCTTTTGCGACGGCATCGAAATAGCGGCTACGCGGGTCCTTCGGGTTAATCGCCAATGCTTTTCGGAACGCGATGAGTGCTGCTGGCGGCATCGGGTCCCGCGGGCTGGCCATCACGCGCGCCTCGCCCAGAGCCGACCACAGGTCTGCTCGCGACGGGGCGATATCCGCCCCATGCTCATAAGCGGCGACGGCCTCATCAAAGCGGCTGCGCGCAAACAGAGCCTCACCAAGCGCTGCCCAACGATCCACGTCCTGCGGCGAAGCCTTGGCCTGCGCCTGCAGCGATTCGATCGATGCCGCCTGATTCGCCGGGAGCGCTGATTTGGCGGCAACAGGGGCCGATTGGACCGAATCTTTACTGCGCATTGCCGAATAAGCGACCGCTGCGACAAGCAGGATAGAAGCGCCAATGAGGGACCATCGCCCTATGCGCGCTGGATTATTTTCCATGATCGCCCCAAACCCCGTGAATAACCCGCAAGGGGTGACGTACTCCGTCGGCCATGGTAGTGCCTGTTCATAAGCGGTAAAGCGCTATTCGACGGGCGTATCGAAGGCGGGGGCCTAGCGCTTGTCGTAAAATGGGGGGCAGCATCGATGGCGGATCGCGTCCGTGTCGCGATTATTGGTTCTGGACCAGCCGGGCTGAGCGCAGCTGCGCGGGCTGCGCAGCTGGGCGTGTCCCACGTCCTGCTGGAAAAAACGGATCACCTTTCCGATACGATCTTCAAGTATCAAAAGGGCAAGCACGTCATGGCGACGCCAAGCAAACTGGTGCTTCGCTCAGACCTCGATTTCGACGCAGGCAAGCGTGAGGTGATCCTTTCGACCTGGGACAAGCAGGCAGCCAGCAACAAAATTAACGTGCGCTATCGCAGCGAAGTGAAAGCAATCACGGGCGAACGCGGCAATTTCTCGCTCGAGTTGACCGACGGCACCGTGGTGGCCGCCGAGTGCGTGGTGCTCGCCATCGGCACCCAGGGCAACCCTAATCTCATGCGGGCCAAAGGGGCCGACATGCCCCATGTTCAATATCAGCTCGACGATCCTGGCGAATATGTCGACGAACATATCACCGTGGTCGGTTCGGGCGATGCCGGTATTGAAAACGCGCTCGGCCTCGCGGCCGATACGGCCCAGGGCAATGTCGTCAGCATCCTCAATCGATCTGCCGATTTCGCCCGTGCCAAGGCCGCCAATGTCAAGCTGCTCAACGAAGCCGCCGATAATGGCCGAATCACGGTTTGGCTGAACACGACGCCGGGTGAAGTGCGCGAAGGCGAGCTGATCCTCGAAACGCGCGACGGCACCGAGACGATCAAGTGCGACCGCATCATCGCGCGCATGGGCTCCGCCGCACCGCGCGCCTTCATCGAATCGTGCGGAATCGAATTTACCAGCAGCGACCGCGAGGCCTTCCCCAAGCTCTCGCCTGAGTTCGAGACGACCAAGCCGGGCATCTTCGTCATCGGCGCGCTCGCGGGCTACCCGCTGATCAAGCACTGTATGAACCAGGGCTATGACGTGCTCGAGTTCATCAACGGTAACACCAAACTGAAGCCCGCCGATGAGCCGCTGCTCGAGGCCAAGTTTGATCGGTTCAAGAAATCGCCACGTGGCGTCGATGGCTGGCTGGAGATGCTCCGGACCAACATCACGATCCTCAACGATCTGTCGCCGCTGCAGATGCGCGAGTTCATCCTGGATTCCGAAGTGCGGCCCTATAAGGCGGGCGAGGCGATCATCAAGCGCAACGAGCCGGGGTCGTCGCTGCTATGCATCGCCCAAGGCTCGGTGCTGGTCGAGGTCAATCCGAACGATCCGTCGATCACCATCCCGATCCAGCAGGGATCGATCTTCGGCGAAGTCGGCCTGATCTCAGGGCGCCGACGCGGTGCGACCGTGCGCGCCGGCACCGATTGCGTGATCGTCGAGGTGTCGCGCACTGCGGCGCTCAAACTCATGTCGTCGGTCCCGGCGGCCAAGCGCGCCGTGACGCGCATCTCGGTCGAGCGGCAATTGCTGCAGATGTTCAAGTCCGGGTTGCTTTCGGCAGACCTGACCGAAGTGCTCGATACCTCCGAAATCCTTAATGTCCGTGCCGGAGAGGCGGTGATCAAGGAGGGCGATCCGGAGGATGACGTCTATGTGATTCGCATCGGCAGCATGATGATGGAAAAGCAGGTGGCCGGTAAGCCGGTGTTCATCTCCTATTTGCCGGCCAGCACCTATTTCGGCGCGATGCAGATGGTTTACGGCGGCAGGCGTACGAAAACGGTCCGCGCCGCGGTGAAATCAGAAGTCATCAAGTTGCAGGGCGCGGCGTTCCGTCGGTTGCTCGAGGCCAAGCCCGCGCTGTACGAAAAGATCCGCGCCGATGCAGCCAGCAGTCAGAATACGCTCGCCTTTGTCGAAAGCCGCAAGGATAGTCACTCCAACCAGTTCACCGTCTATTCCGAAACCGCCAAGTTTCTGGTCGATAACGGCATTGGCGAGGCAACCGACGTGTTGCTCATTAATGAAAAGCTGTGCGTCGGTTGCGATAATTGCGAAAAAGCCTGCGCCGACAGTCATGACGGGCTGTCGCGTCTCGATCGTGAGGCGGGGCGCACCTATGCGCATCTCCACGTTCCGACGAGCTGCCGCCACTGCGAGCACCCGCACTGCATGGCCGATTGCCCGCCCAACGCAATTCAGCGCGGGTCGAACGGCGAGGTCTTCATTGAGGACACCTGCATCGGCTGCGGCAATTGCCAGCGCAACTGTCCCTATGGCGTGATCCGGATGGAAGCGCGCCCGCCGGTCAAGCCTGGATTGCTGAGCTGGCTGATGTTCGGCAGCGGGCCAGGACCGGGCGAGCCATCCAAGAAATGGCGCTACAAGCATGCCACGCCGGGCGTCGACGTGCCCAAAAAGGCTGTCAAATGTGACATGTGCTCGGGCATCACCGGCGGGCCGGCCTGTGTGCGCGCTTGCCCGACCGGTGCGGCCGTGCGGGTTGCGCCCGAAAGCTTTCTGTCGATCACCCAGTTGAAAGAGAAGGACCGGTCATAGCTAGTCGGGCTTCTGGACGCGCGACCACGCGCAGCGCAGGGGAGTCCCTGCACGAAGGATTCCTGCGCTATGCAGGGTTTCGCTGGCTGAAGATCGCGCTGGCGCTCAGCGCGACGGCGCTGCTCGGCTATATGCTGATCGATATTCGGCCACGCCCCAATGGCGGCAGCTGGTACGGCTATACGTTGGGGACGATTGGGGTGCTGATGATCCTGTGGCTGACGCTGCTGGGTCTGCGCAAGCGTGCCATGACGCGCGGGCGGTGGTCGCTTAAGGCCTGGACCAGCGCGCATGTTTATCTGGGGCTCAGCCTCATCATCATCGCCACGTTGCACACCGGCTTCCAGTTCGGCTGGAACGTTCACACGCTGGCTTATGTCGTGATGATGATCGTCATTATCTCGGGCATCTGGGGTGTGTCGGCCTATGCCACCATCCCGCAGGCACTGAGCGATAATCGCCAGTCGATGACCGAAGGCCAGATGATTGAATCGATCCGTGCGGTCGACCGTCAACTGCACGAGGCGGCCCAGCCATTAGACGGTGAGAAGTCCCGCCTCATCCTGGCCTCCCTGCAGCAGGATCCATTTGCCGGGAGCATTTGGGTGCGGCTGAGCGGCTATCATGGCGGTTGTGCCACCGAACGAGCCTATCGCGCTGTTCGTCGCACACTGGGTCAAGGCAGTGATGCGAGCTCCGCGGCGATCGACCGCGTCGACGAACTGCTCGATCGAAAGAAAGCTGCGCTGGGACAGCTTCGCCGGCATTTACGATTGAAGGCGCTGCTTGAGATATGGTTGTTCATTCACGTGCCCCTCACTTTTGTTCTGATTGCAGCGCTCGCAGCGCATGTGATCAGCGTCTTCTTTTATTGGTGAGGCAGGCATGAAGCCCTTCCTGATCCGTCGCATTAGCACCACCGCTGACGGGCGCGAAATCGTCCGCGACGCTCCTGCTGCCCGCGAGTTCGTGACCGTCGGGCGCGATGCCAGCAATGATATTGCGCTGCCAGACCTCGCTGTCGATCCTCAGCATGCGCGTATCGAGCGGAGTCATGATGGCCGGATTAATGTCGTCGCGCTTGGCGACACTGGCTTCAAGGTCGGGCGCTCGTCGCGTCGATCGGCAACGATTGACCCCGATACCGGCGGCTCTGTCGATTTCGGCGGCCACCGGATTAGTATTCAGCGCGAATCGACTGGTGAGATCGTACTCACGGTGCAACGCGTCGCCGCGATATCGCAAGCCGCCGAACCGATTGACGAGGCCAAGGCGTTTTCGTTGAAAGGTCAGCTCCCAAGCAAGCGGGCGACGGCCTGGGTTGTTGCTATTGCGGTATTGTTTGCGTTTCTGGCGGTGCCCGTCTGGGCTGCCTTTCAGAAGGCACAGCCAGGCAATCGCACAATATATGCGGCGAAGGCCGATGAAAGTTGGACAAGTGGTCCGCTGAGCCAGGCGCATCACGCACTCGAAGGTAATTGCGAGGCATGCCACAAAAAGGCGTTCGTCTCTGTGCGCGACGATACCTGCCGTGCCTGCCACAAGGACGTCCATGATCACGCAGCCCCGGCACGACTTGCCGGCGCGCGCGCCGCACCCGGCTTTGGCGGTCAGATTCTCGCCAGTGTCGCCAAGACTTTTGGCAAAGAAGGGCCAGGGTCGTGTGTATCGTGCCATACCGAGCATGAGGGAGCCGGGCCAATGCCGGCAACGGCCCAGGCCTTTTGCACTGACTGCCACAGTACGCTCAAGCAGCAGTTGAAGGACACCAAGTTGCCCAATGCGGGTGATTTCGGTACCAGCCACCCGCAGTTCCGCCCGCTGATTGCGATGGTGCCAGGCGTCAAGCCAGTTATGGCGCGGGCGTCGCTCGACACCAAGGTGATGGATAATAGCGGGCTGAAGTTCACCCATAAGCTGCACCTGGATACCAAGGGCGGGGTTGCCGCTATGGCGCAGAGCCTGAAGGCCAAAAAAGGTTATGGTAATGCGCTGGTGTGCGCCGATTGCCATACACCAAGCGCAGATGGGACCCGCTTCCTGCCGGTCAACATGGAGCAGAACTGCCAAGCCTGCCACAGCTTGGCGTTCGATCAGATCGGCGGGACGATGCGGACTTTGCGGCATGGTGACACCGATCAGATGATTGCTGATCTGCGCGCTTTTTATCGCACGACCAGTCCAGCACGCCCGATCAACTTGGGCGGTATGTCGCGGCGGCGACCGGGCAAATATGCTGAAGGCCAGGTCTATAGCGCCTATTTCAGTGCAACGGGGGCGCGTGGATCGGGCGGCGACGCCGCTGTTCGAGCGGTCTTTTCGCCGGGAGGCGCCTGTTATGACTGTCACCTGGTCAAGCCACCGGGCGCGGGCAGTGCCAATTGGTCGGTGACACCAGTGCATCAGCCGGCCCGCTACATGATGCATGGTTGGTTCGATCACGCCGCGCATTCGACTGAAAAATGCGAAAGCTGCCATGCCGCAAAACAGTCTTCCGTCGCGACAGATCTGCTCGTGCCGGGAATCAAGACCTGTCGCAATTGTCATGGCGGCGAAGCGTCGGCTGCCAAAGTGCCGTCCAGTTGCGCGATGTGCCACAGTTATCACGTGAAGCAGGATGCTCCCTGGAAATCACGACAGGGCTTGTCTATCGCCAGCCGAGCACTACCCAATCGTCAAGGCACTATCGCCAAGCCCTAATAGAATGGGTCGCCCGTGCTGATCGCGCAGATTACCGATCTCCATATCGGGTTCATTCCGGCTCATCCCGATGAACCGAACCGGCAGCGGCTTGATACAGTGATCGCGGCGCTGATCGATGGGCCAAATTTGCCGGATATGCTGATTGTCTCGGGCGACATTGCCGATCACGGCGATGAAGAAAGTTATACCCGGGCAGCGGCAATCTTGGGCGCTTGCCCGTTTCCCGTTTATACCTGTCTCGGCAATCATGACGACCGAGCCAATTTTGCGCGGCACTTTCCCCGCGTTCCGTTTGAGCGAGGCTTTGCCCAACATGTCATCGCCCTGAACGGCCTTCGGATCATCGTGCTCGATACGCTCGAGACCGGCCGCCATGGCGGAGGTTTCTGCGCTGATCGAGCTAGGTGGCTGCAGGATCAACTTGAGGCTGATGGAGCGACACCAACGGTTATCGTCATGCATCATCCGCCGATCGACACCGGCATCGCCTGGATGTCAGGCGGCGCTGACGAACCCTGGGTTCAGCGTCTTCGGTCGACGATTAGCGGTCATAGTCAGATCAGGGCGATCTGGTGCGGTCACATGCATCGGCCAATCGCGGCGCAATGGCACGGGGTCACTGTGACCGTTTGTCCTGCCACGGCGGCGCAACTGGCGCTCGACCTGCGGCCAATCGATCCAGAGCAGCCCGATAACCGGGCGATGATAACCGATGATCCGCCTGGCTATGCTTTGCACCGCTGGGATGGCAGCCAGCTGGTTAGCCTGTTCGAGACAGCCCAGCCCCGCAAGGCACTGGCGCGCTTTGACGCCAACATGCAGCCGCTCGTTCGCCATCTGGCAGATGAACGCCTCGGCTGAGCCGGCGTTCCATCACCGAATTAACCTCGCTATTGGCGCGGCAGCTTGAGCGGTGCTCGCCATACAGACATGTCCACCTCGTCACTGACCTTGTAGGGCATGCCCCGGCTGGTCAGGAACAGCTTTTCCATTTCAGGCCGGGTGAAGGGCCGCGAGCCGAGCCGTCCGAATACGGCCATCTGTCCGCCGGTTTCATCAACGGCACGGTCGCGGTCTAGCCCCTTGGAGAGGGCGAGCGCCGGAGAAGGCGTCTTTGCCCAGGCGATCAGTTCGGGTTTGGGCGCTGGCGAGAAGCCATAGAAATTGGGCTGGCTTGCAGGTGAGGTCAGCTGCAACACTTTCAGCCCGTTTCTGCCATCAGCGACATAGGCGAATAGCGAGGCATTGGTGCTGCCGACGATCACGTCCTGCGCATCGTTAAGTTGCCCGTCGAGCGTTACCTTCTGATAAATACTTGGCCGCAGCGGGTTGGTGACATTGGCAATCACCAGGCCATCGGCGCCACCCGCGATATAGGCATAAGTGCGCGCTACGTAGAGTCGCCGTGCGTTCGCCAGCGGTATCGTCGCCGATGGCACGGCGACCGGATTGCGCAGCTGCGTAACGTCGAACAGCTTCACGCCGTCAGCATCGGTCACCCATAGGTAGCGGAACTGGATTGCGCTCGCCCGCGCATCGTTCAGCGGACGGACCGCAGCGAGTTTCGGGTGCAGAGGATCGGACAGATCGACGACCACCAGCCCGACATCGGCCGTAATATATGCAACTTCGCCCGCGAGCACGATATGCCGGGCGCCCTTCAGGACATTGCCGTCGTTCCAGGTAACCGCGCGCTTGAGGAAATTGTTACGGAAATCGCCATCGGCCATCGTCTCGATGTTGACCATGATCAGGCCCTCCACCGAGTCGGTAACGGCTGCATAGCTGTAGATCGGCAGGAAGGCCTGCTCTTGGTTGATCTTACGCAATTCGGGGGTGCTGCGCAGCGGGTTGATCGGCTGGTCGGTCGGCAGTGCCATGCAGGTCGCATTCGGCGAGGCAACATGCGTGTCATGGCCCAGCGGCGAGAGCGGGCCTGACAGGATCCGCTCGGAAAAGCCCTTGTTGGCAACCGACGCCACGTCATAGGCCCGGAAGCCGCCCTTGCCTTCGGCCACGTACATATATTCCCCGCGCAACTGCAGGCAACGGACCGAATCAACCGTGCCTTTGGTTACATTGCGGAATTCCTCGACCGGGTGGGTTTCGCCCGAGCCCTTTTTGTCGAAATATTTGCCGCGTACCCAGTTTTTCAGCTCACGCTTGTTTTGCTCAACATGCAGCTTCCAGAAATCGGGATAGGCATATTTCTGCAAGTAAGAGCCGATCACTGCCTGTGGCTCATCCCATTCCGTCACTCGTACCGCTTCGAAACCGCCCGCAAGGCCGGTCCAGGCATTGAGCCCAACGAAATTGACGTAGTTGGTACCCAGCAGCATCAGCTGCGCCATGATCGCGTTGTTATCGTCTTTCTTTGACAGATGGCAGTCGCTGCAGGTCTTGGTCTCGGTCGTGCGTACCGTGTGCGGAAAGTGCGGCGCAAAGGCCTGGCTCGAAAAGCCGATGCCGCTGATTGGCGGCTGCTGAATATAGATCCGCTCGCGGTTGACGTTGGTGGAGGAGAGAATCAGCGCCGAGGTACTTCGCACCGGCGTCGTGACATTGCCCTTGGTAGTCATACCCTTGCCGAGCTGGAACATGTCATCGCGCGCGACCTGCGGATTATAGGTTGCGAAGTTGCGCGTTTCTTCACCCTGGAAATGATGCGTAGTCGTCTTCCAATTCGCCTCGATCGGCAGGTGGCAACCGCCACAGCTTGTCGTCCAGCTCAGGTGGCAGGTGAAGCAGGTAACCGAGTCCTCGCCGTGCGCGCGATTGGCCGGCGCGATGCCCGGGCCGAAGGCGAAGCTGCCATCCTCGGCGCCCAGCTTGCTCATGAGCTTTGCGCGGGCGGACTTGGGATTGAAATAGGGGCTGGTAGGATCCACGCTATCCTTGACGAGGTGCACGTCCCATTCGATCTTGGGATCGACGATCGACCGCTGGACGAGTTTGCGCCCACCGCCTTCGGTCGGAATCCATTCAAAACGGCGCTGGCCGTCCGGATTGCGGAGCAGCGATAGATCATTGCCCTTTGGTCCGGCCGCCGGGCCGGATGTCCGCAGTGTGGGATAGGCATCCGCGGTGCCGTGGCAGTCCTTGCAGCCGATCTCGACCGCATTCGCAACCTCACCATAGATCAGTCCGTTGCCATGGCTGTCCTGCGCGAAATGGCAGTCGGCGCATTGCAGGCCCTTTTCCGCATGGATGTCCATGAGGTGGACCGCCTTGCCCGGGTTGGTGCCCGGCGGCACGAACTTGCCCTCATCGCCTTTGCGCCACTTCTCGGGGTCATCGGGCGAGACGATCTTGCCGTTGGCATCAAGCAGATTGCCTTCGCGATCCCGTTTGAAGATCCCGCGGAAGTTCCAACCGTGGCTGTGATAATCAGCGAACTGCGTATCTTTCAGCTTTGGATTGAGATCATACACGTTGCGCAGGAAATCCGGGTCGCCCCAGCTGCCGCGCGCGGCAGCCGCTTCCGGATTGCGATCATTGACCTCACGTACCTCGGCCGCGGTCGGGTATTTCTGCTTGGCAGGCCACATAGACGGCGCGTCGGATTCATAATCCCACATCGTGTAACCGAGATAGGAATTAAGGAAGATGTTGGGCTGGTGCATGTGACAGCTCATGCACTGCGACGTCGGGATCGACCGCGTAAAGCTATGCTTGATCGGGTGGCCGCTGGCTTTGGTGCCCGGCAGGATCAGCCCGCCATGGCCAGCCACGGCAGGATCGTCATGCTCGTCGCTCTTCGCGCCGGCGTGTTCTGGGCCGTGCGACGGGGCCCCGGCCATCTTGGCAGCGATCGTCGGATCGACCGTCGCGGACTGCCCATCGCGGCCATATTGCGCATAGATCAGGCTGTGGCGCGGCTCGCGGTCATTGGCATAAATGACATGGCATCCGGTGCAACCCGATCCGCGATAGTCTCCGGGCTGCTCGTTTGTCCCCATGAACCACATAAGCGGATCGTTGAGCCGGGTCTTGTGAATGTTGAGCACAGGGATCGCGACACGCAGGCCAGTGCCCGGACCACGATTGGACTGCTTCAGGTCAGGCCGGCCCGGCTCCTCAAGCCGCTGGATCGATCCGGTCGGATTTGGGAGGCCGACCTCTGCAAATTGCGTGTTGATGTTGCGACCGCCGCGCTCGAACACCCGGAAGATGTCGCCTGGAGGGATTACCTGCCAGGTCGGCAGCGGATAGAGTGCTTCAAGCGCACCGCGCTTGCGTTCGGCATCGGTGATCGTGCCAGGTGGCGAACCCGGCGAAACGATTTTCGCTGGTTCGCCGTCTTCTGTATAGGCCTCGCCGAAAATGTAGTTTTTGAACGGGACGACACCGTTATTATACGCGGCCCCACCCCAAAGCAT
This sequence comes from Sphingomonadales bacterium, assembly GCA_038323755.1. Classification (GTDB taxonomy): domain Bacteria; phylum Pseudomonadota; class Alphaproteobacteria; order Sphingomonadales; family Sphingomonadaceae; genus Sphingomonas. Next base: position 17,796 of record JBBQHG010000021.1, read on the forward strand.
TGCTCCTGATGCCATGATCGATCGCTCGGCCGCCTCGATCGTCTCAATGTGGCAGGCACCGCAGGATTCGCGCGCAACGCGGTAGTCGCCCGGGTTCACGAAACGGATATATTCAGGTGCCTCGCGGTTGAGCAACGTGTAGCTGCGCTTTGGATTGGCTGAATCCGGGTAATTCCAGCTGTGCGGGTAGCGTGGCAGCACATGCGCCTGGTCGCGCGCGGCCGTGTAGGCGGCATCATCGAACCCATGGCCTGGATCACCGATGATTGTCGCGTTGCCGCCATGGCAATCGGTGCAGCCGAGCATCACCGCGGATGATGCATGCATCGACGGTTCGTCCGTGCGGGTGTGGCAGGAATAGCATCCTTCGGATTTTTGCGCGACCTGTGCCGCCGTCTGGCTCATCGGGGCTGGTGGCGTATCGAGATAGACGCGCGCGACCGGCTTTTCGGCGTCATTGGCGTAAAGGATGGCGGTGGGCAGCAGCAGCGCGGCGAGCAAAAACAGCAGCCAGCTGGCGGAGCGTGTGGACAGGGCGGCAAGGCTGGGCATCAATAGCTCACGATGATGTTGGCCAGGATCGAATAATAGAGCCGATTCCGGTTGTTGTTGGTGAACAGGTCGCGAAAGCCACTGCCGGGCACAAGCACCGCACCCGAAAGCCGCGCCACGATGTTTTGCGTGGATTTCGGCCGCCAGATGATTGCTGATGACAGGTCATAGCCGATCGATTTCGGGATCGACCCTTCAACACGCAGGTTCTGTAGCGTCTCGGTAGTGGCGAACCACAGGTGATTAGCGTTCACCGAAACGCGTAGCGTCGACTTCAGATCGAAATCTGCTCCCACCCCAAGCAGCGCCGTGCCGGGGTTGTTGAAATTGGATTGGCCCTGCTCTTTCGACGAGCGCAATGAATTGAGCACGCCGTTGCGCCCATTCAGCCCGATCACCCGTCCGCCGCCGGCAAATGGTATCGTCTGCCGGATCCAGTAGCTTGTATCAGCACCTGCAAAAATCGGGTTTTCAAAAATCGCGTCGAACCCGCCCTCGACATTGTCGAAAGGCTTGTTGTCGCCGCTGGCATAAAGGCCCGAGGCACGGATGCGAATCCAATCTCGGTCATAGCTTAGCTCGGCGGCACCAAAATAGGCCCGGATCTGAGCCGGCTTGCTTGTGAAAAAGCTGTTCCGGTCCTGCCCGAACGCACCATAAATCGACGTCGTCAGGTTCAGTCGGCCTATCCGCCCGTCATTGTTATAGCCGAGATAAACGACATCATAGTCGCGGCCGCGAAGATCACCGATCAATGCAGGGCGGACGGGAAAACCGTTGGTATCTACCTCTATCCTCTCACGCTCGCGATTGAGGTTATAGACTGCGGTGACCTGGCTGGTCAGTCCAGGGAACAAGAAATCCTGGCGATAGAGATTGGCCACGAAGACAAAATCGTTGCGCGGCGATTTTACCACGCTGTTCAGGCCTGAATTGGTATCCTTTTCAAGCCGCCAGAACGCCGCCAGGTTGAACTGGAAGCGATTATCGTCCCGATTGCCGAAAAAGCGCACGCCAAGCTGGTTGTCGTTGAACAAAAAGCCCCGAAAATCGCTTTGGAACGGCTGAATGCCAACCCGGATCGATTCGAAATCATAGCGGTCAGACGTGTTGCGCAGGTGATAATCGACGAACAGTTCCTGCACACCCAGAAACACATCGGTGCGCTGGCTGTCCTTGCTCGGTTCGACATGGAGGATGCGCCGTTCGGGCACATCGACATGGTTGACGTTAAAGGCAAGTGCCACGCGGTATTCGATCTCGGGCGGCTTGAACGCGGTCGACCCTTTAATCAGGGAGGCGCCGACGATGAAGGTTTGCGAGAAGACATAGCTGGCATCGCGCCCGAATACATC
>JBBQHG010000022.1:0-19563 GCA_038323755.1 Sphingomonadales bacterium
TGACCGGCTACGCGCTGCTAACGGCCGGGATGCACCAACCGCGCTGCTGAACACATGGATGACCCGCAGCCGGGTCGCTATGGCCGACAGGCAAAAAAAGAGGGCGGAAGGTTGCCCTTCCGCCCTCGTCGAGATCAGCGACGCCGCGCGTTAGAAGTTGGCGCGGAAGCCGGCATAGAGTTGGCGGCCACGGATATCGTAGATTGCCGCACCACCCGTGGTGCGATCTGACGTCGCGTTGCCCGTGCCGGAAAGCCCCAGCGGCGGTGAGGTGTTGAGCAGATTGTTCGCGCCAAGGATGAACTTGAAATCCTTGCCGAAGCTGCTGCCGCCGCGCTTGATATTCCATTCCAGACGGATGTCATGATAGAAAACTTCAGGGAAGATCTGAGGTTCGCTCGCGTCAACATTTTGCGGGGGCCGGCCGCCGACGCTGTTCACGTTCTCATACGCACCGGTATATTGTGGCCCGATATAGCGCATCCGATAGCCGAAGGTGAATGGACCGACGGCCAGATCATTGTCGAGCCGGAATTCATCCACCGGCTGCCCCAGCTCCTTCAGAAGCACATTTTCGAAGGTCGGGTCCTGCGGGTTTTCAAAGTTACTGTTCTGGAAGTTGTGTGTGTAGATCAGGTTCGTGTTGAGCGTCACCTTGTCGCTCAGCCTGGCGTGGTAAGCGACGTTGGCGTCGATGCCGCGCCGCACACGCGACGCGAAGTTGAAGGGAGCGCTAATCAGCGTGTTGCCGGTGATGTGACCGGGCTGCTCGTTGAACGGACCAACCCCCGGACCGGCAAAGCGCTGGAAAAGCGAGCAGAATGGGTTGTTCAGCGATGCCTGATCGTAGCAGCTGTTGGCGATCTGCTGCGCGGTCAGGGACACGATCACGCCGGCAACCTTGATGTCGAAATAATCGATCGACACCGACAGGCCGGGAATGATTCGCGGCTGGACCACGACGCCATAGGTGTAGGAGTCCGATGTCTCAGCGGTCAGGTTCGGGTTGGTTCCGCTCAGGATCGGCAGCGAATAGGTCCCCAGGCTGGCCAGATTGGGCAGGTTGGCGCCCAGCGCTGCCTGGCAATTCGCCGCACGGAACGATGTGCCCGTGCCGATCGAGTTGGGACCGCACGGATCCTGGAAACCAGGTGCGAAGTTAGGCACCAGTGCGCCAAACGTCTCGGTCGGGTTCGGTGCCCGCACTGCGCGGCCATAGTTGACGCGGAACCGGACATCCGGGATCGGCGAATAGTCAGCACCCGCATTATAGGAGCCAACGGTGCCCGTGCCGCCCTGATATTTGGCGACGCGACCGGCCCCCGAGAGCGTCAGTTCATGGATGAAGGGCAAGTCCTTAAGGACCGGCAGCCGAAGCTCGCCGAACGCTTCCTTCACCTCAAAGGCTGGCGGATCGAAGCCGCCAAAGGCGACGGCAGTCGAATCGCCCGAGGCGCCGAATTCATCCTGCTGATAATAGGCCTTCTCGCGACGATATTCGCCGCCCACCGCGAAGGACACCGGTCCGCCGGGGAGGTTGAAGAAGCCGCTGGTATCGCCGGACACAAAGCCGGAAACAACGAACTGCGAGATATGGGCATCAACATGGTAGGGCCGCGAAAAATAGGCCCCGGCCGCGCTGTTGTCGTTCTGGCCGAAGGGGTTGTACGGCACGCAGGCGGCGATATCGGCAGCGAGGCGAGCGAGGTTACCGGCCGACGCACCGGTCCGCGCCACGGCCGCTGTGGGATCGAATTGCGAACGGCACTGGATCTGGCCCGTCACCGGATTGCGCCCTGCATCGATCGCCAGATCGAAACGCTGTTTGTCGAAATAGCCTGTGGTGTTGGTGGTTTCGGTCGTCCGCCCGTAATTGGCCGACAGTTCGTAGGACCAGTCGGTGTTGAAGGTACCGCGGAGCCCGCCGACGATGCGGAACGTGTCACGCTGGAAGCGCTCGTCCCGGATGTTGATGTCGGCAAGGTTGCGCGCGATGACGAAGCGGTAGCTGCCATCGGCAATCGCGGCGCGCTGGGCGGCGCTGAGCGGGCCGTTATTGGCCTGCGACATGCCGGCGCACGAAACCGTCAGGCTGGTGTTGCACCCCGACGCGAGAATTGCGTTGGCGATGGTCGTCCGTGCGGTAGCGCTCAGGAAGGGGTTGTCGAGGCGGACGCGTTCACGAAAATCGAACTGGGTGAACGTCCCCTGGATGCCGAGCGAACTGGCGTTTGACCCCTGGGTGTCGATCCGCGCAAACTTTGCTTCGACAAAAGCGTCGAAGGCCGGGGAGAACTCGTAATGGCCGACCATATTGATGGAGTAGCGGTCCTGCTGCGGCAGAATGGAGGTCAGATTGTCCTCACGGCCGGTCTGCAGATTGCCGCCGACCGCGCCACCGATCGGGCCAGTCGAGAAGCGTGACGTTTCCGTGGACGGCACCAGCGTGCCATTGGGCTGGAACACGAACAGGCAGTTATAGGGTACGCCTGCCGTCACGCCATTGCTGACGCCAACGCCGCAACCCGGTGCGGATGCTGGCTGCGAGATCGGCACCAGGCCGAAGCGGTTGATGCTGCGCAGAGTCTGGTTGCGGATCAAGATGCTGTCGGGATTGCCATCGCTGCCATTGACTGCGCTGGCGGGGTCGGAATCGACAACGCCCAGGCTGTCAAACGAACGCAGGAACGGAATGTCCGACGCGAACACGCGGTCCTGGTGGTTATATTCTGCAGCCACCGTGATGTTGCCGCGGCCGTCGCCGAAGTTCTTGCCGGCGAGCACCGAGGCAAACTGGTTACTGCCATAACCGCCCGGCGTCGAGATACCGCCCTGGCCACGGATTTGCAGGCCCTGATAATTGCGCTTGAGGACAAAGTTGATCACGCCGGCGATCGCGTCAGACCCGTAAATCGCCGAATTGCCGCCCGTTACGATATCGACCCGTTCGATCAGGTCGTTGGGAATGGTGTTCGTGTCGACCGACACGGCGTTGTTGAGGACGTCAGCTGCCACGTGGCGGCGGCCGTTGACCAGCACCAGCGTGCGCGCGGTGCCGAGCCCGCGCAAATCGAGCAGGTTGAGCCCGGCGATGCCGACACCCAGACCAGGATTCTGCTGGGAGAAGGTGCTGCGCAGCTGCGGCAGATCATTCAGCGTATCGCCGATGTTGGTCCGGCCTTGTTCAACAAACGTCTCACCCGAGACAGAGGTGATCGGCACGGTCGAGCTCAGATTGGGGCGACGGATGCGTGAGCCGGTAATGACGATGTCTGAGGGGGTGCCCTCATCGGCAGCGGGGGGCGCATCGGCTGCCGGGGTTTCTTCTGGCGCTGCGGGCGCGGCAGTTGCTCCAGCGGTCGCCGCTGCGGCGGCGGTCGTGGCGACGGTTTCCGCCGCGCCGGCGGGGCCAGCCAGGCCAAGCACGACGGCTGATCCCAGGATCGTGCCGGTCAGATAATTGAACTTTCTCATTTAAACCTCCCTGTTGCCGGTGTCGCCGCCAAGGAACGAAGCGCCGCAGCATGGCCACGGGCGAAGGGCGGCACCGGAATGGCGTGTTTTGTATCGGTGGCCGCGTTCGCTACAAGTTAAATTTAGTACGAGACGTACTAATGAAAAATCGGTGTAGCAAAAAGGCAACATCGCGAAAGGCGGCAAAACGCCGCTGAGCGATCACGGATATAAGGTACGAATAACACTATCTTGGACGATTTGGGCGATGGCAGGTCGTTCAGCCGGTCTGGATGGCCATCCATGGCCTGTCGGGCAGTTCGTCGCGCCCTGATGCCGTTGGTCGGATCGCGCTCGCACGGGCAGGAGCCGGCGTTATCCTTCTGCTTGGAAGGATAGACGATGCGTCCGGCACCATGTTCACACAAAGTTGCGCCGAGCGCGGCAACACCGGCAATGCCGACCCCGGTCGACGCCTTGCGGGTGATACGCCCGGAAAAAGATGGCCACCGCGCGGCGACCGGGCAGGCGCGCCGCCCCGGCCTTTACTGAGCCGCCCATCGCGCCGGCAAGTCTTGCCGCCTTGATACCGCTGCTGCTACGCCGTGTCGCTGGCGATCAGCGTGAGAGGCGATGGGTTGGAAGACGACGGACTGGGCCTCAACGATAATGAAGGTACCTTCCTGGCGCTGGTGCGGCGCCTGCAACCAGTCACCGCCTATCAGGTATCGAAGGTTTACGAAGACTCGCCGGTCAGTAATTTCAACACGAGCAAGGGCAAGATCTATCCGCTGATCAAGCGGCTGTGTGACCGCGCCTTGCTTGCCAAAGAAGCAGTGCCGGGCGACGCCCGCGGCACCGAGCAGCTCAGGTGCACGCCGCTTGGGGAGCGCGCTGTCCGCGACTGGGTGACCGAGCTGCGCCCATCGCATCTGCTGCTGGAAGATCCGCTGCGCACCAAAGTTCAGTCATTCGATCTGCTGAGCGAAGCGGAACGGATCGACTGGGTCTTGACCGCCAAGGAGCAACTCGCAGGGCAGCTCGAGCGGCTCGATGCCTATGGCCAATCGGTCTCGGTCCCTTTTCAGGAAATGGTGCATGACAATGCCGTGCGATCGGTCCGTGCGCGCATAGCCTGGCTGGATCGCATGCTGCAGGACATGCTGCGCAACCGCGCCGGGGCGTAGACTCGATTTCAATCGGGCTGAATCGGTACGATACCCCTGCGAAAGCAACGGGCCAGCGGCGCAAAGGCCGAGGCCGGGGCCGCTGGGCTCCCGCGTTTGCGGGAGAACGCTGCCGCCAAAAGGAAAACGCGGCTAACAGGAACGGCGGTAGTGCTGCATCCCACGCTCCCCCCTCGTTCACCGGCCCTTGAACAACCCGCCCAACACCCCGCGCACCAGCCCGCCAACAATGCCGCCGCTGCTCGAACCACGCCTGCTGCTGGTACCGAACACCTGCTTGGCGACCTCGTTGGCCACGGTGCGGGTGATGGTTGAAGTCGCGGTGCGCGCGGCGGAGGTGGCGATCTTGTTCCAGGGACTGTTGGCGGCGGCGCGGGCGGCTTCGCGTTGCTGGCGATCGGCCTCCTTCTCTGCTGCAATGCGCGCGCGCTCGGCGTCCTTGGCGGCGCGGGCGTCTTCCTTGGCCTGCAGCGCTGCGTCCTTGTCCGCCTGGGTCTTGGCGACAGCTTCAGCGGCGGCGGCGGATGCCTCCTGCGCCTTGGTGGCGAGAAGCTCCTCAGCTGACTCGGCATCGATCAGCGTATCATATTTTGCGCCGATCGCGTCGGTCGCGATCATCACGCCGCGCTCCTTGGCATCGAGCGGGCCGACCCGGGTCGAAGGCGGCTTGATAAGCGTCCGCTCGACGGGGGAGGGCGCGCCATCGGGCTGGAGCAGCGACACGAGCGCCTCGCCGACCTTCAATTCGGTGATGACGGTTTCGACGTCGACGCCGGGATTGGCGCGGAAGGTGGTTGCCGCCGATTTGACTGCCGCCTGATCGCGCGGGGTGAAGGCGCGCAGCGCGTGCTGGACGCGGTTGCCGAGCTGGCCCGCGACGGTATCCGGAATGTCGATCGGGTTCTGGGTGATGAAATAGACGCCGACGCCCTTGGAGCGGATAAGGCGGACGACCTGCTCGATCTTTTCCAGCAATGCCTTGGGCGCATCGTTGAACAGCAGGTGCGCCTCATCGAAGAAGAAGCAGAGCACCGGTTTTTCGGGATCGCCAACCTCGGGAAGGTGCTCGAACAGTTCGCTCAGCAGCCAGAGCAGGAAGGTGGAATAAAGCTTGGGGCTCTGCATCAGCTTGTCGGCAGCGAGGATGTTGACGATGCCACGGCCCTTATCGTCGAGCGCGATCATATCGGCCATGGCGAGCGCGGGTTCGCCGAAGAAATGCTCACCGCCTTGGGCACGCAGCTGGAGCAGCGAGCGCTGGATCGTGCCGATGCTCGCCTTTGACATATTGCCATAGGTGGTCGTCAGTGCATCCGCGCGGGTGGCGCAGTGGGCGAGCATCGCCTGCAGGTCGTCGAGATCGAGCAGCAACAGCCCTTCCTTGTCGGCGACGTGGAAGGCGATGGTGAGGACGCCCTCCTGCACTTCGTTGAGGTCCATCAGCCGCGCGAGCAGCAAGGGCCCCATTTCGGAGATGGTGGTGCGGATAGGGTGGCCCTGTTCGCCGAACAGATCCCAGAACTGCACCGGGGTGTCGGCATAGGCCCAGTCGTCATAGCCGATTTCCTTCGCGCGGGCGGCGAAGATGTCGTGCATCTTGGCGGTGGGCGAACCGGCCATGGCGAGGCCTGCGAGATCGCCCTTCACATCCGCCACGAAGCAGGGGACGCCGACAGCCGAGAAACCCTCGATAATGCCTTGTACCGTTACCGTCTTGCCGGTGCCGGTTGCGCCCGCGATCAGGCCGTGGCGGTTGGCGCGTTTGAGTTCGAGCGCTTGCGGCTTCCCGCCACCCGTGCCGATGAAGATGCTGCCGTCCACCATGTCACTCTCCCTACGCTCAGCGGGTGCTATCGCGCGTTTGGGGGGAGCACGGCAAGACACGAAAAAGCCGCCCGGTCATTGCTGACCGGGCGGCTGTTCGACGCCACTGGCGGATGGCTTATTTCTTGAGCTTGATCGGCACGAAGGCACCGGGCAGGCGCTGGCGCTGGACATAGAGCAGCACCGTGGGGCGGCCATCGCGCATTGCCTGCGCGACAATCGCCGACAGCGCCTCTGGCGTGGCGACCGGCGTGCCATTGGCCGATACGATCACGTCACCGCGCTTGAGCTTCTGCCCGGCATCGCTCGACGGATCGGTGCCGCTGATGACGACGCCGCGGACGGTGGAGTCCACGCCGATATTCTGCGCGATCTGCGGGGTGAGCGGCACGACTGCGAGGCCGAGCTTGTTCGCGACGGGCGACGACGGGCCCTCGGTCTCGGGCTGGGCCATCGCATCTTCATCGTCATTGCCACCGGCAGCGGCAATCAGTGCGTCCTCCGATGGGCGCGTGCCGATGGTGACGGGCACGGTCATCTTCTTGCCGCCGCGGATCAGCTCGAGCGGTACGCGGCTGCCTGGCGCTTCATTGGCGACGAGGTAGCTGAGCGAGGCATCCTGCGACACCGGTTTGCCATTCACCGAGACCACGACGTCACCGACCTTGATGCCGGCTTTGTCGGCCGGCTCACCAGGGCTGACGCCGCCCACGATCTCTCCACTATTCTTCGATAGGCCAAGCGCAGCGGCGCCGTCCTCATCAAGCTGCTGCAGCCTGACGCCGAGATAGCCACGCGCAATCGCGGTGCCCTTCATCAGCTTGTCGATGACGGGCTTGGCGTCTTCGGCCGGGATGGCGAAACCGATGCCGATATTGCCGCCTGATTGGCCGGCAAAGATCTGCGAGTTGATACCGATGACGTTGCCGTTGAGGTCGAACATCGGGCCGCCCGAATTGCCCTGGTTGATCGCCGCATCGGTCTGGATGAAGCGATCATAGGCGCCCGAGCCGGTCACCCGGTGCAGCGCCGAGACGATACCCGCGGTCACGGTGCTGCCAATGCCGAAGGGGTTGCCGATGGCGATGACCCAATCGCCCACGCGGGCGCGGGTCGAATCGCCGAAGCTGACAAAGGGCAGATCCTTGGCGTCAATCTTGAGCAAGGCGAGATCCGACGTTGGATCGCGGCCGACCAGCTTGGCGATATATTCCTTGCGGTTGGTGAGGATGACGGTGATCGAATCGACCGACGCCCCCTTGGCGCCCGGCGCGACGACGTGGTTGTTGGTGACGATATAGCCATCTGCCGAAATCAGAAAGCCCGAGCCGAGCGACTGCGCCTCGCGCGTCGCCGGCGCACCGCCGCCCTGGCCCTGCTGGCCGCCGAACAGTTCGGCAAAGGGGGTGCCGGCAAAGGGATTGGCCGGCGCCTGCTGAACCTTGATGCTCTGCTTGGTCGAGATATTAACGACCGCGGGCTGCAATTTGGCGACGAGATCAGCAAAGCTGACCGGCGCGCCCGCGCGCGGTGCGATCGAGGCCATGACCTCGGGCGCGTTCTGCGCGGTTTGCGCGCCTGAAGCGCCGATCGAGGGCTGGAAGGCCAAAGTGGCGGCAGCGCCGCTGAGGAGAAGAGCGCCTGTGATAGCATAAGCGTAACGCACGTTGGATTATCCCTCTCTTTTCCGTTCACGAGCGCTGCTTTTTGACGCGCCAGCCTGAACGGCGATTGAATATGAACCGATTGTCAGCGTGGGCGACCGGTAAATTGCTTCAGATATTCATTGTTGGGCGAAAGGATGATCGATGTCTCGCTCTGCGGGGTGCTGCCGTCGGCGCCAAAGGTCTGTTTATAAGACTGCATCGCCCTGTAGAAATCGTAAAAATCGGCATCCTTGTTGAAGCTTTCGGCATAAATCCGCGAGGCGTTGGCATCGGCCTCGGCGCGGATGATCTGCGCTGATTTCTGGCCCTGCGCGCGGATCGTCGCTGCCTGCTGCTGGCGCGCGGTGCGCATGCGGTTGAGCGCGCTTTCGAGCGGGCTGCCATCGGGCAGGTCGGCATGCTTGATGCGCACGTCGACGATCTGCACGCCATATTGCGAGGCAAGCTTCTGCAGGCCGTTCTGGATATTATCCATCACCTGGCCACGCTCCGGGCTCAGCAGGGCCGAGAATTGCACCTTGCCCAGTTCGTTGCGCAGCGCCGAGCCCAGCAGCGGCTGGAGCTGCTCGGCGATCCGGTCTTCAGTGGCGGAGGTGCTGCCGGTGGAGACGACGGCCTTCAGCGGATCGATGATGCGGAAGCGGGCAAAGGCATCAACCTCAAGCCGCAACTGATCGGTCGAGAGCACCTGCTGGTTTTCCAGCTCGACCGCGAGCACGCGCTTGTCGATCCAGACAACCTTGTCGAAGAACGGAATCTTGGCGATCAGCCCGGCCTGGGTGCGGCCGAAGGGCTGGTCCTTGCGCCAGACATTGACGGTGCGCACCGGCACTTCGAACCGCAGGATCACGGCCTGTTCGGTTTCCGGGACGATCACGAAGCTGCTCGTCGCCAGGATCAGCGCAAGCAGCGCAATGATGGCGAGCGCCACGGGGTTGCGGAAGGTGGCGGCGTTCATTGGCCGGCTCCTGTCGAGGGATCGGGCAGGGCGACGGCAGGCGGCTCAGCCGGGCGGCCGCGGGTGGCGGGCAGCGGCAGATAGGGCACGACGCCCGGCGCCTCGACGATCGTCTTGTTGGTCTTGGACAGCACGGCTTCCATCGTCTCATAATACATGCGTCGGCGGGTCACGACCGGGGCGAGCTTGTACTGGGCATAGGCCAGATCGAACTGAGTCGCCTCGGCCTGTGCGCGAGCCGTAACCTGCTGGGCATAGGTGCGCGCTTCGTTGAGGTTCGATTCGGCTTCCTGCTGCGCAGCGCTGACCTTCTTGAATTCGTCGATGACTTTCATCGGCGGATCGGCCTGCTTGATGGCAATGCCCTGAATGCGGATGCCCGCATTATATTCGTTGAGGATCGACTGCATCAGATCCTGCGCGCGCACGCCGATGCGGTCACGACCGCTGCCGATCGCTTCATCAAGCGTTACCGTGGCGACGACCGCGCGCATCGCGCTTTCGGCAACCGCGCGGACCGTGTCCTTGGGATTGCGGATCTGGTAGATATAATCCTGCGGATCGGTGATGTCCCAGCGAACCGAATAAGCCAGATCGATGATGTTCTGGTCACCCGTCAGCATCAGATTTTCACCGCCGCCGCCTTCCGGGAAATCCTCGGTGCGGATCGCCTGCACGTCCACCTTGGTGACGGTAGCGATGGGCGCGGGCCAGGTGAACTGGATGCCGGGATCGAGCGTGGACGAATATCGACCGAAATAGGCGACAACGCCGCGCTGCTGCGGGGCGATCTGGTGGATGCTGGTAAAGACCAGCCACAGCCCGACGATGAGCCCGGCGCCGATCAGCCAGATCGCGCGACCGCCATTGCCGCGCGGGAAGCCGGTAAAGCCGCCACCACCGCCACCGCCGCCACCCGTTCCGCGGGCGCGGCGGATGAACTCGTCAAGCGCAGTCGGCCGATTGCCGCGTGCGCGATTGGTGCCGGGCGGCACTGACCAGGGATTGCGGGGACCGTCATTGTCATCGCCAGAGCCGCCCCAAGGGCTTTTCGGCTTGTCGGTCATCAGGATGGAGAGGCGCTGGAGCCAGGCCGGTCGGGTTGTCATAAGCCCTTTATAGGTGTCCCAATCGGGAAAAACAGTGGCAACCGGCGAAGACAGTCCTAATGCCGTGTCCATGACCGATATCGATACGCTCAACGCCGCCCTGACCCCGCTCGCCGGGGATCGTGCCACCGCCAGGCTGGAGGATGGCCGGGCCAGCATCATCCTCGACGTCAGCGGGCTGGATGCGGCGCAACGCGCCTCGCTGCAGGAGGCGGTGGAAGCAGCTGCCGGTGCCGTTGCGGGGGTGGAAGCGGTGCGCATTGCACTGACGAGCCAGCGAACGCAGCGCCACCTGATCGCGGTGGCGAGCGGCAAGGGCGGGGTCGGCAAATCGACGGTCTCGGCCAATCTGGCGATTGCGCTCCACCAGCTGGGCGGGCGAATCGGGCTGGTCGATGCCGATATCTATGGCCCGTCGCAACCCAAGCTGATGGGTGTGGAGGGCAGCCGCCCGACTGCGCCGGACAAGCTGCTGCTGCCCGTCGAGACGCCTTATGGTGTCGGGTTGCTGTCGATGGGGCAGCTGGTTGCCCCCGATCAGGCGATTGCGTGGCGCGGGCCGATGGCGGCGGGCGCGCTGGGGCAGCTGGTCGATGCTGACTGGTCGAGCGCCGACACGCTCGTCATCGATCTGCCGCCGGGCACGGGCGATGTGCAGCTGACGATGATCCAGAAGCACAAGCCGACGGGGGTGGTGATCGTCTCGACCCCGCAGGACCTGGCACTGATCGATGCCAAGCGCGCGATCGACCTGTTCGTGAAGGCGGGCGTGCCGATCATCGGGCTGATCGAAAATATGTCGGGCTATGTCTGCCCGAGCTGCGGTGTCGTCTCCGATCCGTTCGGTCAGGGCGGGGCGGAGCTGGCTGCCGATGAGTTGGGCATTCGGTTCCTGGGCAGGATCCCGCTGGATATTGCGATTCGCACGGGGTCTGACGCTGGCGCGCCGCCGGTCACGGGGAACGGCCCCGAGCGCGCTGCGTTCATGGAAATCGCCGCACAGGTGCGCGACTGGATCGCCAAAGGAGGCAAGCATGCCGATCACATCGGATGAAGACATCGCGGCGCTGCTCGGCCGCGTCCGTACGATTGCGCTGGTCGGCGCGTCGGACCGGCCCGATCGCCCGTCTTACGGCGTGATGGAAACGCTCCAGCAGCATGGCTACCGCGTGATCCCGATCAACCCGCAGATCGACGGCCAGCACATCCACGGCGAGTTCGTGTTCGGCGACATGGGCGTGCTGGGGGACCCGATCGACATGGTCGACATCTTCCGCAATTCGGCCGCCGCCGGTGAGGTCGTCGACCAGGCGATTGCAGTAGGGGCCAAGGCGGTGTGGATGCAGCTGGGTGTGATCAACGAGGCAGCGGCGGCGCGGGCCGAAGCAGCCGGGTTGACGGTGGTGATGGACCGCTGCCCGGCGATCGAACTGAAACGGCTGAATATTGCGCCGATCAGCCAGGGGCGAGGATTGCGCGACGACTGAATGTCCGCCATTCTCTGCTTTGGATAGCGGGAAGAGCGGCAATGCTTCTGGCGACGATGATGATGCTGATGGCGGGTGACGAAGTGCCCGCGCTGATCGAGCGTTACCGAGAAAAGACCCGGGCCGAAATCCGCTGCGTTCAGACGACCGACAAGGATGAGATTTTGGTCTGCGGTGCGCGCGATGCGGATCGTTACCGGCTTCCCTTCATCGCCTATGACGCGGGCGACCCGAACCACGAGGGCGTCTATGAAGAGGCGGAGCGGCTGCAGGCGAAGACCACGCCGTGCCAGGATCACTCGGCCTATCTGGTCGGCTGTGGCATGGTTGGCGTGAGTATGACGGTCGGTGGGCGGGGGACGCGAATCGGCGGGGTCAGGCCGCTCGCGCCTTAAAGTATCGCCGCATCACAGATGTTTTCCTGTGTCCCTGCGAAGGCGGGGACTCAGACTGGGCGCCCGTCTTCGCGGGAGCACCTGTGAAGCTGCCGCTAATCACCCAGAATATGCATCCATAAGGGCGCACCGGTCAGGCTTTGCGAGCCGCGCAGTTTTTCCAGCGCCTGGGCAACGGCGCGTTCGGGCCCTTCATGCGTGACGATGGCGACGAGCACGCTGCCATCGCCCGAGCGGCCGCGCTGCATCAGGCTTTCGATCGAGACGCCGGCATCACGCATGGCAGCGGCGATTTCGGCGAGCACGCCGACCTTGTCGGCCACCGTAAAGCGCACATAGGCACGACCGCGCCGGTCGCCGGTATCGGCGGGCGGTTGGGCGGTCAGCGCGTTAGCCGGCATCGCGTAGGGCGGGCCATATTCGCCGCGCGCGATATCGATCAGATCGGCGACGACGGCGCTGGCAGTGGGGCCATCGCCTGCGCCTGCGCCCTGGAACAATAGCCGGCCGACGAAATTGCCTTCTGCCACCACCGCATTGGTCGCGCCCGTGACATGGGCGAGCGGATGGCTGGTCGGCACGAGATGCGGATGGACGCGCTGGAACAGGCCATAGCTGTTGGATTCGGCGACGCCCACCAGCCGGATGCGATAGCCGAGCGCGGCAGCCTCGGCGATGTCAGCGGCCAGCACATCGCGGATGCCGCCTGCCTTGACGTCACTGAACGCAGGCTGCGTGCCGAACGCGATGCTGGCGAGGATTGACAGCTTGTGCGCGGCATCGACGCCGTCGATGTCGAAGCTCGGGTCTGCCTCGGCAAAGCCAAGTGCCTGCGCTTCGGCGAGGACATCGCCGAAATCGCGGCCTTCCGCTTCCATCTTGCTCAGGATGAAATTGCAGGTGCCGTTGAGGATGCCATAGACGCGCGCGATCTCATTGGCGGCGGCACCTTCGCGCAGGCCCTTTATGACCGGGATGCCGCCCGCCACCGCCGCCTCGAATTTCAGCGCAGCGCCGGCGGCCTCGGCGGCATTGGCGAGCTCCAACCCGTGATGCGCGATCATGGCTTTGTTGGCGGTAACAAGCCCCTTGCCTGCAGCGAGTGTCGCGCGCGCCAGCGTGAGCGCCGGGCCATCCGATCCGCCCACCAGCTCAACGACAACATCGGCATCCTCGCGGTGCGCGAGTGCGGTCGTATCATCGACCCAGGCGAACCGGGCGATATCGACGCCGCGGTCCTTGGCGCGGTCGCGGGCGGAAACCGCGACGACCTCGATCGGCCGACCGGCGCGGCGGGCGATGAGCGCGCCATTGGCGTCGATCAGCCGGATAACGCCAGCGCCGACGGTGCCGAGCCCGGCGAGCGCGATGCGAAGGGGTTTTGCTTCATTCATGCTGCCACCGCCTGCCGCTCGTACCGCGACGCGTCAAGGATCAGGATTGCGCATGACCACGAGAACACATGGATGATCTGCGCAGTTCATCTCCGAGCTGATGTCGCAAACGTACCAACAGGCTCCACCAGACCACGTTGCAAGTGTGATGAAAAACAACCAGGTTGCGCTTCGAAACTGGCGTTGATGAAAGACGATCCATTGGGTCAGGCCGGAGGCCACGGCGATGATAAACAGCGCGGCTGGCTGCCAATTCATGTGACTGAAGTGGTCCCAATTTATCGGGACTGCTAGCAGCGTGACGATTGCCAAAACGGTCCCTAGCCCGCCGATTCCAAGCGCGGCATAGCCCCTCAGAAGGCCCACAGTTCGATCAGGCCTTCACCAGTCCGATTTCGACCAGCCGCTCGTGCAGATAATCATGCGCGGTGATGGGCGTTGGATAGCGATTGGGGTTGGCTGCACTCACGCAGCCGGGCAGCGTCTCGATCAGGAAATCGGGCGCGGGGTGGAGGAAGAACGGCATCGAATAGCGCGGCAATGCGCGGCGCTCGGGCGGCGGGTTGACGACGCGGTGCGTGGTCGATGGCAGCACATGGTTGGTCAGGCGCTGGAGCATGTCACCCACATTGACGACCATCGCATCGGCCGGCGGCTTGATCGCCAGCCATCTGCCGTCACGGTCGAGCAGTTCGAGGCCGGCCTCTTCGGCGCCCAGCAGCAGGGTGATCAGGTTGATATCCTCATGCGCGCCCGCCCGCACGCCTTCGGCATCGGCGGGGATCGGCGGATAGTGGAGCAGGCGCAGGATCGAGTTGCCATCCTTCACTGCCGGATCGAACCAGTCGTCAGCCAGGCCGAGATGCCGCGCAATGGCCGACAGGATCGTGTCGCCCGCATCGTCAAACGCTGTGAACAGCGCGCTCAGCGTTTCGTGGAAGCCCGCTGGCCGGTCGGGCCAGATATTGGGGGGCATGACATCGGCATATTTGTGCCCGGCGGCGAGCGCGCGCCCGACATGCCAGAATTCCTTGAGATCAACGACGCTCGCGCCCTTGGCGATTTCGGTCTTGAACGGGGTGTAGCCGCGCTGGCCGCCGCCGGCCGCTGTGTAATAGCGCCGCTTTTCCTCTTCCGGCAGCGCGAAGAATTGCTGCGTCATGTCCCAGGCGCGGTCGATCAGCGCCTGATCGATCCCGTGATCGGCCACGACCGCAAAGCCGAAGCGTTCGAACGACTGGCCGAGCGCAGTGGCAAAGCCGGCGGGGTCGGCTGCATCCTGCGTCAGCGATAGCGTCGGCACCTGGGCGGCGGGGGTATCAAGCATCGGGCACTATCCATTGGCAACAAGAGTGGTCGGCAGGCGACGCAACATAGAGCGTTGCGGCGCGTGCGAACAGGGGGTGCTTTGCAACGAAGCGGGCGAATGCCGCCGATAATCAGCCCTTGCTGATCGTGACCAGGCTATGCCCGCCGGCAGTCTCTTCAGTGTCGACGCGGATGGCCTTGCCCTTGGCATCGGTACCGCTGAGCGTCTTGGCGCTCTCGTCAAGAAAATAGCCCTGCTTGCCGAGCTCGGCGGCATACCAGGCGAGCACTACGGCAGGTGCAGCCGGTGTATCATAGCTCATCGACATCATGTCGTCCGGCATGTGCGGCATGATCTTCGCATCCACCATCCTGGAGCCGGGATAGGTGGGCACTGCCGCCATATCGACAGGCGTGCCATCGGGCATGTCCATTTCCGTCATCGCGGTGGCCGCATTGGCGGGCGCGGCTACCTGGCGGCCCGGCTCGCTGCAGGCGAGAAGCGGCAGCGCGAGCGGCACCGAGAGCGCCAGGGCGAAAAAGTTCGAACGGGTCATGGCTGCCTCCACGCAATGCGACATGATCAGTGCGGAGCCTGGGCGCCGCCGTCAAGCGGCGCAGGGACGTTCCGGCACCGATACCGGACGCTCATGCCCTGCCTTAATGACCGGCGACGATCTCGCCGGTCGAATGGCCATCGGCAGCAGGGGTTAGCTTGATGGAGATGGGATCGCCCTTCTCATCGGTGCCTGTCAGGCTGTCACCCGATGCCGTCAGCTTGAAATCGGCCTTGGCGAGCTTGTCGGCGAACCATGTGCGCACGGTGGCTGGATCTGCAGGGCTATCAAAGCTGACGCGGACCTTGCCGCTTTTCTCATCGCCGTCGCCATGGTCGGCGAAAATGCTCATGCCCTTGATCTTCGAGCCGGGATAAAGATGCACTCCGTTTAAATCGAAATTCTTGGCATCGAGCTGGATTTTGGGCAGCGAGAACTTGCCCGAAAAGCCGGGTGCATTGATCGACACCTGACCCGTCTTGCCATCGACGCCGGCGGTGACATTGCCCCCGCCATCGCTGTCGCGTGTATCGAGCGAAATGGTGGTGCCTTCCTTTGCGCCATCGCAACCCACAAGGGGCACCGCAAATATGGCGAGCAGCAGTAGCGAATGGCGCATGAACTTTCCCTCTTGGTGTATTGCATATATAATACGCGTGGCCGCGGTGATCGTCAAGTCGGATACAAAAAGGCGCTGACCAAGGGTCGACCGGCGCGGAACATTCGGGCAAGGGCGCGGGCATGAATGCGCTGCCGCCCAAGGATACTGCCCCGCCGGCTCTCGCCGCGCCGCCGATCGGCTTTGTCGAATTCGTGGCGCTGGTGGCGTCGTTGATGGCGCTGACCGCGCTTGGCATCGACGCAATGCTACCCGCTCTGCCGGCGATTGGCGGAGCGTTGGGCGTGACGGTAGAGAATGATCGCCAGCTGGTGATCGGCGTGTTTCTGATCGGGTTTGGCATCGCCCAACTGGCGCATGGCCCGCTCGCGGACCGCTATGGCCGTCGCCCGGTGCTGATCGTTGCGCTGGGCGCGTATGTGCTGGCCAATCTGGTGGCCGCTTTTTCCAGCAGCTTCATGCTGCTGCTCGTCGCGCGCTTTGCCGGTGGCATGGCGATTGCCGCCTCGCGCGTGGTGACGGTGGCGCTAGTGCGCGACTGTTATTCGGGGCGCGCAATGGCGCGGGTGATGAGCCTTGCGTTCATGGTCTTCATGGCAGCACCCGTGCTCGCGCCCAGCTTTGGCCAGCTGATCCTGTTTTTCGGTTCGTGGCGGCTGATCTTCGTGATGATCGCCGTCATCACCGCCGTTATCCTGATATGGTTCATCGTGCGCATGCCGGAAACGCTGCATCCTGAACGCCGGCTGGCGCTGTTACCGGCGCGGTTGTGGCAGGGCTGGCGGATGACGCTGACCGATCGCTGGTCGGTGGGCTATACGCTGGCGGCGACAGCGCTGCTTGGCGCGCTCTATGGGTTCATCAATTCGGTGCAGCAGATCGTGGCCGCGCTGACCGGCAGCGACCGGCTGCTGGTGCCGGTCTTCATTGGCGTCGCCAGTCTGATGGCGCTCGCCAATCTGCTCAATTCGCGAATCGTGATGCGGCTGGGCACGCGACGGATTTCGCACACGGCGTTGGCAACGCTGATTTTACTCTCCGCCGTGCACCTGACGATTGCTGCATGCCACGGCGAGACGATCTGGACCTTTGCGATTTTGCAGGCGCTGGCAATGGCGTGCTTTGGCCTGGCGACCGCCAATTTCTCGTCGATGGCGATGGAAAATATGGGCGCCATCGCCGGTACCGCCTCCAGCGTACAAGGCTTTGTGACCGTCACCAGCGGCGCGCTGATCGGTGCGGTGATTGGCCGGGCGTTCGATGGCAGCACGGTGCCGCTCTACACGGGATTTCTGGGCCTTGGGCTGGTATCGCTGGTGGTGGTTGCCATTGTCGAGCGGGGGCGGTTGTTCCGGCCGACCTGAACCCGCTTCGTCGCAAGCCACGGAACAAGCATGCCGGTCCCCCGTTGCTGAGCTGAACTGCCGCACCCTGCGGTGGTGCGGAGGACGACGATGACGATCGACGGCAGACAGAATCCGGGTAGCAGCACCGGCGATGATGGGTTCGACGAAGAAGGCTATGACGAAAGCCAGCGCGCCGAAATCCTGGAAACCGAAGAAGGCGGCCCCAGCGACGGGACGATCATGGTCGATCTCGACCCCGATTTCGGTGGCAGTGAACCCGAAGCGGATGATGACGACGACGACGACACCGAATGAACAGCGCGGTTCCGGCATATTGACCTGACCGACGCGTGACCGCAGCATGGTGGGATAGCCTGGGAGTCCCACCATGCCGACCGATCCACGCGTTGACGCCTATATCGAGCGCCAGGCCGCCTTTGCGCAACCGATCCTCACTGAATTGCGAAAGCGGCTGCACGCGACCCACCCCGGCATCGGTGAGACAATCAAATGGAGCATGCCGTTCTTCGAATATGACGGCCAGCTGCTCGCCAACATGGCGGCGTTCAAGGCGCATGCGAGCTTCGGTTTCTGGCGCGGCGCGGCGCTTGCGGAGGCTAAGGCGGGCGCGGGCAAAGCGGGAGAGGCGATGGGCCAATTCGGCAAGCTGACGCAGGTGGAAGAGCTGCCCGACACAGCGACCTTTGCCGCGCTGGTGCATGAAGCGATTGCCCTGATTACCAGGGGGGACGGCAAGATCAAACGCGGCGTCAGGCCGGCCAAGGCCGAGCTGGCAGTGCCGGAAGCTCTTGCCGCGGCTCTGGCAGCAGACCCGCTGGCAGCAGCGACCTTCAACGGATTCCCGCCGAGCTGCCGCCGTGACTATTGCGAATGGATTGGCGAGGCCAAGCGAGAGGAAACCCGCGCCAAGCGCGTTGGCGAGGCGATCAGCTGGCTGCGCGAGGGCAAGAAGCGACATTGGAAATATGAGGCGTGCTGACTGGCGGACCGCCGGACGGAACGGGGGTGCGTGGCGGCGCGTTGTGACGATGTGCTTTTGACCTTTGGAGTCTCGTGTTGACCTGCCCATGCATCTCTCGCCCGCTCGCTCTGTTCCTGCTCCTCGCTGCGGCGGGTTGCGCGCCGTCCGACCCGGACCAGCATATGGAGGCCATCGATACGAATGCGGCGGTCGATCGGGCGCAGAACGATATCGATAATTATGCAGCGAATGTGGCAGCGGATGCGGCGCTGCCGGTCGCGTCATCATCGCCGCCTGCAAGCCCTGCGCTTGCTCCGCTCGATCCGCCGGCGCCTGGGACGCCGGGCGGGCTCGCCGATGATCGCACCCCTATCAGCGAGGCGCCCTTCGCGGCGGACAGCGCGCAAGGTGCAGCACAGGTGGTCCAGCTTTATTATCTGGCACTGGGCGAGGGCGATTATGCTAAGGCTTACAAGCTGTGGGGCGATGGTGGCCGGGCCTCGGGGATGAGTGCGGCGCAGTTCGCCCAATCCTTCGCCAGCTATGCCGAGTACCACGCCAATGTCGGCGCGCCGGGCGCGATCGACGCAGGTGCCGGGCAGCGTTATGTCACGGTACCCGTCCAGCCCTATGCGCGACTGAAGGCGACGGGTGCGCCGGCCTATTTCATCGGCAGCGTGACGCTGCACCGGACCGGCGTGGACGGCGCGACGGCGGAGCAGCGCGCGTGGCGAATCAAGAGCGTGGATATCAAGCCCGCGCCCTGATCTCCTATCGCTTCGCGCCGTCGCCGAAATGGGCGAGAACGGCGAGATCGTCGGCGCTGACCGGGGTGCCGGTCACGTCGATGGGGGCATCGGCCTGATTGGTGGCATTGACGGCGGCGACAGGCGGATCGGCCGGGGCGGCACCGGCGACATCATAGGCCGTCCAAAGAATGCCGCCGGCCCAAAGAGCGGCGGTCCAGCGACTGCGGAAGAGTTTGGCGAACGGCATGGCAGCAGCCTGCGCGCCGGGCGGTTAAGGGCCCGCTCTTGAGGAGGGTTAATCGACTGGATTGGCGGTGCTTGTGCCCGCTCGGCCCGGGGCGTAGCATCGCGGGAGCCGCCGTCCGCGGTTAGCAGGAGTCCCTACAGATGCGCGCCATTCCTTTGACCATTACCCTTTCCGCCCTGCTGTGCACGGGGGGACTGGCGATTGCGCAGACGATGCCCGCGTCGCCCAAGCCGCCCAAGCCACCCATGGCCGCGATGCCGCCAATGGACCACGCCAAGATG